>NZ_JBIVZG010000008.1:0-78737 GCF_044759445.1 Streptomyces sp. NPDC101118 | reverse complement strand
CGGCGGCTCGGGGGGGGGGGGCGCGGCGGCGGGGGGGGGGCGGGGGCGGGGGGGGGGGGGGGGGGGGGGGGCCGGCCCGCCCCCGCCCCGCCCCCCCCCCCCCCCCCCCCCACGCCCGCCTTCCCTTTGTGCCCCCCTCACCCCGGGGAGACGATGGAGACGACGGGCCGGGGGCGTGCGCGGACGTAGCCGCGAGGAACGGAGGCAGCACCGTCATGCTGGGAGAGAGCAAGGCGTTCAGCGGGTTCTCGGTCGACAGCATCGAGGAGGCCCGCAGGTTCTACGGGGAGACGCTGGGCCTGAAGGTCACCGACGACGAGATGGGCACGCTCGCCCTCCACCTCGGCAGCGGCGCGCAGGTCTTCCTCTACCCCAAGGAGAACCACACACCTGCGAGCTTCACCGTCCTCAACTTCCCGGTGGAGGACATCGACCGGGCCGTCGACGACCTGGTCGCGCGCGGCATCGCCATCCAGCGGTACGAGGGCTTCGACCAGGACGAGAAGGGAATCGCCCGGGACGAGTCGAGCGGGCACGCCATCGCGTGGTTCGAGGACCCTGCGGGCAACGTGCTGTCCGTGCTCACCGGCCCCTGAGACCGGCGCCCCGCCGGTCGCCCCGGCCCCGCTCCGGCCGGTCCGGTCGCCTCGGACCGAGAACCGCCCCGGCTGGTCCGGTCGCCTCGGACGGAGAACCGCCCCGCCCGGCCGCCTCGGACGGAGAACCGCCCCGCCCGGCCGCCTCAGACCGGGGACCGCACCGTCCGGTCCGGTTCCACCGCGTCCGCGGGGCGGACGGTCCGCATCCGGACGTACGCGTACACGGCGCCGGCGAGCGCGAGGTCGGACAGCAGCATGAAGCCGATCGAGTACGAGTCCTTCGCGCTGTAGATCGCGCCCATCACCAGCGGCGGCACGAACCCGCCCAGGCCGCCCGTGGCGCCGACGATGCCCGTCACACTGCCCACCTGGGGCTGCGGGGTCACCTGGGAGACGAGCGCGAAGACGCTGCCGCTGGCGGTGCCGAGGCCGGCCGCCATGCAGAGCAGCGCGATCGTGCCGCCCGGGTTCAGCGGCGGGTCGAAGGCCTGCACGATAGCCAGCAGCGCCACCGCGCCCAGCGCCCCCGCCGTGACCCGCGCGGGGTGGATCCGGTCCGACAGCCAGCCGCCGACCGGCCGGAACACCACGGTCACCAGGGCGAAGCCGGCGGCCTTGGTGCCGGCGTCGGTCGCCGACAGCCCGTACCAGGTCTTGAGGTACGTCGGCAGGTACACGCCGAAGGCGACGATGCCGCCGAAGCCGATCGCGTACAGCGCGGCCAGTTCCCACGTCACCCGCAGCCGCCCGGCCGCGCCCAGCCGCTCTCCGAGGGAGGCGGTCGGCACGGGACGGTCCGGCCGGTCCCGCAGCAGCAGCGCCGCGAGCACGGCGTACCCGGCGAGCGCGACGGCCACCACCGTGAACGGCAGGGCGTAGCCGTGCTCGGCCAGCCGCGGGGTGAAGTACCCCGACAGGGCCACCCCGCCCATGCCCATGCCGAACACGCCGAGCGCGAAGCCGCGCCGGGCGGGCGGGAACCAGGAGTTCACCAGCGGGATCCCGATCGCGAACGTCGTGCCGCCCAGCCCCAGGAAGAACCCCACCACCAGCATCAGCGGATAGCTGTCCCGCACGACGATCAGCAGCAGCACCGGCACGATGGTCAGTGCGGAGACCAGCGGGAACATCAGCCGCGCCCCGTACCGGTCGGTCAGCGCGCCGACCGGGATCCGCCCGAGCGACCCGACCAGCACCGGCACCGCCACGAGCAGCGACTGCTCGAAGGAGCTCAGCCCGAGCCGGTCCTGGTAGTCCCCGGCGAGCGGGGCGACCAGGTCCCAGGCCCAGAAGGTCAGGGTGAAGCCGACCGTGGCCAGGACCAGGTTGCGGTACGCGGCGCCCGACGGCGGCGCTGTCGACGTGGCCTCCATTCCGCCAGTCAAGGCGGCCCGGGCCCGCCGGTCGCGCGGGACTGCGCCGAACGGGCGGTGCGCGGGCAGCCGCCGGCGCACGATGTCCCAGGTCACGCTCCCGGTACGGCTGCCGCCCCTACCTGGGCCGTTGGCAGCCCGATGGCCCGGCGACAGAGACGCGGACTGGGCCAATGGCACACCTGACCGCCTGCCAGTTGAGCCAGACACCTTTCAGGTGTTTATCTGTGCAGTATCCATGTACTTACGGCGCCGCAGCGCCGGACCGGCAACGAGGCCGGACCGGACCGCGGTGCCTTCGTCGTGCCTGCGGCCCCCACCACCCCCGGGAAGCCCAGACGCGGCGTCGAGCACGACAAGGGGGGCGGCCCACCGCCGTGAAGAGGATGTTCGTGGCTCCTGACCCGGGGCACCTGAGGCTGAGGAACTCGTCCCGCGCCGTCATCGGCGTGGGCCTCGCCGTCGCCGTCGCCGAACTGGCCGGCTTCTCGCTCACCGCCTCCATCACCGGAGGCCTGGCGGCCCTGCTCGCCCTCTTCACCGTCACCGACGCCACCGTGCGCGCCCAGGCCTGGACCACCGCGCTCCTGCCGGCCGCCGGCTTCCCCGTCCTGGCCCTGGCGACCACCCTCCACGGGGTCCCGACGGCCCGCGACGCGGCGTTCGTCGCCGTCGTCTTCTGCGGGGTCTACGCCCGCCGCTGGGGGCCGCGCGGCCATGCGCTCGGGATCTTCGCGTTCATGAACTTCTTCATCACGCAGTTCCTGCACGCGGTCCCCGGGCAGCTGCCCGAGCTGTACGCCGCGGTCGGCCTGGCCCTGGCCGCCGCCGCCCTGGTCCGCTTCGTGCTCTGGCCCATCGAGCGCCGCACCCCGCCCGCCGCCGTGCCGCCGCCGCTGCCCGGCCGGGGCCTGGCGCGCACCACGACGCGGCAGGCCTTCCAGGCCACCGCCGCCTGCGCCGTCGCCCTCTCCATCGGCCAGGGCCTCTCCGAGGACCGCTGGTACTGGGCCGTGGGCACCGCCTGGTGGATCTTCGTCAACACCGCCTCGCGCGGCGAGACCCTGGTCCGCGGCTTCCGCCGGGTGCTGGGCACCCTCGTCGGCATCGCCGTCGGCATGCTCGTCGCGATCCCCCTGCACGGCGCCGCCGCACCCACCGTCGTGCTGGTCGCCCTCTGCGTCTTCGGCATCTTCTACACCGCGCCGGTCTCCTACAGCTGGATGATGCTCGCGGTCACGGTGATGGCGGGACTGCTGTACGGCCTGCTCGGCGTCCTCGACCCGGCCCTGCTCGTGCTCCGGCTCTCCGAGACCGCCGTGGGCGCGGCGTGCGCCGCCCTCGCCGTGGTCCTCGTGCTGCCGGTCACCACCCACGCCACCAACGACGCCTGGATCCAGCGCGCGCTGCGCTCCGTCCACGCCGCCACCGCCGAGGCCGCCGCCCGCCTGGCCGGCTCGCCCACCGCCGACCCGGCCCCGCACGCCGCCGAACTGGAGCTGCTGCTCGGCCGGGTGCGGATGTCCCTGGCGCCGCTGGTCCACCCGCTCAGCCCGTACCGCGCCCGCAAGGCCCGGGCGCGCGCCGTGATCGCGCTGCTGGACGAGTGCGCCCGCGAGGTGCGCGGGCTCGCGGCCGTGGCCGCCGACCCGGACGCCGGGCACGACGCCCGGCTGGCCGCCGCCTGCTGGCGCGTCGAGGCCGCGGTTGAGGCGCTCACCGTGCCCGGCGCCGGGTCCGACGCGGCCGACGGCACCGTACGCGAGCACCGCCCGGCGGCTCCCTCGGGCGAGCCGGCGCTGGCCCATCTGCACGGTCTGGAGCGGCTGCTGGCCGAACTCGACGCACCGCTGCGGACTGCGCCCCGCGCGTCGCTCGTGCGTTCCTGACGCCCCCTCACCACGCCCCTTACCACGCCCGCCCCACCCGGCGGGCGTGTTCTGGCATTCCTCTGCGGGTGATCCCTCGAACGGGTGAAGGATATTCACCGATCCGGGCGCGCCGTACGTCACTCTCTGACCTGCGGCATGTACAACGGGTGCTTGTTCACAGCACATTCATCCGGCATGTACAGGGTGGATCTGGCCGGTAAGGGGGTAACCGCCCGGAATGGAAATACTGCAGCTGCGCTCGACGGCCGCTCATGTGTGGACGGCGGCCAAGGAGTTCATCCGGCTCCACCACCGGGAGAACCCGGAGGCCGGTGATCCGTACGACCGGCTCGCCGTGGTGTGGAAGGAGATCGAGGAGAGCGGCACCTACCGCCACACCCCGCAGGAGCTCGTCCACGGTGCCCGCGTCGCCTGGCGGAACAGCAACCGCTGCATAGGCCGCCTCTACTGGAACTCGCTGCGCGTGCGCGACCACCGCGACCTCACCGGCGCCGACGACATCGCCGCCCAGTGCGTGGAGCACCTGAGGGAGGCCACCAACGCCGGCCGGGTGCGGCCCACCATCACCGTCTTCGCGCCGGACACCCCGGACCGGCCCGGTCCGGTCATCTGGAACGAACAGCTCATCCGGTACGCGGGGTACGGCCCCGAGCACGGCATGCAGGGCGACCCGCGCAACCGGGGCTTCACCGAGGGGGTCCGGCGGCTCGGCTGGCCCGGCGGGCCCGGCACCCCGTTCGACGTCCTGCCCCTGGTGGTCCAGGGCTGCGACGACAAGCCCCGGTGGTTCGAACTCCCCCCGGACGCCGTCCTCGAAGTGCCCATCGAGCACCCGGAGGGCGACCACTGGCGGGACCTGGGACTGCGCTGGCACGCGGTCCCCGCGATCTCCAACATGTGCCTGGAGATCGGCGGGGTGCGCTACCCCGCCGCCCCCTTCAACGGCTGGTACATGGGCACCGAGATCGGCGCCCGCAACCTCGGCGACACCGACCGCTACAACCTGCTCCCGACCGTCGCCCGCAGACTGGGGCTGGACACCTCCAGCGACCGCTCCCTGTGGAAGGACCGCGCCCTGGTCGAACTGAACCGGGCCGTGCTGCACTCCTTCGACCGCGACGGGGTGACCATCACCGACCACCACACCGAGTCCCGCCGCTTCCTGACCCACCTCGACCGCGAGGAGCAGAAGGGCCGCACCGTGGGCGCGGACTGGTCCTGGATCGTCCCGCCGATCTCGGGCTCCGCCACCCCCGTCTTCCACCGCACGTACGACACCACCGAGAGCAGCCCCGCCTACGTGCAGAACCCGGGAGCCCAAGCCCGGGCCCAGGGCACCGACTTGGTCTAGACCTTCTGCTACGGTCGGCCGGGACGGGACCCACTGCGACCGGGAAGGGCACCATCGTGAATGAGGACACCGGACAGCGCGGCGCGGCCGGCGGCGGCCGCCGCGCCCACATCGGCTCCTTCACCTCGGCGGGCGGCCGCGGCATCACCACCGCGGCCCTCGACCCGGCGACCGGGGAACTGACCCTCCTCGGCGCGACCGGCGTCCTCGCCGACCCCTCCTACCTCGCGCTCGCCCCCGACGCGCCGGTGCTCTACGCGGTCAGCGAGGGCGAGCACGGTACGGCCGCCGCCTTCGCGCTGGGCGCGGAGGGCCCGTACCCCCTCGGCGACCCGGAGCCGGTCGGCGGAGCCGGACCCACCCACCTCAGCGTCGCCGGACCCTGGCTGCTCACCGCCCACTACACCTCCGGCGGCGTCGGCGCCCTGCGCCGCACCCCCGGCGGCGGCCTCACCGGCCCCCCTGCCGTCCTCGGCCACCAGGGCAGCGGACCCGACCCGGACCGGCAGACCGGCCCCCACGCGCACCAGGTGCTGCCCGACCCCAGCGGCCGCTGGGCGGTCTGCGTCGACCTCGGTACGGACTCCCTGCGCGTCCTCGCGCTCGACCCCGCCGGCGACACGGCCCGCCCGCCCCTCCCGCCCCGCCCGCACGCCGAGACCGCCCTGCGCCCCGGCAGCGGACCCCGGCACCTCGCCTTCCACCCCGGCGGCCGGCACCTGTACGTCCTGAACGAGCTGGCCCCCACCCTGACCGTCTGCCGCTGGGACCCGGAGAAGGGCGCCGCGGAACCCCTCGCCGAGGTCCCGGTCGCCCCCGGGGAGGCCTCCGAGTACGTACGCGGCTACCCCTCCGCCCTCGTCGCGGACCCGGACGGCCGCTTCCTGTGGGCCGCGGTCCGGGGCCACGACGCCATCGCCGTGCTCGCCCTCGACGAGGACGGGGCGGGCGCCGCCCTCACGGCGAGCGTGGACTGCGGCGGGGTGTGGCCGCGCGACCTGGCCCTCGACCCCGTGGGGCGGCGCCTGTACGCGGCGAACGAGCGCTCCGGCGACGTGACCTGGTTCGACGTGGACCCGGAGACCGGCCTGCCGCACCGCGCGGGCAGCGTGGACGTACCGGCGGCCACCTGCGTGGTCTTCGCCTGACCGGGCCCCCGGGGCGGGCCGCCCGGCCGCCGGAGGGCCTGCCGGCCCCGCCGGGCCGGATCCGGAGCTCCAGGGGCCGGGAGCGCCGCAGGGCCCGCCTCCCGGCGCCGGGAGGCGGGCCCTGCGGGCGTTCGGACGGGTCAGCGCACCGGGGCGCCCTGCGCGGGCTGGGCGATGCCCAGCGCCGCGGCGTACTGGGCCACGGCGAGCTTGCCCAGCGCCGGGTAGGCGCCCAGCGGCTCGGCGGTGGCGCAGTCGGCCTCCTTGCACGCGGTGTCCAGCAGGCCCTCGGCGGCCTCCGGGCCGATCAGGTACGGGGCCAGCGCCAGCTGCACCGAGCCGGAACTCCGCAGCTGGTCGGCGACCGAGGCCACCGAACCCTCCTGGTCCAGGGCGGCCGCCATGACCGGCACCGCGAGACGGGCGGCCAGCAGCATGCCGGTGATCCCGGCGGCCTGCACGGCCTCCTCGCCGCCGACGGTGCCCAGGATGATGCCGTCGGCCGCCGTGGCCACGGTGAACAGCCGGGCGCGGTCGGCGCGGGCCAGACCCGCCTCCGACAGGCGCACGTGCAGGGCCTCGGCCAGCAGCGGGTGCGGGCCGAGCACGTCGGCCAGCTCGGCCGACGCGGAGCTGTCCATCAGCGCCTGGCGGATCCGGCGCAGCAGCGCGCTGTCCGGGCCCGCCAGCAGCGGGACCACCACGGAGGACGGGCCGTCCTGCTTCGGCACCTCCTGGCCGGCGGCACGGGCGAACTCGGCCCGCGCCTCGCGCTCGGCCTCGACCGCGCCCAGCACGGCCTGCAGGGTCGGGAACTCGGAACCCTCGGCGTCATCGCCGTCGAGGTAGCCGATGCGGGCGTCGAGGCCGGGCAGCTCCGAGCGGGCGATGCTGAGGGTCTCCTCCGCCAGGGACCGCGTCGCGGCCGAGGGGACGCCGGGCACGGCGAGCACCAGCGACGGCGCACCCTCGGGCGCCACCGCGGGCTCGGGACGACGGTGACGTCCGGTCTGGCGGGGTCGCGGCATTCGTACGGGCAGGCCACCAGGCCCAGTGGGGGAGCTCATGCGGCCGCATGCTACTGGTTTTCCCGGACTTGCTGTTCGGGAGGGTCCCAGTCGGGCGGCATCTGTCCGTATTTATCTGCTGAAGGTACAATCGCCCGCGTCCGGGGCCGTCCCGTGCGGCCAGTAGAGTGATCGCTCGTGGCAGCACAACCGTTGAACGAACTCGTCGAGCAGGGGTGGGCGGACGCGCTGAGCCCCGTGGCCGGGCGGATCGCGGCGATGGGCGACTTCCTGCGCTCCGAGGTCGCCGCCGGACGCACGTACCTCCCGGCCGGCCCCAACATCCTGCGGGCCTTCCAGCAGCCCTTCCACGACGTGCGCGTCCTCATCGTGGGACAGGACCCCTACCCGACCCCCGGCCACGCCATCGGGCACAGCTTCGCGGTCGCGCCCGACGTGCGGAGGCTGCCGGGCAGCCTGGAGAACATCTTCCGGGAACTCCACACCGACCTCGGCCTGCCCAGACCCTCGAACGGCGACCTCACGCCCTGGACCCGCCAGGGCGTGCTGCTGCTGAACAGGGCCCTCACCACCGCGCCCCGCCAGCCCGGCGCCCACCGCGGCAAGGGCTGGGAAGAGGTGACGGAACAGGCCATCCGCGCCCTGGTCGCCCGCGGCACCCCCATGGTGTCCGTGCTCTGGGGCCGCGACGCCCGCAACCTCCGGCCCCACCTCGGCGACCTCCCGGCCATCGAGTCGGCCCACCCGTCGCCCATGTCCGCGGACCGCGGCTTCTTCGGCTCCCGCCCCTTCAGCCGCACCAACGACCTCCTGACCCGCCAGGGCGCCCAGCCGGTCGACTGGACCCTCCCGTAGCGGATTCCCCGAACCCCCGGATTCCCCGGATTCCCCGGATTCCCCGGATTCCGCGGATTCCCCGGGCTCCCCTCGCGGGTGTCCGGGCTCAGGGTTCGAGCACTGCCGCGCGGACGCAGAGGACGTCCGGGAGGTGGGAGGCGAGGAGGCGCCAGGTGTCGCCGTCGTCGGCCGAGGCGTACAACTCGCCGTTCCTGTTGCCGAAGTAGACGCCCGCGGGGTCCGCGTCGTCCGTGCAGAGCGCGTCGCGCAGCACCGTGCCGTAGTGGTCCCCGTCCGGCAGGCCGGCCGAGAGCGGCTCCCAGGTGGCCCCCGCGTCCGTGGTGCGGAAGACCCGGCAGCGGTGGCCGGCCGGGACGCGGTCCGCGTCCGCGTTCAGCGGGAAGACGTACGCCGTGTCCGCGCGGTGCGGATGGGCGGCGACGGCGAAGCCGAAGTCCGAGGGCAGCCCGCCGCCGATGTCCGTCCAGTTCGCCCCCGCGTCGTCGCTGCGGTACACGCCCCAGTGGTTCTGGAGGTAGAGGCGGTCGGGGTCCGCGGCGTCCCGGTCGATCTTGTGGACGCACTGGCCGAACTCCGGGTTCGGGTCCGGCAGGAAGACCGCGGAGATCCCGGTGTTGGACGGGTCCCAGCTCCGGCCGCCGTCCCGCGACCGGAACACCCCGGCCGTCGAGACCGCCACCGTCAGCGCGCCCGGGTCGCGCGAGTCGGGCAGCACCGTGTGCAGGCCCTCGCCACCGCCGCCCGGCACCCACTTCGACCGCGTCGGGTGCTCCCACAGGGAGCGGACCAGCTCGAAGCTCTCGCCGCCGTCCTCGGAGCGGAACAGCGCGGCCGGCTCCGTGCCCGCGTACACCACCCCCGGCTCGGCCGGACCGGCCGGGCGCAGCTGCCAGACCCGCTCCAGGGAGGCCCCGGTGTCCTTCGGGAACCGCACGGCCGGCCGGGCCGGTTCGCTCCAGGTGGCGCCCAGGTCGTCGGAGTGGAACACCGACGGGCCCCAGTGCGAGCTGTCCCCGCCCACCAGCAGCCGCGGCACCGCACCGCGCCGGTCGACGGCCACGGAGTACACCGCCTCGGCGTTGAAGTGCGGCCCCGTGAACTCCCAGCGGTCCTTCCTCCTGCGGCCGAGGAAGAGGCCCTTCCTCGTGCCCACGGCGAGCAGTACGTCGGTCATGCCCGACACCTCCGGACGTGCGGTCTCCGGTCCCGCGGCTCGGGCCCGGCCCCTGCCCACTCTGCACCCGCCCACTGACAACGGCCCCCCGACACGGCGGTACGCACCCCGGGCCCCCTGCACGAGCCTTCCGCCCCCGGTTCGGCCCCGGCGCAGGCCCCGCCGCCCCCGGCGCGGCCCCGTCCCTTCGCCCCCGACGCCCCCCGCGTGCACCCCCGTCACCAGTTGGGGTAAACGCGCCCCCCTCCCAACCCCCCGTCTCCTAGGCTGAGTCGGGCCAGCATCCGCCGCGAGGAGTGTGATGACAGCCCAGCACGACGATCTGATCGGCCGCCTCGAACAGGGTCCCTGCTTCCTCTTCCTGGGGCAGAAGTACCTCCTCCTGGAGAGCGGGGTCGACCCACTCGCCGGACCGGTCTCCAGAGCCGCCGGCGGCGGCACGGAGGCCGAGGACCTCTACACCTCCCTCCTCCGCGTGCCGGCGCCGCGCCGCCAGAAGGTGCTGGCCGAACTCGCCCGCTCCGCCGCCACCCTCGCCGAGCCGGCCTGGCTCAAGGTCGTCGCCGACCTGCCCTGGAACGGCGTGTTCAGCACCGCCATCGACTCCCTCTTCGTCCGGGCGCTGCGCAACGAGTCGCGCACCGTCCAGCCGGTGGTGTCCTCGCAGTTCCGCCCGGCCGCGCCGCGCAGCCGCACCCACGTCCAGGCCGTCCTGCTGTTCGGCGGCGCCGACCAGCCGCCGGAGAGCCAGCCGCCCACCAACCGGATCGAGCTCGGTGCCCGCCGCTCCGAGGCCCGGTCCCTCGCCCAGCGCCTGCCCGACGAGCTGATCACCCCGCGCGGCGTGCTGATCATCGAGGCGTGGAGCACCGACGACTGGTTCGGCCCCGAGGACCTCTACGGCATGCTCAGCCGCCTCGGCCAGGGCCAGGCGCACCTGTTCTCCGCCACCGAGATCGAGCTGGAGGACGAGTACGTCGCGGCCGCCGTCGAGTCCGGCGTACTCGTCCCGCACGAGGAGGACTTCGCCAGCTACGTCCAGGAGGCCAAGGAACGCGGGGCCCTCTCGGACCGGCTGCGCTTCGACTCCGGCGGCCACCAGCTGGAGCTGATCTCCGAGCAGGGCGTCGGCCTCCACGAGGTCCCCCGCGACATCTGGAACGCCGTCTCCTCCTTCGGCCAGCCCATCGACGCCGACCTGCTCACCCCGCCCGCCAGCCAGTCCCCGGAACTGCGCTACGCCCGCTTCCGCGAGTTCCTCGGCGCCAGCGAGTCCTCCTCCATCTGGTCCGCCGTCGCCGCCGGGCTGCCCTTCCGCCGCGACTACGAGGGCGAGCTGCGCAAACGCGTCGACGGCGCCCTGTCCGGCCGCGGCCTGCTGGAGCGCCCGCTGCTGCTCGTCGGCCAGACCGGCACGGGCAAGACCATCGCGCTCGCCTCGCTCGCGTACGCCATCGGCAAGCAGAAGCAGCACGCCGTCCTGCACATCCCGCGCCGGGCCAACCGCCCCTCGTACGACGCCATCGACCCGTTCTGCGAGTGGGCGGAGCGGATCACCAACGCCAGCACCCTCATCGTCTGGGACGGCATGGTCGACGCGGACGAGTACTTCCGGCTGGCCAAGTACCTCGACTCGCGCGGCCGCCGTGCCGTCGTCGTCGGCAGCTGCTACAGCACCGCCGAGGACGACGACCTCCAGCACAAGGCGAAGGCCCAGGCCAGGAAGCGCGCCGCCAAGGCCCCCGCGCAGCGGCGCCGGGTGAGCAAGTCCGACGACAAGCGGCACATCGTCCGGGCCCCCGCCGTCCTGGAGGACAAGGAGGAGATGGTCCGCTTCACGGCGCACCTGGGCTCCCTCGGGATCATCATCCCGGCCGCCGACTGGTCCGTGATCCAGAAGGACCGGACCTTCCTCTCCGCGCTCTACCGCCTGCTCCCGGAGACCCGGGGCCCGGTCAGCGGGGGACTGGTGCTGGAGCTGAGGCACGCCGAGAGCGCCCTCGCCGCCGAGGTCCGCACCTCGGGCGAGTACGTGCCGCCGACCGCGATGGCCGCCGCACTCCACAAGGCCGGCCTGGTGGACAACCTGGAGGAGACCCTGCGCGAAATGGGGGAGGACGGCGAGGGCGCCTCGTACCGGGGCCCCTACGAGCGGCTGGTCAACATCGTCCTCGTGGTCTCCCGGCACGGCCAGGCCATCCCGCTGGAGCTGGCCCTGCGCGTGGTCGGCCGCGACGGCGTGCGCAACCTGCCGCAGCTCCTCGGCAAGATCGACCTGATCCGCTGGCTGGAGGACCGCAACGGCAACTACGCGCTGTCCGCCCGCAACGAACTCGAGGCCGAGATCCTCGTCAAGGCGGAGCGGACCAGCGACGAGTCGGAGATCGAGGCCATCGCCGAGGCCCTCGCCGAAGTGCGCCCCGACTCGACCACGGGCGGCGGCAGCGAAGTGCAGTTCGCCGTCGACCTGCTGAACCGGATAGGCCCGCAGGGGGAGCAGGAGGAGCGCTACGCCCCCCACTTCCTCCGCATCGCCGACGCCTTCGCCCGGGCCAACGGCGCCGCCATCGTGGCCAACCCGAGGCTGGCGCTGCTGGAGACCAACCTGTGCCGCGAGTGGGTCAAGTACGCGCAGACCAAGAAGATCGCCGACGCGGAGAAGCGCACCGACGTGCTGCGCCGCGCCGAGGACGTGGTCGAGAACGCGCTGGCCGGCGGGCCGTTCTCCAGCCGCTCCGGCGTACGCGCCAACCTGATGGTGGAACAGGCCAGCGTGGTCGGCGCGCAGATCTACGAGCTGCTGCGCAGCGGCCCGGACGGCAAGGCGCCCGACCCCATGCCGGTCGAGCGGATGCGGGCGCTGCTCAAGCGCGTCCTGCGCATCACCTCCGAGTCGATGGGCATCTCGGCCGACAAGTACTACCCGGTCGACGTGGTCTGCTGGGTGACGCTGGAGATCGTCAAGCGGGAGGCCCTGCCGCCTCGGGAGCTGGACGAGCTGCTGGCCGAGTGCCTCTCCCGGCTGCTGCTCATCGAGGTGGGCGACCTGAGTCCGAAGCAGGAGGCCAAGTACAACGCCCGCTTCTCCGACATCGCCGCCGTCGCCAACGAGGAGCGCATCGCCGACGAGAAGCTCCGCGAACTGGCCGAGCACGACGAGCCCCTCGCCGCCTACCTCTACGCCCTGCGGGTCAGCGGCCTGGTCCGCAACGACCCCGACCCGGACGGCATCCTGGTGGCCTTCGCCCACCTCCAGTCCAAGGCCGGGACCATCGACGACCGCCGCTGCCTGCGGCTGCTGGTGGACCTCTTCTGGATGGCCAAGACGGGCCACCGCTTCATGGAGGGCGAGCGCCTGACGCTCCCGCTGGGCCGTCAGGACTGGCACGAGTGCCTGGAGCTGGCCGGCAAGCTCCAGGCCCTGGACGACCTCTCCAACCTGCGGGTGGAGTTCATGCGGGCCCTGGCCCACTTCCACCTGGGGCAGCTGGGCTCCGCGTTCGACGCCTTCCGCAAGGCCGAGCGCCAGTCGCACCAGTTCCGCCGCCGCATCGTGACCATGTACGTGGCCAGCGACACCGAGGGCCACCCCCGCAGGTTCCACCCCACGGTCCGCCGGGTGGACCCGGACCAGCGCAAGGGCATGTGCTGGGTCGAGGAGCTGGCCCGCGAGATCCCCTTCCAGCCGCACGACTTCGGGATCGCGGAACCGGCCCGGGGGCTGGCCCTGCCGGAGGCCTTCGTCACGTTCAACCTGCGCGGCGCGATACTGGAACCCGCCCGGCGGCCGCACTACAAGCTCCCGCCGCACCTGGTCTCCGGACTCATCCCGGGGCCCGCGTCCGAGCCCGATCCCGGCAGGCCGGCAGGGGGCTCCCGCGCCCCCGGTACGCCGTTCCCGCACCCGGAAAAGGGGTAGCCGCGTGGCCACCGAGCCGGCGAAGGCCGAGGCCCCGGTCGCGATGGTGTCCCGGCTCGACCTGCGCGGTCAGGAGCTCCAGAACCTGTGCCAGGCGCTGACGGCCCTGCCCGTCGGCGACCCGGTGACCGCGCCGCGGCCCGTCCTCGACGACGCCCAGCACGGGTTCCTCACCTCGACGATCTGGCTCAGCTCCTGGCTGCACGAGGCGTGGGCGGTCAGCTTCACGTTCCTGCTGGACCAGGCGAACCGGGTGGGGGTGGGCGTCGAGGCGGCCCAGGTGTTCCAGTCGGACCTGCAGAAGCTGCGGACCCGCTTCTCGCACAACCTGGACCCGGCGGTGCCCCGGGACCGCGAGATCCAGGAGGACTGCTACGCCTGGTTCCGGCGGGCCTGCGGCTCCCGGGTGCCCAGCGGGGCCGACTGGACCCTGTGCCTGGAGACGCTGCTGGAGGCGGCCGTCGCGTACCTGGGCGTGGCCATCGGGATCGCCCGGGCCATCGAGCAGGACGTGGACGCCGAGGCGCTCCTCGAACACTGGAAGACCAGGCTCGGCCGGTCCGGCGTCCTGATCGACTACCGGCAGCACCTGGAGCGGGCCGCCGGAGACCTGGGCGTGAAGAACCTGGAACTCAGGGAGGTACGGGAGCGCCACCGCCCCCGCTGGGACCGCACCCTGTCCGTCGCCTCGGCGCGGTCGGACATCGAGACGGTGACGCAGCGGCACATGGAGCACGCCCTGCTGGCCGAGACGGGCCGCGTCCTGCCCGTCACCGCGAGCCAGGTGATGGCCAAGCTGGAGCTGAAGCCGGGCGAGCGGGTGGCCGCCGCCCTCCGGCTGGGGCAGGTGCTGTACGCGCTCAACCCCGACCAGGACAGGACCGCCCTGCTCGACGCCATCGTCCGGCACTGGAGCCGTATGGAACCGGACGACTGACCCGGCCCTCGGCCGCCCCCGCTGGGGGCGGCCGACGGCCGGGACGTTCAGGCACGTGCGTACTGACCCGGCGTACGGATCTCCGCCCCCAGCTCACGGGCGGCCCGGCGCGCCCAGTACGGGTCGCGCAGCAGCTCACGGCCGAGCAGCACGGCGTCGGCCTCCCCGTTGGCGACGATCTTCTCGGCCTGTGCCGGGTCGGTGATCAGGCCGACGGCGGCCACCGGCAGCCCGGTCTCGGCGCGCACCCGGGTCGCGAAGGGCACCTGGTAGCCCGGCGCCACCGGGATCCGCACGCCGGCCGCGTTGCCACCGGTGGAGACGTCGAGCAGGTCCACGCCGTGCTCCTTGAGCAGCGCGGCGAAGCGGACCGTGTCGTCGCCGGTCCAGCCGCCCTCCTCCAGCCAGTCGGTGGCCGAGATCCGGAACAGCACCGGCAGGTCCTCGGGCCACTCGGCACGGACCGCGTCCACGACCTCCAGGGCGAAGCGCACCCGGTTCTCGAAGGAGCCGCCGTACCCGTCGGTGCGGTGGTTGCCGTGGGGCGAGAGGAACTCGCCGATGAGGTAGCCGTGCGCACCGTGCACCTCGACGGCCTTGAAGCCCGCGGCCAGCGCCCGCCGCGCCGCGGCGCCGAACTGCCCGACGACCTCCCGGATCTCATCGGCCGTCAGTTCGTGGGGCACGGGGTGCCCCTCGGCGAAGGCCACCGGGCTCGGCCCGCTCGGCTGCCAGCCGTGCGCCTCCGGCCCGACCGGCGCCCCGCCCTTCCAGGGCCGCTCGGTCGAAGCCTTCCGCCCGGCGTGGGCGAGCTGGACGCCGGGGATCCCACCGTGTTCGGTGACGAACCCGGTGATCCTGCGCAGCGCCTCGACCTGGGTGTCGTTCCAGATGCCGAGGTCGTACGGGGAGATGCGGCCCTCGGGGGAGACGGCGGTGGCCTCCTGGATCACCAGGGCGGTGCCACCAGTGGCGCGGGCGGCGTAGTGGGTGAAGTGCCAGTCGGTCGCGACTCCCGCGAGCGGCCCCTCGGGCGCGGCCGAGTACTGGCACATGGGTGCCATCCAGACGCGGTGGGGAAAGGTCAGGGACCGCAGGGTGAGGGGCTCGAACAAGGCACTCATGAGGCAGCTCCGTTTCACGCGACTGGTACGTGGATCACCGTACTACGAGGATCGTCGTAGTACGAAGCTGACCGTACTACGGCGCTCGTCGGACTACCAGCCCCGTGATGTCCCTAACTACGACGGTTCTCGTACCATTGGATTCGTGACCGAGACCGAGACCGAGACCGAGACGACCCCCGGCCGCGCCCTGGCCCACCCCGAACGGGCGGCGATCCGCCTCGACGCGGTCCTGCACGCCCTGTCCGACCCGATGCGGCTGCTCGTGGTCCGCAAACTGGCCGAGGCGAACGACGAACTCGCCTGCTCCGCCTTCGAACTGCCCGTCACGAAATCGACGAGTACCCACCACTTCCGCGTCCTCCGCGAGAGCGGCGTGATCTGCCAGCAGTACCGGGGCACCGCCAAGCTGAACACCCTGCGCGAGGACGACCTGGACGCCCTCTTCCCGGGTCTGCTGGGCACGGTTCTGCAGGCCGCCGAGGCCGAGGCGACCCGACTGGGCAGCTGACTCGACTCCCGGCGCGCGTCGGGCGCAGCCCTGCTCGGCCCCGGACGGCGGTGTGGGCGGGCGGAGCTGCGCCGAGGGCTCGGAGCCGTACCTCCGGGGCCAGGCGCTTCGGGTGCCGGCCGGGTCTGGGGCCGTCCGCCGACCGAGGGTTTCCGGGCCGGGGCACCCTGTCAAGGGCGCTCCGCTGCGCTCCGCGTCGCTGCGCGATGACCCTCCGGGTCACCCTTGACAGGGCACCCCGGCCCGGAAGGCAAAGACCTCGGCGGACACCCCCAGGAAGGGCGCCCAGGGGGATGCCATGCCCACACCAGTACCGGCTGAGCGGTCCGGCACGAGGGTGCGGGCACGCCCAGCCCCGGTACCGGGTGCGATTCCCCGCACTGAGGCGAGAGGCCCGCCCCACGGGGCGGACGCGTCAGCGTCCGTAGGGCCGCTGCTCGTCTCGGCGGCTCCCGGGCCGCCTGGGGCCTGACATGAGCCGCCACAGATCGCTACGTGCTTCGGCCGTCTCGGCGGCTCCCAGGTCGTCTGTGCCGTTTCATGGGCCGTCCAGGATCGCTACGCGCTCCGGCCGTCCCGGCGGCTCCCGGGCCGTCTGTGCCCCTTCGTGAGCCGGTATCGGCCCTCAGTGGCCTTCGGCGGCCCCCAGCAACCCTCCCCAGTCGGGGATCTTCACCGACCTGCGTCCCAGCGAGCGCCCCAGTTCCTCCTCCGCCCGCTCGATCGCCAGCCACCCGCGCCACTCCACGGGCCGCAGGCCGGCCGTGCGCAGCGCGTCCACCGGGTCGTCGGTGACGTCCCGCGCCGCCAGCACCGCCGCATCGGCGAGCAGTGAACCCGCCGTCTCCTTGGCGCAGGGCCGGTTGGTGCCGATCACCCCGGTCGGCCCGCGCTTGATCCAGCCGGCCACGTACTCGCCCGGCGACGGCGCCCCCTCCCGCAGCACCCGTCCCGCCGCGTGCGGCACCGTTCCGGTTCGGGCGTCGAAGGGCAGCCCGGGCAGCTCCCGCCCCAGGTAGCCGACCGACCGCAGCACCAGCTGGGCCTCGATGTCCTCGTACGCACCGGTGCCCCGCACCCCGCCACGCCCGTCGGGCAGCGTCCGCTCGAAACGCACCCCCGCCACGCGCCCGTCGGGCCCGGCCAGCACCTCCACCGGCCGCAGGTAGAACCGGAGGGCGATCCGCCGTGACCCACCCGGGCCCGGCACGCCGTCCAGGGCCCACCCCCGCAGCACCTCCACGTTCCGGCGGTTCGCCGGGGGCAGCCCACCGGGGGCGGCGTAGTCCGGGTCCAGCGCCAGCTCCGCCGCGTCGACCACCGTGTCCACCCCGGGCAGCGTGCCCAGCTCCCGCAGCTCCTTGGTGGTGAACTTCCCCTGCGAGGGCCCCCGGCGGGCCACCATCGCCACCTCGCGCACCCCGCTCCGCGCCAGCGCGCCGAGCGCAGGCTGGGGGATGTCCGTGGGCCGCAGCTCCGCCTCGCCCCGGGCGAGGATCCGCGTCACGTCCACCGCGACGTTGCCCGCCCCGATCACCACCGCCGACCGCACCGCCCCCAGCCCGAACCCGTCGTCGGCCGCATCGGGATGAGCGCTGTACCAGGAGACGAAGTCGGTCGCCGCGTACGAACCCGGCAGCTCCTCGCCGGGGATCTCCAGGTGCCGGTCCCGGGCCGCGCCGACGCAGTACACCACCGCGTGGTACATCCCCAGCAGCCGCTCGGGGGACAGCCCCGGGCCCCCGACCTCGACGTTCCCGAGGAAGCGGATCCGCTCGTCCTCCAGCACCGTGCGCAGGCTGCCCTGCAGGGACTTGATCTTCTCGTGGTCGGGGGCCACCCCGTACCTGACCAGTCCGTACGGGCAGGGCAGCCGGTCCAGTACGTCGACCCGGACGTCCGGCACGTCCCGCTGCTGTACGAGCGTTTGTGCCGTGTAGACCCCGCTCGGGCCCGAACCGACGACAGCGACACGAAGCACGGCGGCGCTCCTTCCCGCAGGGTGTCTTCAGCATGCCACCGGGCAACCGACGCGTCAGCCCATGGCCCGCATCCGATTGATCTCGGCACTCTGCTGGGCGATCACTTCCGTCGCCATCTCCTCGACCGTCACGTTGTTCCCGCCCTGGAGGGCCTCGCCGGCCATGGTGAGCGCACCGCTGTGGTGCGCGATCATCAGCTCCAGGAACCGCCGGTCGAAGTCGGCCCCGCGCGCCGCCCGCAGCCCGGCGAGCTGCTCGGGCGTGGCCATGCCGGGCATGCCCCCGTGGTCGTGGTGGCCCCCGGCGGGCCGTCCGGCCGGGTGGGCGGCCAGCCACCCCTGCATCGCACCGATCTCGGGCTGCTGCGCGGCGGAGATCCGCTCCGCGAGCCGCTTGACGCCGGGTGCGGAGGCGCGTTCCGGCGCCAGCGCGCTCATCACCAGGGCCTGCCGGTGGTGCACGATCATCCCCTGGACGTAGGCGAAGTCGGCCGCGTTGGGGGAGTCGTCGGGCCGGGCCTTCGCCGCCTCCTCGGCCGTCAGCCTCCGGTTCGGCTCGCCCGGCTTCCCCGGGGCCACGACCACCGCTCCGGCGTCCTTCCCCTCGGCCTGCCCGCCCCCGCCGCCCGCGTCACAAGCGGTCAGGGCCAGCGCCAGCACCGCCGCCGCGAGGCCGAGGCGGAGATGAGGGTGGATCAGCACAGCTTCCTCCTGGGGGAGTTGGCATCGGTACAGTCCTGGGCCGGTCGTGCGTCACTCGTGCATCACTCGTGTAAACGCTGTCATGCGCCATCTGTTGCCATGGGCATGATAAGGAACATACTGCCGGGGTCCATGTTCCGTTCCCATCTCTGCAACAGCGGATTCCAGGGAGGAAGCAGTGACCTCGTTGCACCTCGACCGACCGAGGCGCAGACGGCTGGGTGTGGCCGCAGCGGCGGCCGGACTCCTGGCCACGTTCCTGGTGGCCGGCCCCGCGGCCGCCACCCCCGACCCCGGGGACGCGCCGGCCAAGGAGCCGGTCTCCCAGAAGGCCGCGGCCGCGGCCCGCGCCGCCATCGCGAGCGGGGAGATACCCGGCCAGGACGAGATCGTCCACAGCGACAACGTCGAGCACCTCGTCAACCTGCCCAAGGACCAGCTCAAGGGCACCAACAGCGACCTGGCCTTCCAGGGCAAGTACGCGTACGCCGGCAACTACGACGGCTTCGTGATCTACGACGTCAGCCGGCCGCACGCGCCCAAGGTCGTCAGCCAGGTGCTCTGCCCCGGCGGCCAGAACGACATCTCGGTCCAGGGCGACCTGCTCTTCCTCTCCACGGACTCCTCCCGCAGCGACGACTCCTGCAACAGCGTCTCGCAGCCCGCGTCGGAGAAGTCCTCGTGGGAGG
The DNA here is from genome assembly GCF_044759445.1 of Streptomyces sp. NPDC101118. NCBI lineage: Bacteria > Bacillati > Actinomycetota > Actinomycetes > Kitasatosporales > Streptomycetaceae > Streptomyces > Streptomyces sp. NPDC101118. Next base: position 59,451 of record NZ_JBIVZG010000008.1, on the reverse strand, counting down.
GCATCAAGATCTTCGACATCAAGGACAAGAAGAACCCCAGGTACATCAAGTCCGTCGAGACCAACTGCGGCTCGCACACGCACACCCTGGTGCCCACCGGCCGCGACATCTACGTCTACGTCTCCTCGTACTCGCCGAACGAGGCCTTCCCGGACTGCCAGCCCCCGCACGACGGCATCTCCGTGATCAAGGTTCCCAAGCTGGCGCCCACCCAGGCCGCCGTCGTGGCCTTCCCGGTGCTCTTCCCGGACGGCGGCAACCCGGGCGCGCCCACCAACCCGGGCGTCTCCAAGACCACCGGCTGCCACGACATCACCGTGCTGCCCTCGAAGAAGCTCGCCGCCGGCGCCTGCATGGGTGACGGCATCCTCTTCGACATCAGCAGGCCCGAGCAGCCGAAGGTGATCGACCGGGTCCAGGACAACGTCAACTTCGCGTTCTGGCACTCCGCCACCTTCAACGAGCGCGCCGACAAGGTCGTCTTCACCGACGAGCTGGGCGGCGGCGTCGGCGCCACCTGCAACGCGGCCACCGGGCCCAACCGCGGCGCCGACGGCATCTACGACATCACCGGCAAGGGCGACGCCCGCAAGCTGGTCTTCCGCAGCTACTTCAAGATCGCCCGCCACCAGGCGGACACCGAGAACTGCGTCGCCCACAACGGCTCGCTGATCCCGGTGCCCGGCCGCGACATCATGGTCCAGGCCTGGTACCAGGGCGGCGTCTCCATCTGGGACTTCACCGACTCCGCGAACCCGCGCGAGATCGGCTTCTTCGAGCGCGGGCCCCTCTCCACCAACGCCATCACCACCGGCGGCTCCTGGTCCGCGTACTACTACAACGGCCACATCTACTCGAACGACATCGCCAAGGGCTTCGACGTCCTGAAGATCAACGACGAGCTCACCGAGCCCGCCGCCGACATCTGGCTGGACCGCCTCAACGTCCAGACCCAGCCGCAGTACCAGTACTGACGCCGACGCGAGGCGCCCGCGGACCGGACTCAGTCCGCCGCGCCGCGCAGGGGGGTGCCGCCGGCCGGTTCCGGCCCCGGGGGCACCCCCCGCTCCCACTCCAGCCCGTACCGCTGGAACAGCTCCGCCCGCAGCCGCTGCACCGGCATCGGCGCCCCCGGCAGCAGGACGGCGAAGACCGCCCCCATCAGCAGGGCGCGCAGCAGCGGGTAGTCCGTGTCCACCGAGGGCGAGCCGTACGCCGTGACCGTCCCCCGCAGCAGCTCGGCGAGCCGCTGCTGCTCGGGGCACTGCACGAAGCCCTCGGCCGACAGGATCCCGGCCATGTGCGTGCGCATCAGCACCGGCTGCTCCAGAGCCAGGCCCAGGATCGCGTCGACGGCCCGCGCCAGCAGCTCCCGTCCGTCCTCGGTGCGGGGCTCCCGCTCCAGCGCCGCCGACAGCGTCCGGTGCATCAGCCGGTGCACCGCCGACTGCAGCAGCTGCCGCTTCCCCGGGAAGTAGTACGAGACCAGGCCGCGTGCCGCGCCCGCCCGGTCGGCGATGTCCGCGAGCGTCGTCGCCTCGTAGCCGCGTTCGGCCACGAGTTCGACCGTCGCCTGCAGCAGCCGCTCGCGAGAACGTCTGCGCAACTCTTCATTGACCGACGGGCTGCGCGGGGACATGCTTACTCCTGCGTTGACTGGCTCGCAGCCAATATACTCAGCGCACACCACGCCGGGGCACTTGCCGGTGCCCTGTGTCGTGGGCGGGGGCCGGTTCTGGGCGACGCGGGGGATCGTCCAGAACCGGCGCCGGAAGCCCTCCCCGCACGGGGCGGGGCGCCCGCGCACACCGCAGCCCAGCACCCTGACGCACGAGGCAGCCCCGCGCCCTGACGCAGGCCGCAGCCCCGGGTCAGGCACTCGTCCGCCGGGCGCGCGGGCGCTCGTACGCCGCGGCCGCCAGGCAGACCAGGGCCGCACCCAGCAGCCAGCCGCCCAGCACGTCCGAGGGCCAGTGGACACCCAGGTAGACCCGGGTGAACCCGACGCCCAGCACGGACACGGCCGCGAGCACCACGGCCCAGGGCGGCCGCCCGCAGGCCCACAGCAGCAGCCCGCACACCACCGCCGCGGTCATCGCGTGCCCGGACGGGTACGCCGCGAACTCCGCCGAGGCCACCGGGTCGGGCCAGCGCGGCCGGGACCGGCCGACCAGCGCCTTCAGCGCGTGCTGGACGCCGGTGGCCAGGAGGGTGACCACCGCGACGTACAGCGCCCGCCTCCGGTCGCCCCGCCGCAGCAGCCACAGCACGGCCGCGGCGGCGAGCAGGCGCATGGTCCACGGGTCCCACACCCAGTCGCTGAGCAGCCGGTTCACCCGGGTGAAGCCGGGGTGCGCCAGGGCGTGCCGGTGCAGGGCACCGGCCACCCGGACGTCGAAGGAGACCAGCGGCCGCCAGCGGACGGCCACCAGGACCGTCAGCAGCACCGCGAGACCGAGAACCGCCAGACCCGTCCGAAGGAACACGCGCATGCCACCAGATCCTGGCCCATCCGGAGCGCCGATGCCGCCCACGGCACCGCGGGGCACGCGGCCGGTTCCCGTGGGGAAGGAAGAATCCGGCGGGGGAAAGGCTCGGAAGAGGACGCAACGCCCGCCCCCCGCCTACCCCAGTGCGGTGAGTCCCGGCACGAAGGTGACCAGCAGCGGCACCACCGGGACCAGCGCGGCGGCCGCGGTGAGCCGCAGCCGGTGCAGGGCGGTGAGCCGGGGCGCGGCGGACAGCAGCCGGTTCACCCGCTGCGGCACGTGCGCCTGCGGCGTGGGACAGGGCCCGAACACGCCCTTGTCCTCGTTGAGTTCGACCAGCGCCAGCGCGATCGTCAGCCGCCCGTACCGCCGCGAGGCGACGTCGTCCGCCGCCAGCTCCACCAGCCGGTGCATCTCGGCGCGGAACGCGGCGAACACCGGGACCTGCGGGAACCCGCCGGCCAGCGCCTGCCCGCAGTGCAGCAGCCAGTCGTGCCGCGCCGCCGCGTGACCCTGCTCGTGCGCCAGTACGGCGTCCAGCTGGCGCCCCTTGAGCCGGTTCAGCGCCGTCGTCGTCACCACCAGCTGCGGAGCCGCACCCGGCAGCCACCACGCCTCGGGCCGCGGAGCCTCCAGCACCACCATGCGCCCTGCGCTCGCCTCCTCGCCGGGCAGCAGCGGTGCCCGGACCAGCAGTTCGGCCCGCCGCGCCCGCCGCCTGGCCCGCGCCCGCAGCACTTCGACGGTGAGCATCGCACCGGTCCACAGTCCGCCCAGGGCCAGCAGCAGCGCCGTACCGGCGGCCCACGGACCGCCCGCGCCCAGCGCGTACGCGTCCACCACCCCGTGGGGCGCGACGGCGAACACCCGGCCGCGCACCGCCTGCCACGCGGCGGCCGCGCTCAGCACCATCGACAGTCCGAAGCACAGCAGCACCGCGGCCACGACGCACTGCCACACCCAGAGCGCCACCACCGGTTCGCGATCGGTCCAGTCGGCGCGGGCCAGCAGCCGGGGAGCGACGAGAGCGGTCAGGACGCCGAGCACGAGGAGAACGGCGGGGACCATCATGTCCGCCAGCCTATGAGCGGGACCCTACCCCCGGGTATGGCCCCGGCCCCCAAGTGACGGACGCCACGCCGTCTCCGTCAGGTCGCAGGTCCGCACGAACCCTCACAGGCCCACCAGCATCGCGAACATCCCCATCCCCATGGCCAGTCGGCAGGCCTCCGCGACCTCGCCCCGCGCCCCGCCCGGTACGCGGCCGGCCCCCGGGGCACCGCGATCCGCGCCCGCACCACCACTCGCGCCCGCGCCCGCACCGCCACCCGCGCCGAGACCAGCCCCGCCCCTGGCCGCCACCGGCAGGAGCCGCACCCCGCCGCGCAGCACGTACCCCGCGTAATAGAGGAGCAGTACGCCCGTCAGCAGCGGCACGCCGCCCGCCCCCGGCACCGCGTGGTGGGCCGCCCCGCCGGCTGCGGGCACCGCCGCCATCGCCGCGACCACGTACACCATCGCCAGCGATCCCACCGCGTGGTGCACGTGGTGGCTCCGCCGGCAGTCCGGGCGGCGCAGCCCCCACAGGGCCCACGTGCCCGCGCCCAGGAACACCCCGCCCAGCAGCAGCCGGCTCCACTCCGGGGACCACAGGGCCGCCGCGGGCACCGCCATCGCCGCCATGCCGAAGGCCATCAGCGCCTCCGCCCCCGCCCCCGCGCGCTCCTCGGCGGCTCCGGTGCGCAGCCGCACCAGGCAGTAGCCGCCGCTCGCCGCGCACAGCAGCACGAGCAGCCAGGCGGTCGTGGTCGTCCCGTGCACGGCGCGGCCCCCTCCCCGGTCGGCGGTGTCGTACGAGACACCCGATCCACAAGGAGAGGGATGCCCGGCCGGCCGGGGGCGCACGCGGGCGCGCGGGAGCGCCGGGGAGTGAGAAGGGGCGGGAGAGGGACGGGAAGGACAGGAGGGGCGGTAGGGGCGCGAGCGGGACGGCACGGAACATGCGAGGCGGCCGTGGCCGGGGCCGGGCGGAACGGCCGGATGGCCCCGTCCGGCCGGCCCCGCCCCCGGGTTAGGCTGCACGGAGCCCGGCACCACCGCACGCGAACGGAGATCCACCATGGACGCCAGCGCCACCCGCACCGAGGCCGCCCCCACCTTCCGGGACGCGGTCCCCGCCGACGTGGCGGACCTGGTGGCCCTGGTCGAGTCGGCATACCGCGGGGACGCCAGCCGGGCCGGCTGGACCACCGAGGCGGACATCCTGGAGGGCCAGCGCACCGACCCGGAAGGCGTCCGGGCGATCGTGGACGCCACCGACAGCACGCTGCTCGTCGTCGAGCGCGAAGGCCGGATCATCGCCTGCTGCCAGCTGGAACACCGCGGGGACAGCGCGTACTTCGGCATGTTCGCGGTGCGCCCGGAACTGCAGGGCGCGGGCCTCGGCAAGCTGATCATCGCCGAGGCCGAGCGCCGGGTGCGGGACGCCTGGGGGGCGGGGGAGATGCAGATGACCGTCATCTCCGCCCGCGAGGAGCTGATCGCCTGGTACGAGCGCCGGGGTTACCGGCGCACCGGGAAGACCAGCCCCTTCCCGTACGGGGACGAGCGCTTCGGCATCCCCCAGCGTGACGACCTGGAGTTCGAGCTGCTCGTCAAGGCCCTCTGACCGGGCCCGTCCGCGGGTCCGCCCACCAGGACCGCCGAGCGGGACCGCCGAGCGGCCCTCCGGCTAGGCCGTGAACCGGCCGGTCAGCCGGATCTCGGGGAAGTCGGTCACCGCGCCGTCGAGTTCGAGGGCGCGCACCAGCCGCAGCTGCTCCTGGGTGTTCACGATCCAGCCGACCACCCGCAGGCCCGCCGCGTGCGCCGACTCCACGGTCTCCAGCGTCAGCCGGCGGATGTTCAGCGCGACGGTCTCGGCACCGGCCGCCAGGGCCCGGTCCACGATGTCCTCGCCGTACCGGCTCGCGGTGAGGGTGAGGCGTACGCCCGGCACCAGCCGGGCCATCTCCCCGAGGGCCGCGTCGTGGAACGAGGACACCTCCACCCGCGAGGTCAGGTCGCGCCGCAGCATCACCTCGGCCAGCGCCTCGGCCACGGGCAGGTCCCCGATCTCGGCCTGGAGCGGGGCGCGGACCGCGTCCAGCACCTCCTCGAAGACCGGGACGCGTTCCCCCTGCCCGGCGTCGAGCTCCCGCAGTTCGGCGAGGGTGAGGTCGACGACGGCACCCGAGCCGTCCGTGGTGCGGTCCACCTCGGCGTCGTGCATGACGACGAGGGCACCGTCCTTGCTCAGCTGCAGATCCAGTTGGACGAGGTCCATGCCCGAGCGTTCGGCGCGGACGAACGACCGGAGGGTGTTCTCGGGTTCGGCGCCCATGACCCCGCGGTGACCGATGGTGAGGAAAGTCAAGGTTCTCTCGCTTCCGTCGACGGCGGCTCCCGCGCGGCGGCCCTGACCGCCCGCGCGGTAAGGAGGCAGCGTAATGGGCCGTGCGCGGGTTGAGACCGTCCGTGCACGCACCGTCCTCATGCCCTTTGGCCAGTACCCGCCTGCCCCCTTCCGTCCGCCGGACCCCAGCGGCGCGCCACCGCGTCACCCGGGCGTGGGCGCGTCCCCGCCGCCTTGACGCGGGACGGCCCCCGGACCCGTACGCCCCACCGCGCCCAGACCGTCGAGGTCGGCCAGCAGGGCCTCGGCCAGCTCCAGTTCGGCCAGATGCTGACGCTCGCTCCAGCGCAGCGCCAGCTCCGGAAAGGCCCATTCGGACGTGCCGGCCGCCTGCGCGCGGGCCTCGCGCACCTCCGCGAGCCCCTCCCGGGTGCGCCCGACGTGCTCCTCGACCATCGCGCGCAGCCGTGCCGGATCGGCCAGATGGCCCAGCCAGACCCGCAGCAGCACCCCGTGCTTGAGCACCGGAGGGCCGGCCTCGGCGGTGTCCGCGGCCCATTCCGCGAGCGCCTCGCGGCCCTCGGGCGTGATGGCGTACCGGCGCTTGGTCCGCGGCTCCTCGGGCCCCGAGCGCTCGGAGGCCGCGTAACCGAGTCCCTCCAGGCGGCGCAGCTCGGCGTAGATCTGGCTGATCGCCGGGGACCAGTAGAAGAAGCGCAACGAGGAGTCCGCCCACTTCTTCAGCTCGTAACCGGTCCGCTCGCCCGGGAAGGACAGCAGGCCGAGCACGGCCCAGGCGGTCGGCGGCAGTTCGGGGCGCCGCGCGTCTTGCTTCTTTCGCATCTGACTACTAGTCATATGACGAATTGAAGTAAGGCCGGGCACGGGACGCAACCCCCTGGAGGGCGCCGTGAAATTCTCCGTCATCTTCGAAGCGCAGCTGGCCGATCCGACGGTCGAGCGCGAGCACCAGGTCATCCGCGACTGCGTGGAACAGGCCGTGTTCGCCGAGCGGATGGGATTCGACCGGATCTGGGCCGTCGAGCACCACTCCCTCAAGTGGTACGCCCACATGTCGGCACCCGAGGTGTTCCTCACCTGGGTGGCCGCGAAGACCAGCACCATCCGCATCGGCCACGGCGTGGTCTGCATGCCCTTCAACTTCAACCACCCCGTCCGGGTCGCCGAGCGGGCCGCGATGCTCGACCTGCTCTCCGGCGGGCGGCTCGACCTGGGCGCGGGCCGCGGCGGGACCGAGCAGGAGACCTCGCTGTGCGGCGTCGACCGCGACCGCACCGTCCAGGAGGTCGAGGAGGCCCTGCGCATCATCGGCCGGGCCTGGCAGGAGGAAGAACTGGAGTACCACGGTGAGCTGATCGACATCGACCCGCACCCGGTACTCCCGCGGCCCCGCCAGACCCCCCACCCGCCGCTCTTCCTCGCGTGCAGCCGCAACGACACGCTGGTCCAGGCCGCCGAACTGGGCGTCGGGGCGCTGGTGATGGGCTTCGCCGGACCCGAGTCCATCGCGGCGATGCGGGCGGTCTACGACGGCGCCCTCGCCGCCCGGGACGGCTCCCGCGCGGTCTCCACCGTCCTCAACGACCACTTCTCCGTGCTCTGCCCGACCATCGTGCTGGACGACCCGGCCGAGGCCCGCCGGATCGGGATCCGCGGACAGCGCTTCTTCGCCCAGGCCATCGGCCACTGGTACGGCGGGGCGGGCGTCCCCGACGAGGCGGTGGTCGAGGGGAGCGACGAGGCGGCCGAGATGCGCAGGGCGGCCGAGCAGGTGGTGGCCCGGCTGCACGAGCTGGACATCCCGGTGCGCCCGACCTCCACCGCCACCTTCAACGCGGACCACGCGTACGGCGGCGCCGAAGACGCCATCGCGTACGTGGAGCGGCTCAGGGACGCGGGCGCCGACGAGATCATGTGCCTGATCCAGATGGGCACCGTGCCTCAGGAGGCGTGCCTGGAGACGCTCCGGCAGTGGGGCGAGAAGGTCATCCCGCACTTCCGGGGCGCGTGAGCGCGTGCGGGACGCCGAGGACACCGCCATGACCCCACCCGACCCCACTCCGGCCCACCCCGGCGGAGGACGTCGGTCCGCCGTACCCCCGGCCGCCGTACGCCCGGCCGCCGTGCCCGCAGCCGCCGTACGCCCGGCCGCCGTGCCCGCAGCCGCGGTGCCCCCGGCCGCCGTGCCTGCGGCCGCCACGCACCGCCCGCCCGGTGACGACCGACTGTCGCCGCTCGCCCGGGCCTGCGCCGACGCCCTCGCCGCCGCCTTCCCCGACCTCGGCGGCAGCGTCACCGACGCCGCCGAGGCCCGCCGGATCCTGGCCGCCGCGCCCCGCCCGCCCTCCGGTCCGCCGGCTGTCGGCTCCGTCCGGGACGCCCTGATACCGGGCCCCGCCCCCGACGGGCCGCCCCTGCCGGTACGGATCTACCGCCCGGACCCCCTGCGCCGGCCCGGCCCCCGGCCGACCGTGGTGTTCTGCCACGGCGGCGGCTGGGTGCTGTGCGACCTGGACACCCACGACACCACCGTCCGCGAGCTGTGCCGGGCCTCCGGCGCGGTGGTCGTCTCCGTGGGCTACCGCCGTGCGCCCGAGCACCGGTTCCCGGCCGCCGTCCACGACGCGTACGCCGCCCTGTGCTGGGCGGGCCGCCGGCTCGGCTCGCTGGGCGGCCACCCGGACGCCCTGGTCGTCGCCGGGGACAGCGCCGGGGGCAACCTGGCCGCGGCCTCCCTGCTGCTCGCCAGGGAGCGCGGCGGGCCCCGGGTGGCGCTGCAGGTGCTGGTCTACCCCGTGCTGGACGCCGCCGGGCGCGGGGGCTCGTACGAGCGGAACGCGACGGGCTACTTCCTCACCGCCGCGCACGTGCGCTGGTTCTGGGAGCAGTACCTGGGGCCCGGCGGGGACGGCGGGCACCCCCTGGCCTCCCCGCTCGTGGCCGGAACCGAGGGGTTGCCGCCCGCCCACGTGGTCACCGCCGGCTGTGATCCGCTGCGGGACGACGGGGCCGCGTACGTACGGGCCCTGCGCGCGGCCGGGACGCCGGCCCGGGAGGACGCGTACCCCGGCATGTTCCACGGGTTCCTCGCCCTGGCAGGGGTCCTTCCCGAGGCCGGGGCGGCCCTCGACGGCATCGGCGAAGCCATCGCGGGGACGGTGACCGACGGGAAGAATTTCACCGGAGCGGGGGGTGACGCAGGATAATTTATTGATCCTCCTCTTGAGCAGGAGAGCCTCATATGCATACGCTGCATTGACGTGAGGTTCTCCTGTGGAGGAAGTGACATGACGGAAACTCTTGTGCAGGGTGCGGGCGGTGGCGTGATAACCGCCGGTATGCGGGTGGTGGACCACCCCGCGTGGCCCGTGCTCAAGGCCGCCGTGGAAGAGATCCGCCCTTGGCAGTCCAAGGACGGCTCCATCGACTTCGAGGCGGCGGGCGCCCCCAGCCGCGCCACCGCCGAGGCCACGGTGGACCGCGTGATCGGCGCCGTCGAGGAGATCTCGCCGCTGCTGCCGCACACCGCCGCGTACCACCGGGCGCTCGTCTCCGACCTGCGCAAGTGGGTCGCGGGCGGCTTCCAGGTGCCGGACTTCCTCGACTCCCTGCTGGCCTTCCAGCCGGCCGCCGAGCGCGCCGACGGCCTGCAGCACCTCGTGGTCTTCCCGATGTACACGCAGAACGGCAACCCGGACCGCAACCTGGAGGCCGTCGCCCTCACCATGGTGTGGCCCGAGTGGCTGGCCGAGCTGGAGCGCACGCGCTACGACAACCCGCTCTTCCTCGGCATCACCTTCCAGGACTTCACCGCGGGCTACGACACCAACTCCGCGGTGCTCTTCCCCGAGACCATCGCCGTGCGCGAGGCCCCCGAGCGCTTCAGCTGGGGCGGCATCTTCTGCGACCGCGAGGCCGCCCGCTTCCGCCGCGTCACCGAGGCGGCCGTCGACACCCTCGGTCTGGAGCTGCCGGCCGACATCGCGACGATGCTGGGCGACCAGGACCGCTGCGAGAAGGCCTTCGTCCTGTGGGACATGGTCCACGACCGCACCCACAGCCACGGCGACCTGCCGTTCGACCCCTTCATGATCAAGCAGCGCCAGCCGTTCTGGATGTACGGCCTGGAGGAGCTGCGCTGCGACCTCACCGCCTTCAAGGAGGCCGTGAAGCTGGAGGCCGAGGGCAACGAGCACGGCCGGGACGTCCAGTACGCCGTCCTGTTCGACCGGATGTTCCGCTTCCCGCTCTCCGGCGACCGCAACCGCAACTACGACGGCCTCGGCGGCCAGCTGCTCTTCGCGTACCTGCACAAGCACGACGTGATCCGCTGGACCGACAACAAGCTGAAGATCGACTGGCAGCGCGCCCCGCAGATCACCAACCAGCTCTGCGCCGAGATCGAGAAGCTCTACCGCGACGGCATCGACCGCCCGAAGCTGGTCCACTGGTTCAAGGCGTACGAGCTGGTCTCCACCTACCTCGCCCCGCACCCGGGCTCCAAGTGGGCCAAGGGTCCCGACGCGCTCGACCTGACGCAGCCGCCGCGCAAGCTCGTGGACGACGTGCTTCCGGACGAGTTTCCGCTCAGCATGTTCTTTGAGGCGCTCTCGAAGAAGCTCAAGGACGTGATCGCCTCGACCAAGGGCATCACGGCGCAGAGCGCCGAGCGGGCCGCCGCATGAGCGCTCGCGCGGAGGAGGCTGGGATGGACGGCAACGGCAACAACGGCTCCCTCGCCGGAGCGGTGATCGCGGTGGCCGGTGCCGCCGGACCCGCCGGCCGGGCGGCGCTGCTCAGGCTCGCCGAGGCGGGCGCCACCGTGGTGGCGTCGGACGCCGACCCGGCCCGCCTGGCGGAGGCCGTCGACGCGGCGCGCTACGCGCACGGCGGCGCCACCGTCATCGGCGACACCGTGGACCTGCTGGACCTGGAGGCCACCCGCGAGTGGGCCGCCCGCACCGAGAAGGAGTTCGGGCGGGTCGACGGCCTGATCCACCTCGTCGGCGGCTGGCGCGGAGCCAACTCGTTCACCGAGTCGGACCCCGAGGACTGGAACTTCCTGGAGAAGCTCCTGATCCGCACCGTCCAGCACACCTCGATGGCCTTCCACGACGGCCTGCTGCGCAGCGACAAGGGCCGCTACGTCCTGGTCAGCCAGGTCGGCGCGCACAAGCCGGTGGCCAACAATGCCGCGTACAACGCCGGCAAGGCCGCGGCCGAGGCGTGGACCCTGGCGATGGCCGACTCCTTCCGCAAGGCGGGGGGCGAGGACGGTCCGGGCGCCGCTGCTGCGATCATGGTCATCAAGGCACTGGTGCACGACGCCATGCGCGCCGAGCGCCCCAATGCGAAGTTCGCGGGCTTCACGGACGTCAAGGAACTGGCTGAGGCCATCGTCGGCGTCTGGGACCGGCCCGCCTCGGAAGTGAACGGACAGCGTCTGTGGCTCACCCCGCAACCCTGAGGACCGACGCCCGCCGGCACCATGATCCGGCGGTGCGCGGTTTCGCCAGCGACAACTACGCGGGAGCACACCCGGAGGTCCTGGAGGCGATCGCCCTCGCCAACGGGGGCCACCAGGTCTCCTACGGCGAGGACGAGTACACCGAGCACCTGCAGAAGGTCATCCGCAGCCACTTCGGCCCCTACGCCGAGGCCTTCCCGGTCTTCAACGGCACCGGCGCCAACGTCGTCGCCCTCCAGGCGATGACCGACCGCTGGGGTGCGGTGATCTGCGCCAAGACCGCCCACATCAACGTGGACGAGGGCGGCGCTCCGGAGCGGATGGCCGGCATCAAACTGCTGGCCGTCCCCACCCCGGACGGCAAGCTCACCCCCGAGCTGATCGACCAGGAGGCCTGGGGCTTCGAGGACGAGCACCGGGCGATGCCGCAGGTCGTGTCGATCACCCAGAACACCGAGCTGGGCACGGTCTACACGCCGGACGAGATCAAGGCCATCTGCGACCACGCCCACTCCCTCGGGATGAAGGTCCACCTGGACGGGGCGCGGATAGCCAACGCCGCGGCCTCGCTCGACGTGCCGATGCGCACCTTCACCAACACGGTGGGCGTCGACGTGCTGTCGTACGGCGGCACGAAGAACGGCATGCTCTTCGGCGAGGCGGTGGTCGTGCTCAACCCGGACTCCGTCCGGCAGATGAAGCACATCCGCAAGATGTCCATGCAGCTGGCGTCCAAGATGCGCTTCGTCTCCGTCCAGCTGGAGGCGCTGCTCGCCAAGGACCTGTGGCTGCGCAACGCCCGCCACGGCAACGAGATGGCCCAGCGGCTGGCCGCCGGCGTCCGCCAGGTCGACGGGGTGGAGATCCTCTACCCGGTGCAGGCCAACGCGGTCTTCGCCAAGCTGCCGCACGAGGTCACCCGTCGCCTGCAGAAGCGTTTCCGCTTCTACTTCTGGGACGAGGCCGCCGGCCACGTCCGCTGGATGTGCGGCTTCGACACCACGGAGGAGGACGTCGACGGCTTCCTCCAGGCGCTCAAGGAGGAGATGGCCCGCTGACGCGAGCCGTCACCCCCGACAGCTGAATAGGTATGCCCTGCACCGGAAATGTATTGATCTCCGGTGTGGGGCATTCCTATGCTCGCGCCCATGGAACCGATCCAGCTCGACCCGGACATCCACGCGTACCTGGCTGCCGACGAGGCCATCGACCACCAGCACCCCCTGGTGCGTGACACCTCGGCCACCCTGTGGGCCCGCACCGGCGACGCACATTCATACGCGGAAGCGGCTTTCGACTTCGTCCGCGACACCATCCCGCACTCCGCCGACAGCGGAGACCTCCGGGTCACCTGGCGCGCCTCCGACGTCCTCGCCCTCCGCACCGGCATCTGCTACGCCAAGTCCTTCGCCCTCGCGGCGCTGCTGCGGCACCGGGCCATCCCCACCGCCCTGTGCTATCAGCGGCTGACCGAGGACGACGGCTCGGCCCCCGTCGTGCACGGCCTGGTCGCCCTCCGGCTGCCGGGGGAGACCCGCTGGGCCCGCCAGGACCCCCGCGGCAACGCCCCGGGCCTGGACGCCCGCTTCAGCCTCACCGAGGAGCGCCTGGCCTTCCCGGTCCGCCCGCACCTCGGCGAGACCGACTACCCCGAACTCCACGCGAGCGCCCCGGCACCGGTCCTCGACGCCCTGCGACGGGCGACGGACCGTACCCACCTCTGGAGCCTCCTGCCCGCCTCGCTGGACGGGGGTGCGGCGCTCACGTCGCCGACGGCCGCGGCTGCTCCGGCGGAACAGAGCTCTCGGCGACCGCCATCCACTGGTCGAGGTCGGCCTGCGTGAACTCCGTCCACGGCGGGATCCCGGGGAGCTGGCGGAGCAGCTCGTAGGCCTGGGGGATCTGGTCGCCGCGGATGACCGGGCAGTGGCAGCCGGCGATGACCTCGGCGTCCAGGCGCTGGAAGTCGCCGACGACCGCCCCGAACTTCTGCGCGTCCAGCAGTGCGACCCAGGGGGAGACCAGGGTCCCGCCGAAGAACTGGCCGTCGCGGAACGCGTCGGGGGAAAGCTCCGCCGTCTCGGCCATGGGGGCCGGCACGTTCGTCGCGAAGGTGTCCACGGCCCACAGCACGCTGGACTTCGTGTCGAAGAGGGCGCGGGTCGTGGGGTTGTCGTACAGGGGCGGCCGCTTGGCGACCAGGGTGCGGTCGCCCGCGTCGATCGTGTCGCCGTCGGTCATGAAGCGGCACCTGTTGATCGGGGTCTCCCACTCCTCGGCCATCCGGCCGATGGAGAACCAGGTGGTCAGCAGGGTCGCGTTCGGGCATTCCGCGAGGACCGCCAGGAGGTTGCCGGCGTGGTCGCGGTCGTCGTGGGTGAGGAAGATCCACCGTACGTCCAGGGGATCCACGACGGACCAGGCCGCCTCCAGCCACTGGGCGCGCACCGCGGGCGCCCCGGTGTCCACGAGGACCGGTTCGCTGCCCCGGATCACCATCGAGTTCATCGGGAAGTGGCCGACGGGCGGGGCCTCCAGGGCCCACGGGATGACGAACGTCTCCTCGGCGATCTTGTAAGGCTGCAGAAGGTCGAAACTCTCCAGGGTCGTCATGGCCGCCCTCCCTAGACCGGACTCGCGGCAACTCCCATGAATCCAGTCCAGCCCCGCCCCGGCCCGCCGTCAAACGCGGCGGTCGTGCCGGGCGTGGTTCACGGGGCGGGGGGCCGGTGGACGAAGCCGGTCAGCGGGGTCAGGGTCTTCCAGCCGAGGGTCTCGTAGAGTGCGCGGCCCTGGACGGTTGCGCCCAGGGTGGCAGTGGTCGCGCCGTGCTCGACGGCGGCGTTGGTGAGGGCGCTCACCACCAGCGTTCCCAGGCCTCGGCGCTGGTGCGCCTCCTCGGTGATGATCTGGTCGAAGACGCAGGCGCCGGCCGTGAGGCCGGTCTGGCCGCGCGCGGCGAGCGTCCCGTCGGCGGCCAGGACGCGGACGTTCGTGACGCCGTCGGCGGTCTCGGTGGCGACCGTGTAGCCGTCAGGGGCCCGGACGGTGGCCGGGCGCAGGTCGACGGCCATCAGGAAGCCGGGGTCCGTCGGCTCCCAGGCGAGCGGGAACCACGGCTGCATGACGTCCGGTGCCAGGAAGGCCTTGATCCAGGTGGCCGGTTCGGTGACCGAGCCGACCAGATCCCGCGCGGTCTCGGCGTCGGTGTCCAGCAGGACGTGGCGGACCGGCTGGTCGGGCAGCCCGACCCGGATGCTGAGCCCCCACGGCGTGTCGACCGGCTTCGGCGTCCGCCGGGAGACGGTCCACCCCTCGACCCACGAGCGCGCTGCGTCCCACATCCGGGCACCCCTCCGAGTAATGACCGACACTGGAACTCGGATATTACATAGGCGGGGTGGTGGCTGTCCGTGGCTTCCGTGGCTCCGGGCCCCGCCCGGCCCCGCCGGCGGGACCGAGGCGTTCGGGGGCGTCGGCGTGGTCCGCTTGACCCGCCGGAGAGTCGGCCGCAGAGTCGGGATGCGTGCCGAACGGGCGCCGGCACCGCTCCCGGGGCGGGGCACGCCCGCCCCGGGTGCCGTGCCGGCCTTGATCCCAGGGAGCTGCTGTGCCGATGGTCGTCGATCTGATCGTGATCGGCACGGCGATCACGTTCGGACCGCTGCACAACAGCGCCTGCATGCTGCTGCTCACCTCGCGCCGGGGTGTGCACAAAGGCCTCGCCTTCCTGCTGTCCTGGCTGGCCAACCTGGTCGTGGTGATCGCCTGCGTGCTCCTGCTGACCGGCGGGACGCCGCCCGAGCGCCACAGCACGCCGTCGACCGCCGCGGACGCCGCCAAGCTCGCGATCGGCGTGGGCCTGGTGCTGTTCGGCGCCTACCGGCTCCGGAAGCCGGCCCGCCCGCACGGGCCACCACGCTGGAGCACCCGCATCGACCAGGCGTCCCTGGGCACCTCCGCCGCACTCGCCTGGCTGCTCCAGCCGTGGGCCATGGTCGCCGCCGGAGCGGCCATGGTGGTCAACGCCGACCTCTCCTCCCTCGCCGACTGGCTCGCCCTGACCGGCTACTGCCTGCTGGCCACCCTCAGCATCCTGGCCATGCAGCTGTACATCGTCTGGGCGCCGGCCACCGCGGGGACCCGGCTCAGCGCGTTGCGTACCTGGCTCGAAGAGCACCAGGCGCAACTGGTCGTCATCCTCTCCCTGCTGGCCGGCCTCTGGCTGACCGCCAGCGGCATCTACGCGCTCGTGTGAGGCGACCGGCCTGGTCTACGGCCGGTCCTGCGGTTCGGGCACGGGGCGTGGTGCCGCGGCGTTCGCGGGCGCGGGCCCGGGGGCTGTGTCGGGCGAAGGGGCCGGGGGGCGGGCCAAGGCACGGTGGAGGGCGGCCGCCGCCAGCTGCACCGCGCCGATCGCCGCCAGCAGCCAGGCCGGGGGGAGCGCCGCGCCGAATCCCGCGGCGGCGGCGCCCGCCGAGGCCGCGGACATCTTCAGTCCGGCGCCGAGGGTGAACACCTGCTCCCGGGCCCCGTCCGGCGCGTGGTCGGCCCGGATCCGCAGGGTCGCGGCCAGCAGCGGCCCGTCGCACACACCGGCCACCGCGAACAGGGCGGCCGCCACCGGGAGCGACGGCGCCCAGGACGCGGCCACCAGCGCCAGACCGGTGCCGGTCATCGCGTACTCCGCCAGCCGCCCGGCGGGCAGCGACAGGCGGGTCAGCCCCAGCGCACCCGTCAGGGCCCCCACCGCGAACGCGGTCATCAGCACGCTGCCGGAGCCATTGCCGCCGCCCAGCCGGCAGGCGAGCAGCACCGCGGTGGTCGTCAGGGCCCCCAGCCCGAGGAAGGCCAACGAGGTGGCGGACGTGATCGCCCGCAGCTCCCGCACGCGCCACAGCGCGATCAGCCCCGCGGCCACGACCCCGCCCTGACCGGTCGCCTTGCCCGGCCCGCCTGCCGGCCCGTCCGGAGTCCCCGACTTGCCCGTGCCGTCCCGGCGGCCGTACGGAAGGAGGGCCGCCAGTGCGGCGCCCAGTCCGGCGGCGGCCGCCAGGGCCGCCATCGACCACGCGCTCGAGCGGGCGGCGGCGATCGTGCCGACGACGGCCGGGGCCGTGACCGAGGCCGCGTTGTACGTCGCCGCGTCCCACGCGTACGCCCGGTCCCTGACCGGACCCGCCGGGATCAGGCGGGCCACCAGACTCGACAGCGCCCCGGTCACCACCGGCCCGCACGCGCCGCCCGCCACCGCCACCGCGGCCACCACCGCGGCGGGAGCCCGCCCGACCAGCAGCGCCAGCCCCGCGAGCGCCGTGCCGAAGCCCACCAGGGCCCCGGTGTAGAACAACCGGGGCCGCCGGGCCCGGGCCGCCACCGCTCCGGCCAGCGGCGCGGCCAGCGCGTGCGGCGCGGTCCACGCGGTGAGCACGAACGCCCCGTGCGCCGCCCCGCCCGTACGCTCCACCGCCAGCAGCACCAGCGCGAGCCCGACCCCCTCGCCCGCGAACCGGGCGGCCAGCGCCGTCGCCAGATATCCCCTCAGCACCGCAGGACCGCGCATCCGCATCCCCTCCCCGCGTCGGCGGCGCGCCCGGCCGACGGCCGCGTAACGCCTTGATGCAACAAGACATTACACTCGGCGGTGTGAAGGGATTCGACCCCGCCCAGCGCCTCGTCGACCTCGCCAACGAGGTCCGCGTCACGCCCGAAGCCTCCCGCGAGGCACTCGCCGCACTCCTCGCCCGGCACGGCGAGCGCGCCGACGACCTGACGCCCGAGGCCTTCTCGGCGGCCGACGCGGCCGAACTGCGCGCCGCTGCCCGCCGGATGGGCGAGGTCCTCGCCGAGACCGACGCCGACCGCGCCGCGGCGGCGCTCAACGCGCTCTTCGAGGTGTGCGGGGCCCGCCCCCGTGTCACCCGTCACGACGGCCACGCCTGGCACCTGCACGCCGACCGCGAGGACGCGGGGTGGGGCGACTGGTTCCTCGCCGCCGGCGCACTCGCGCTCGCCTCGGTCCTCACCGAGTACGGCCGCGTCGCCTGGGGCGCCTGCGCCGCCGCCCGGTGCGGCGCGTACTTCCTCGGCACCGGCCCGGGCAGCGCCCGCCGCTACTGCTCCGCCGCCTGCGCCTCCCGGGAACGCGTCGCGGCCCACCGCCGGCGCCAACGCGCCGGACAGTGAGCCGCGTACGTACGTTCTGCCGGGGAACCCCGGCTTCGACCGGAGGCCGGCCCGGCGGGTCCGTCAGCCCGCCTCGCGCACCTCGGCCGCCGTGGGCGCGGAGCCGCCCAGGTGGGCCGGGAGCCACCAGGCGCCCTGCGCGTCCGCCGGGCGCACCGGGTACGCCCGCTGTGCGGCGTCCAGCAGCTCCTGCACGCGCTCGCGCAGGCGGCGGGTCAGCGCGCCCGCGAACTGGTCCGTGGGCGCCTCCATCGGCTCGCCCACCCGCATCGTCACGGGGATGTGACTGCGCTTCAGGTCCTTCGGGCGGCCCTTGGTCCACAGCCGCTGCGTGCCCCACAGTGCCACCGGGATCACCGGCACGCCGGCCTCCTGCGCCATGCGCACGGCACCGGACTTGAAGCTCTTCAGCGTGAACGACTGCGAGATCGTCGCCTCGGGGAAGACGCCGATGATCTCGCCGGACCGCAGCGCCGCGAGGGCCTGCTGGTACGCCTCCTCGCCCTGCTTGCGGTCCACCGGGATGTGCTTCATCGCACGCATCAGCGGTCCGGACACCTTGTGCCGGAACACCGACTCCTTGGCCATGAAGCGCACCAGCCGCTTCGACGGACGCGCGGTCAGCCCGGTGAAGATGAAGTCCAGATAACCGATGTGGTTCGACACCAGCACCGCACCGCCCTTGCGCGGGATGTTCTCGGTGCCCTTCATGTCGATCCGGATGTCCAGCGCGCGGAACAGTGTGTGCGCCGCACCGATCACCGGGGGGTAGACCAGCTCTGCCATCGTGGGGAGACCCCTCTTTCTGCCTGGGGCGGTGCTCCCGGCGGGAAGTTACGCCAGCGTAGGTACCGGCAAGGGGATCGTGCCCCATGGGAGCGCCGCTGACCAGTCCAGACGCCCCTGGCCGGCGAGATTCTCGTCACGCTGCGAAACCTGCCGGGAATCGCGCGGTCACCGGGCGCGCTGAACCCACCGTACGGAACGGGGGACAATCGTCTCTGCGGAAGGCCCAGACGGCCCCTGAACGAGCGAAGGAGCACGGTGCGCGTGGACGCGACGACCGCCGGCGGTGCGCGACGGCTGGGAGCGGCCGAACTCGGTGCGGAGCCGGGCCGACGCGCCACGCTCGTGCAGTTCTCCAGCGCCTTCTGCCAGCCGTGCCGGGCCACCCGCCGGATCCTCGCCGAGGTGGCCGGCCTGGTCCCGGGCGTCGCCCACGTCGAGATCGACGCCGAGGCACGCCTCTCGCTGGTCCGCGAGCTGGGGATAGCGAAGACGCCGACGGTCCTGGTGCTCGACGCGTCCGGGACCGAGGTGCGGCGGGCCGCCGGTATGCCGCGCAAGGCCGACGTCATCGCCGCGCTCGGCGCCGTGATCTGACCGGGCGTTCGACCTGCCGCACGGCCACGCGCGCGGACCGCGTGCACGACCAGGCGCACGACACACACGACCCCACGCGCGCCCGGGCACATGACCCGGTGAAGGCTCGTACGTTCGTACGGGAAACCGGTGCTCGCTCCTGGACGCTCCGTGACGCCGCTCGCATCTCGCCGAAGCGGCTTGACTGCACCTGCCAACGATCGACAGGCTGACCGCATGCGGTCAGAACTCCTTCTCCACCGGCGGGTCCACATCGACCTGCTCCGGTACGCGAGCGCCTCCTGTCCGGGCTGCTGAACGCCCCCGGACCCGCTCGCAGCCACCAGCAGAAGGACCCGCCATGACCGCTCCGTCCGTACTCGCCGCCACCGCCGGCGGCCCTGCCGCCGACGCCGGCCTCCCCGGCTCGCCCGAGCTGCTGCGCTCGGTCTTCCGCCGGCACGCCGCCGGCGTCGCGGTGATCACCGCGGCCGACGGGGAGCGCCCGTTCGGCTTCACGGCCACCTCGCTCAGTTCCGTGGCCGCCGAGCCGCCCCTCCTGTCCTTCTCGGTCGGGACCGGCTCCTCCAGCTGGCCCGCGATAGCCGGGGCCGGTCACGTCGGCGTCCACATACTCGGCGAGCACCAGCGCGAGCTGGCCGCCACCTTCGCCACCAGCGGCGCCGACCGCTTCGGCGCGGGCACGGCCTGGCGCACCGGGCCCGAGGGCGTGCCGCTGCTCGACGGGGTGCTGGCCTGGCTGGTGTGCCGGGTGGTGGCCCGGGTGCCGGCCGGCGCGCACCGTGTCGTACTCGCCGAGGTCGTCGCGGGCGACCCGGCGGGGGAGGGCCGTCCGCTGCTGTACCACCAGGGCCGTTTCAACGGCCTGCGCGACTGAGTCGTCCCTGCACAGGACCGGTTTTCCGGGGTGCCGGGCGGCGTTGGCAAGGTCACAGTTCGGTGAGCTTGCTTCCTGGGGAAAGCCAGGGTGTACTGACGAGTAACATTTCGTTCGGAGCGCGGGCCGCCCCGACCGGGATCCGCCCAGTAAGGCGCCTATGCTGCCTGCACAGGGCAGCAGCCAGAAAAGACGATGCAGTAGGAGAGCCGGCGTGAGCTTGAGGATCGTTGTCTGTGTGAAGTACGTGCCCGACGCCACCGGCGACCGGCACTTCGCCGATGACCTGACCGTCGACCGGGACGACGTCGACGGCCTGCTGTCGGAGCTCGACGAGTACGCCGTCGAGCAGGCGCTGCAGATCTCCGAGGAGTCCGACGACGACGTGGAGATCACCGTCCTGACGGTCGGCCCCGAGGACGCCAAGGACGCGCTCCGCAAGGCGCTGTCGATGGGTGCCGACAAGGCCATCCACGTCGAGGACGACGACCTGCACGGCACCGACGTCATGGGCACCTCGCTGGTGCTCGCCAAGGCGATCGAGAAGGCCGGCTACGACCTGGTCGTCACCGGCATGGCCTCCACCGACGGCACCATGGGCGTCCTCCCGGCGATCCTGGCCGAGCGCCTGGGCGTCCCGCAGGTCACCCTGCTCTCCGAGGTCAAGGTCGAGGACGGCACCGTCACCGGCCGCCGCGACGGCGACGCCGCGAGCGAGCAGCTGGAGGCCTCCCTCCCGGCGCTCGTCTCCGTGACGGACCAGTCGGGCGAGGCCCGCTACCCGTCCTTCAAGGGCATCATGGCCGCCAAGAAGAAGCCGGTCGAGTCCTGGGACCTCTCCGACCTGGAGATCGAGGCGGACGAGGTCGGCCTCGAGGGCTCCTGGACCGCGGTCGACTCGGCGGCCCAGCGTCCGGCGCGCACCGCCGGCACGATCGTCAAGGACGAGGGCGAGGGCGGCAAGCAGCTCGCGGAGTTCCTCGCGGGCCAGAAGTTCATCTAAGGACTTCGGTCACCCCAACCGCCCCCTCATACTTCGCAATCGCAGGAGAGCAGTCCCATGGCTGAAGTTCTCGTCTACGTCGACCACGTGGACGGTGCCGTCCGCAAGCCCACCCTCGAGCTGCTGACGCTGGCCCGCCGCATCGGCGAGCCCGTCGCCGTCGCCCTGGGCGCCGGCGCCGAGGCCACCGCCCCGGCCCTGGCCGAGCACGGTGCCGTCAAGGTCCTGACCGCCGACGCCCCCGAGTTCGCCGACTACCTCGTCGTCCCGAAGGTCGACGCGCTGCAGGCCGCGTACGAGGCCGTCTCCCCGGCCGCCGTGCTCGTCCCGTCCTCCGCCGAGGGCAAGGAGATCGCGGCCCGCCTCGCGGTCCGCATCGGCTCCGGCATCATCACCGACGCCGTCGACCTGGAGGCGGGTGACGAGGGTCCGGTCGCCACGCAGTCCGCGTTCGCCGCGTCCTTCACCACCAAGTCCCGTGTCTCCAAGGGCACCCCGGTCATCACCGTCAAGCCGAACTCGGCTCCGGTCGAGGCCGCCCCGGCCGCCGGCACCGTCGAGGCGCTCGCCGTCTCCTTCGGCGCCCTGGCCACCGGCACCAAGGTCGTCTCCCGCACCCCGCGCGAGTCCACCGGCCGCCCCGAGCTGACCGAGGCCGCGATCGTGGTCTCCGGCGGCCGCGGCGTCAACGGTGCCGAGAACTTCTCGATCATCGAGGCGCTGGCCGACTCGCTCGGTGCCGCCGTCGGCGCCTCCCGCGCCGCCGTCGACGCCGGCTGGTACCCGCACTCCAACCAGGTCGGCCAGACCGGCAAGTCGGTCTCGCCGCAGCTGTACATCGCGTCCGGCATCTCCGGTGCGATCCAGCACCGCGCCGGCATGCAGACCTCGAAGACCATCGTGGCCATCAACAAGGACGCCGAGGCCCCGATCTTCGACCTCGTCGACTACGGCGTGGTCGGCGACCTCTTCCAGGTCGTCCCGCAGCTGACCGAGGAGATCCAGTCCCGCAAGGGCTGATCCGCCGGCTCTGCCGACCTGCTCGACCTGCTCGACCTGCCTGACCTGCGCCGCCTGACCTGCGCAGACGCTGAGCCCCGGGGCCGCGTGGTGAACATCACCGCGCGGCCCCGCGGCTTTTGCGTGGTACGCCCGGAGCTCCTGTGGGCAAGCATTGACGGAGCGGAATGCCCTGACTAAATTCTGCTATGCGGATCAATGCTTCCGTGAAGCGGAAAATAGGAGTGTGCAGGATGGGTCAGCAGGAGAAGGTGGCAACGAGCCTCGCAGGCGCGGTCAGCGAGCGCGTCAGCGCCTCGCTCGCGCCGGTGGACGCGGAGCTCGCGCGCCGCTACCCCGGGGACCCCGGCACCCGCCAGCCGATCCACACCGTCTACGTGCCCGGCGACGTCTTCACCGCCGGCACCATCCGCTCCTGGGGCGACCAGGCCCTCGCCGCCCTCGACGAGCACGCCCCGGACGCCTCCACCTTCGCACGCGTCCTCGGCATCTCCGACGAACTCGCCGGCCCGGTCTACGAGCGCGTCCGCGCCAAGCTCCGGAGCGAGCCCATCGAGGACCTCCGCGTGGACTTCGAGGACGGCTTCGGCGTCCGCTCCGACGAGGAGGAGGACCAGGCCGCGGCCCGCGCCGCCCGCCTGGTGTCCGAAGCCTTCGCGAACGGCACCAACGCCCCGTACATGGGCATCCGCATGAAGTGCATGGAGTCCAACGTCCGGGACCGCGGCATCCGCACCACCGACGTCTTCCTCTCCGGCCTGCTGGAGCACGGCGGTCTGCCCGAGGGCCTGGTGCTCACCCTCCCCAAGGTCACCTACGCCGAGCAGGTCTCCGCCTTCGTCGAGCTGCTGGAGGCCTTCGAGACCGCCCGCGGGCTGCGCCCGGGCCGCATCGGCTTCGAGATCCAGATCGAGACCAGCCAGTCCATCCTGGCCTCCGACGGCACCGCCACCGTCGCCCGCATGATCGACGCCGCCAAGGGCCGCGCCACCGGCCTGCACTACGGCACCTTCGACTACAGCGCCTGCGTCGGCGTCTCCGCCGCCTACCAGTCCAGCGACCACCCGGCCGCCGACCACGCGAAGGCCATCATGCAGGTGGCGGCCGCCGGCACCGGCGTACGCGTCTCCGACGGCTCGACCAACGTGCTGCCCATCGGCAGCACCGAGCACGTCCACGAGGCCTGGAAGCTGCACTACGGCCTGACCCGCCGCGCCCTGGCCCGCGCCTACTACCAGGGCTGGGACATGCACCCGGGCCACCTGCCCACCCGCTACGCCGCCGTCTTCGCCTTCTACCGCGAGGGCCTCGACGCCGCCGCCGCGCGCCTCAAGGCGTACGTCGCGAAGATCGAGGGCGACGTGATGGACGAGCCGGCCACCGCCAAGGCCCTCGCCGGCTACCTGGTCCGCGGCCTGGACTGCGGCGCCGTCGGCGCCGACGAGGTCACCGCCCGCACCGGCCTGTCCCGCGCGGAACTGGACGCCTTCGCCATCCCGCGCCGCTCGGCCACCCTGAAGTAACCCCCGCCCCGGGCCCGCCCCGGGACGCCTCGAACCCGGCGGGGCCGGCCGGTGCACGAACACCGCCCGGCCCCGCCGTCGTACGGTCACCCCGTGCCGGTCACCGCGCGGCGCGGCCCGCGTCGGCCGCGTAGTCGGGCAGGGCCACGGTGGTGCTGGCCCGCTGGCCCAGCCTCAGCATGCCGTTCAGGAGCGGGCGCCGGGACAGCAGGCCGTTGCGGAGGCATATGCCGGCGGCGGTGGCCGGGGCGAGGAACCTCCCCATCCGGCCGGCGCCCGCCTGGCAGCCCTCGGCGTACCCGCGGAGCCGGCGCTCGTAGCGGGCGAAGGCCGTCCGGTGGTCGCCCCGTGCCCGCGCGAGTTCGCCGGCCAGGACGTACGCGGCGACGACCGCCGTTCCCGTACCCATGCCGCCGATGGTGGCTCCGCAGGCGGCGTCGCCGACGAGGCACACGCGGCCCCTGGACCAGGTGACCACGTCCGCCCGGCTGACCGAGTCGAAGTACAGGTCGGGGGTCCGGCGCAGGGAGGCGAGCAGACGGGGCACCTCCCAGCCGAGGCCGGAGAACGCGTCGTCGACCAGCCGCTTCTGCTGCTCGGGGTCGTGCCGGTCGTACGACTGCTCCGGGGCGGCGAAGACGAAGAACGCCCCTGCCCTCGACGGATCCCGGTGGTCGGCGCCCACGGAGGCCAGCCGCCCCGGCGCGTTGTACCCGACCCAGCCCCTGCCCACCCCCAGGTCGTTGGGCAGCGCCCAGGTGGCGGCGTAGTGGCCGAGGTGGCGGACGCGTTGCTCGTCCGGTCCGAAGGCGAGGCGCCGGACGTTGGAGTGCAGCCCGTCGGCGCCGACGACGAGGTCGAAGTCGCGTGAAGCTCCGCTCCGGAAGTCCGCCCGCACGCCGGAGGAGGTTTCGGTGAGGTCGACGATCGAGTCGCCGAACACGTACTCGGTGCACGGGGCGCTGTGCTCGTGGAGCACCCGGGCCAGATCGCCGCGGAGCACCTCCAGATCGCCGCCGGCGAACGCGGCCGGCAGGTCCAGCCGCGTGCGGCCGTGTGCGTCGACGAAGCGCATCGGGCTGCCGCCGGTCTGGATGCGGCGCAGTTCGGGGAGCAGGCCCATGCGTTCCAGCACGGTCAGGTGCGTTTCGCCGCGGAAGTCGACGGCGCGGCCTCCCGGACGCAGGGCCGGGGCCAGTTCGACGACCGTGGGCCGGAAGCCGTGGCGGCCCAGCCAGTGGGCGAGCGCCGGGCCGGCGACGCTCGCGCCGGATATGAGGACGTTCCCGTTCAAGGTTCCCCCCGTCCACAACCGTGTCCCTCGGACACCGGTGTTTATTGCGTACCTTAGACGCAGTTGGGGGCGGGGTCGAGATCGCCGACGCACACGGCGACGGGCGCAGACGGCGACGGGCGCGGTCTCTGCGGGCCGGAGCCGCCCCGGCCGGACGCGCGCACGCGGACGGTCAGGCGGCCGGGGGGAGTTCGCCCGAGCCGCGGGGGACGAGGCGGGTCGGGAGTTCGATGCGTTCCGTCGGGAGGCGGGTGCCGGCGAGGCGGCGGAACAGGCGGTCCGTGGCCACCCGGCCCAGGGCCGCCGGGTCCTGGGCCACCACCGTCACGCCCGGGCGCAGCAGGTCGGCCAGTTCGAAGTCGTCGAAGCCCACCAGCGCCACGGCCCGGTCCAGGCCCGCCAGGACCCGCACCAGCGTCACGGTCACCCGGTTGTTGCCCGCGAACAGGGCGGTGACCGGCTCCGTTCCGGCCAGCATCGCGCGGGCCGCCTCCGTCACCGTCCGCGGATCGGTCGGGCCCAGCGCCACCAGCTCCGCCGGCACCGGCAGCCCGGCGTCCGTCATCGCCGCCCGGTAACCCCGCAGCCGCTCCTGGGCGGTGTGGATGTGCGGCTGGTCGCCGATGAACCCGATCCTCCGGTGGCCGTGCGCGACCAGGTGCGCCACGCCGTCCCGCGCGCCGCCGAAGCTGTCCGACAGCACCACGTCCGCGTCGATCCGGCCCGCCGGCCGGTCCACGAACACCGTCGCCACCCCGGCCCGCATCTCCGGCTCCAGGTACCGGTGGTCGTCCCCGGCCGGGATCACCACCAGCCCGTCCACCCGGCGCGCGCACAGCGCCAGGGCCAGCTCCCGCTCGCGGTCGGGGTCCTCCGCGCTGGACCCGTTGATCAGCAGCGCGCCGTGGGCCCGGGCCACCTCCTCCACCGCGCGGTTCAGCGGCCCGTAGAACGGGTCCGCCAAGTCCTCCAGGACCAGGCCCACCGTCGCCGTGCGCCCCTTGCGCAGCACCCGGGCGCTGTCGTTGCGCCGGAAGCCCAGCTCCTCGATGGCCTCCCGGACCCGCCGCTCGGTGTCCTGGGTGACGCCCGGCTCGCCGTTGACCACCCGCGAGACCGTCTTGAGCCCGACCCCGGCCCGGGCCGCGACGTCCTTCATCGTCGGCCGGTTCCCGTAGCGGGAGTCCTGGGGGTTCTGGGGCACGCGGGTCCTCCGGTCGATACGGGCGCCGATCTTCGAGGATAGTGCCCCGCCGACACACCCCGCGCGTGCCCGGATACCGTCGGTGCCGAGAGCCCCGGCCCGGTCCCGGGTTTCCGTGACAGGGTGTTGCGGGCAAGCCACAGGGGGCTTCGGATGAGGGGGACTCGTGATCGTCTGGATCAACGGCACGTTCAGCGCCGGGAAGACCAGCACCGCCCGCGAACTGACCGGGCTGCTCCCGGACAGCACCCTGTACGACCCCGAGGTGATCGGCGGCGTCCTGAAGCACCTGCTGCCGCCCAAACACCTCGACGAGGTGACGGACTACCAGGACCTGCCCATCTGGCGGCGGCTGGTCGTCGACGGCGCCGCGGCCGTGCTCGCCGAGGTCGGCGGCACCCTCGTCGTCCCGATGACCCTGCTGCGCCAGGAGTACCGCGACGAGATCTTCGGCGGCCTCGCCGCCCGCCGGATCGAGGTCCGGCACTTCCTGCTCACTCCAGAGGAAACGATCCTTCGGGAGCGGATCGCCCACCGGGAGGATCCGGACGTCCCCGACGCCGACAGGCAACTCCGCGTCCGCCAGTGGGCGTACGACCACATCCCGGCCTACCGCGAGGCGCTGGGAGGCTGGCTCCGCGCCGACGCCCACACGGTCGACAACAGCGCGCTGAGCCCCCGCGAGACGGCCGAGACCATCGCCGCCGCCGTGCGCGGCGGCACCTCCGGCTGCTGCGAGATCGTCCAGACCCCCGAACCGACCGGCGAGACCGTCGCCGCCGGCGTGCTGCTCTTCGACGACCAGGACCGCGTGCTGCTGGTCGACCCCACGTACAAGCCGGGCTGGGAGTTCCCCGGCGGGATCGTCGAGCCGGGCGAGGCGCCGGCCCGCGCCGGGGTCCGGGAGGTCGCCGAGGAGGTCGGCATCACCCTCGACCGGCCGCCCCGGCTGCTGGTCGTCGACTGGGAGCCGCCGCGGCCTCCGGCGTACGGCGGCCTGCGCATGCTCTTCGACGGCGGCCGCCTCCCGGCCGAACAGGCCCGCGCGGTACGGCTGCCCGGGCCGGAGCTGCGCGCCTGGCGGTTCGTCACCGAGAGCGAAGCCGCCGGGCTGCTCCCGCAGAACCGTTTCGACCGGCTGCGCTGGGCCCTGCGCGCCCGCGAGCGCGCCACCGTGCTCAACCTGGAGGCGGGCGTCCCGGTCGGCTGACCGGTCCGTGGGGCCCGGCCGGGCCCCCCCCCCCCGGCCCGCCCGGGCGCCCCCCCCCCGGGCCCCCCCCCCCCCCCCCCCCGGCCCCCCCCCCCCCCCCCCCCGGCCCCCCCCCCCCCGCCGCCCGCTACACCGCGGCCTCCGCCGCCTCCTTCAGCGCGGCGGCGGCCCCTTCGGTCACCGGGTCGCCGTGCCCGAAGCACACCGTGTCGGGAGCCAGCGCGGCCAGCCTGCGGAACGAGGCCAGCGCCCGCTCCCGGTCCGTGTTGAACACCCCGAGCATCACCTGCCCCACCCCCGCCACCGCGTCGCCGGTGAACAACACCCCGTGCCGGGGCAGGTGGACGCCGATGCTGCCGTCGGTGTGCCCGGGGGAGTGGACGGCGTACGCGCCGTCGCCGAAGCCCAGCTCCGCCCCGTCCTCCACCTCGCGGTGCACCGGCGTCGGCGGCGCCTCCGGCACCGACAGCCCGTGCTCGTACAGCGGCAACTCCCAGTCGAGCAGCACCGGTTCCGGCACCGGCTGCTCACCCCGGATCACCGGGGCCTCCAGCCGGTGGGCCACCACCTCCGCGCCGTACCGCCCGGCCAGCTCGCCGGCCGACCCGATGTGGTCGCGGTGGCAGTGGGTCAGCACGATGCGGCGCAGCCCCGCGGGGTCCAGACCGAGGGAACGTATCCCCTCCTCGATCTCCGCCGCCGACGCGAGGTTGCCGGAGTCGATCAGGGTGAGGTCGGTCCCGTCGCGCCACAGGTACGCCTGGCCGATCGGGAAACGGAACATGTGCAGCCGCGGAAGCACTTCTACGAGGTCCATGCCGCGACCGTACGGAGCCGCGGCGGCTCCGCACGGCCGACTACGCCGGGCGCGGACTACGCTCAGAGCGCACCCCGTGGAGCAGGCCCCTCCGCATCGACCTCCGTACGGTGGCGGCCCGCCCCGGCGCAGCGCGTTCAGGCCTTCTTCGACTCCGCGTAGTTCACGAGGAACAGCGCCTCGGCCACCGACAGCCGCTCCAGCTCCTCCGGCGAGACGCTCTCGTTGACCGCGTGGATCTGCGCCTCAGGCTCGCTCAGACCGATCAGCAGGATCTCGGCCTCCGGGTACAGGTTCTGCAGGGTGTTGCACAGCGGAATCGATCCGCCCATGCCCGCCGCCTGCATCTCCTGGCCCGGGTACGCCGCCCGCAGCGCCTCGGCCATCGACGCGTACGCCGGGCTCGCCGTGTCCGCCTGGAACGCCTGGCCGGAGCCGACCTGCTCCACCTGCACCCGCGCGTTCCACGGCGTACGGGCCTCCAGGTGGGCCATCAGCAGCTTGTTCGCGACGGTGGTGTCCATGCCCGGCGGCACCCGCAGGCTGATCAGCGCACGGGCGCTCGCGTGCACCGACGGCGTGGCGCCGACGACCGGCGGGCAGTCGATGCCCAGCACCGTCACCGCGGGCCGCGCCCACAGCCGGTCGGAGACCGAGCCGTCACCGATCAGGTCCACGCCGTCCAGCACCTTCGCGTCGGAGCGGAAGTCGCCCTCCGGGTACTGCAGGCCCTCCCAGACGCCCGCCGCGTCCAGCCCGTCCACCGTGGTCGATCCGTCCTCGGCGCGCAGCGAGTCCAGTACGCGGATCAGCGCGGCCAGCGCGTCCGGCGCGGCACCGCCGAACATGCCGGAGTGCAGGTTGCCCTCCAGCGTGTCCACCTGCACGCGCACCAGCGTCATGCCGCGCAGCGTGGCCGTCACGGTCGGCAGACCCAGACGGAAGTTGCCCGCGTCGCCGATCACGATGGCGTCCGAGGCCAGCAGCTCCGGGTGCGCCTCGGCGTACATCTGCAGGCCGCCGGTGCCCTGCTCCTCGGAACCCTCGACGATCACCTTCACACCCACCGGCACACCGCCGTTGGCCTTCAGCGCGCGCAGCGCGAGCAGGTGCATGATGAACCCGCCCTTGCAGTCCGCGGCACCGCGGCCGTACCAGCGGCCGTCGCGCTCGGTCAGCTCGAAGGCCGGCGAGATCCAGGCCGCGTCGTCCAGCGGCGGCTGCACGTCGTAGTGCGCGTACAGCAGCACCGTCGGCGCGCCCTGGGGCCCGGGCAGGTGGCCGTACACCGACTGCGTGCCGTCCGGGGTGTCCAGCAGCGCGACGTCCTCGAAGCCCTCGGCGCGCAGCGCGTCCGCGACCCAGTTCGCGGCGCCCTCGCTCTCGCTCTTCGGGAACTGCGCCCAGTCCGCCACCGACTGGAACCTCACCAGTTCCGCCAGCTCCTGCTGCGCGCGCGGCATCAGGGAAGCGACGGTCTCGGCGATCGGATGGGACGGCATGGGCACGCTCCTCGTGGGTGCGACGTTGTAGTTCGTGTGTGCCGGATGGGCACAGCCGATCTTCCCACAGAGGGGCTCGGACCAGCCCCGCCGTAGGATTCCCTCGGCACCGGAGCAACCTCAGGGATCGGGAGCAGCAACACATCGTGAGCAGCGAGCACGGGGACAACGGCGGCGCGGAGCACGTGGACGCGGAGGGTTCGGGCGCGGGAGGTCCGGGAGCGGAGGCCCCGGGTACGGGGGGACCGGGCGCGGAGCGCCCCGGCGCCGGGGACGGGAACGAGGGCGTGCGCGGGGACGCGTACGGGGATGCGTCCGCGGACGCGGCCAAGGCGGGCGCCGGGGACGCGGGCCCGGCCGAGGAGATCACCCCGGACGCGGGTGCGCCGGAGACGGTCCGCGAGGTCTGGGACGTGGTGGTCGTCGGGGCCGGCCCGGCAGGCGCCTCGGCCGCGCACGCCGCGGCGGTGGCGGGACGGCGCGTTCTCCTGCTGGAGAAGGCGGAGCTGCCGCGCTACAAGACCTGCGGCGGAGGCATCATCGGGCCGTCGCGCGACGCGCTGCCGCCCGGCTTCGTCCTGCCGTTCAAGGACCGCATCAACGCGGTGACCTTCTCGCTGAACGGGAAGCTCACCCGTACCCGCCGCTCCCGGCACATGCTCTTCGGACTGGTGAACAGGCCCGAGTTCGACGCCGGCCTGGTGGCCGCCGCCGAGAAGGCCGGCGCCCAGGTGCGCACCGGGTGCGCGGTGGCCCGGGTCGAGCAGCACGGTCCCGACGTACCGGACCGCCGCACCGTCGCCGTGCACCTCGCCGACGGCGAGATCGTGCTGGCCCGGTCGGTGGTCGGCGCGGACGGCAGCGCCAGCCGGATCGGCGCCCACGTGGGCGTCAAGACCGTGCAGGTGGACCTGGGTCTGGAGGCGGAGATCCCGGTGCCGCCGACGGTGGCGGAGGACTGGAAGGGCCGGGTGCTGATCGACTGGGGTCCGCTGCCCGGCAGTTACGGCTGGGTCTTCCCCAAGGGCGACACCCTCACGGTCGGCGTGATCTCCGCGCGGGGCGACGGTGCCGCCACCAAGCAGTACCTGGAGGACTTCGTCGCCCGGCTGGGGCTCGCGGGCTTCGAGCCCGAGATCTCGTCCGGGCACCTGACGCGGTGCCGTGCGGACGACTCCCCGCTCTCGCGCGGGCGGGTGCTGGTGGCCGGTGACGCGGCGGGCCTGCTGGAGCCCTGGACGCGCGAGGGCATCTCCTTCGCGCTGCGCTCGGGCCGGCTGGCGGGGGAGTGGGCGGTACGGATCGCGGAGTCGCAGGACGCCGTGGACGCCCGCCGCCAGGCGCTCAACTACGCCTTCGCCGTCAAGGCCGGGCTCGGCGTCGAGATGGCGGTGGGGCGGCGGATGCTGGCCGTCTTCGAGTCGCGGCCGGGGCTGCTGCACGCGGCCATCACCGGCTTCCGGCCCGCGTGGCGGGCGTTCGCGCGGATCACCCGCGGCTCGACGTCGCTGGGCGAGATGGTCCGTACGTACCCGCTGGCGCGGAGGGCGCTGCACGCGCTGGACCGCCGGCAGCAGGAGCAGCAGGAGCAGCGGGAGAAGCAGGGGCAGCGGGAGGAGTAGGACCGGCGGTCAGTCCGACACCGTGATGCGGAAGACGGGGTGGTCGCCGGCGGCCGCGAGGAGCTCCTCGTCGGTGGATCCGGCGGTCACCCCCTGGAAGAACCGGTCGACCTCCCAGCCCCAGCGCTTGAGGTAGCTGCGGAGCACCTCGGGGCGCTCGGCCGGCGGGACCTCGACGGCCGTGAAGGGGCGGACCCTGCGGCCGACCCGCAGTTCGCCGCCGCCCGCGGCCCGCATGTTGCGCACCCACTGCGAGTGGCCGCGGGCGGAGACGAGGTACTTGACGCCGTCGTGGGTGTGGGGGTTCACGGGGATGCGCTGGGGCTTGCCCGAGACCCGGCCGCGGACGCTGAGCTCGGCGGTGCCGGCCAGGCTGAGGCCGAGCCGGGCGAGCCTGCCGATCAGGCGGTTGAGCCGGGCCTCCATACCCTGGGCGGGAACGTAGTACGGCTTCGGCTGAGCGCTCATCGGGGCCTCCCTGGCCATTTGGAGAGCGGTGCTCTCGCTTGAGATCAGTGTGCACGCCCTCATGCGCCATTGCAAGAGCACTGCTCTCAAAAGTGAGCGGCGGTCTGATCGGTGAACGCCGCACGTGTCGTTGAGCACCGCTCTCGCCCATGGCAGACTGGCCGTATGAGCACAGCGCGAGGGGTCAGGGAACGGGCCCGCATCGAACTCACCGCCGCCATCAAGGACGAGGCGCGCAGACAGCTCGCGGCCGAAGGCGCCGCGAAACTCTCCCTGCGCGCCGTCGCCCGCGAACTGGGCATGGTCTCGTCGGCCCTGTACCGGTACTTCCCCAGCCGCGACGACCTGCTCACGGCACTGATCGTCGACGCGTACGACGCCGTGGGCGCCGCCGCCGAGGCCGCGGCCGCCGGCTCGGCCGGGGCGGACCCGGTGGAGCGCTGGACCCGGGTCTGCGCCGCGGTGCGCGACTGGGCGCTGGCGCACCCGCACGAGTACGCCCTGATCTACGGCTCGCCCGTACCCGGCTACGAGGCGCCCCAGGACACCGTCGCCCCCGCCTCCCGCGTGGGCAACGCGATGATCGGCATCCTGAGGGACGCCCACGCCACCCGGGGCCTGGCCCTGCCCCCGCTGCCCGCGCCCCTGCGCCACGAGGCCGACCGGATGACCGCCGACTTCGCCGAGGGCCTGCCCCCGGAGGTCGTCGCCGCGCTGGTGGCGGCCTGGGCCCAGCTCGTGGGCCTGGTCTCCTTCGAACTCTTCGGCCAGTTCAACCGCGTGGTGGAGGACCGGGACGCCTTCTTCGCCCACGCGGTCCGCCGCCTGGCGGACTCGGTGGGCCTGCTCCCCGCACCGGGCGCCTGACGGTCGGGGGTACGACCGGGTGCACGGGGGCGTGAGCCTCACGTGGCATTCCGTTCAGAAGCCCTAGCGTGGCTCCATGACGAGGAATCAGTGCGTGGGGCGGCGGACGGCCGTGGTGCTCTGTGTGACGGTGGCGCTGATGGGGCCGGGAGACCTGGCAGGTGCGTCCGCCGGGCCGTCCCCGCGGTCCGAGGGCCTCGTGTACGTCGCCGACCTCAACTCGGACACGGTGTCGGTCGTCGACCCCGGCACCGGCACGGTCGTGGACAGCGTTCCCGTCGGCGACGGACCGGACAGCGCGGCCGTCAGCCCGGACGGCACCCGCCTCTACGTCACCAACTCCGCGGCGGACACCGTCTCGGTGATCGACACCCGCACCAGGACGGTCATCGCCACCATCCCCGTCGGGGACGAACCGAGCAGGGTGACGGTTTCGCCCGACAACCGGAGGGTCTACGTCGCCAACGTGGCGTCGGACGACGTGTCCGTGATCAGCACCCGCACCCGCGCCGTGACGGACACCATCGAGGTGGGGGACGCCCCGCTGGGCGTGGCCGTGACACCCGACGGCTGCACCTTGTACGTGGCCAACGCGGCCTCCGGCACCGTCTCGGTGGTCCGGACCGCCACCGCAGCGGTCACCGGCAGCATCCCCGTCGGCAGCGGACCGACCGCCCTGGTGCTCGCCCCCGACGGCCGTCGCCTGTACGTCTCCAACCTGAACTCGGACGACGTGTCGGTGGTCGACCTGCACCACGGCACGGAATCGGACCGCATCCCGGTCGGCAACCAGCCGGCGGGAATCGGAGTGCGACCGGACGGCCGCCAGGTGTACGTCGCCAACATCGGGTCCGACACGGTTTCCGTGATCAGCGCCCGCACCCGTGCGGTGACGGACACCGTCGCCGTCGGAGACGGCCCCAACGGCCTCGCCGTCGGTCCTGGCGGCCACCTGGTCCACGTCAGCAACTTCAACGCGGACACGCTGTCGGTCATCGACACCGCGACGGCCGCCGTCACGGACACGGTGACCGTGGGCGACGGGCCGACCGGCGTGGCAGCGGCGGCGCAGGCGCACGCCCCGGGACGCCCGGCGTGATCGTCGGCCACCGAAGGTGCCCCTCCCGGCCCGCCGGAGCGGCGAGTCCGGTGGGGACCGCCCGCGAGACGTCGTAACCCTGGGCGGGGAGCCATCGGGCGGGCCGCCCGCACGGCCCGTCGTCCCGAGCGCACCGAGGGGCGATGCGCGTCACTCACACCCGGCTGCCGGCTCCCGCCCGCCAGCTGCCGGCCGCCGGATGTCAGCCGTCCGCCGCAGCGCCGTCCGAGGCCGCCTCCGTCCCGCGCCGCCCGAACCGCCACAGGACGTGCGTGATCCGCAGGACGGCGACGGTCGTGGCCAGGACTCCGCCCGCGCGCGGGAGGGCGTGTTCCGCCCATGGCGGCAGGGTGAAGAAGAGGGCGGGGCCCGCCACCGCGCCGAAGACCAGCGCGGCGGCGAAGACACCGCTGAAGAGGGCGTAGCCGATCTCGACCGTGATCGCGTCCCGGTCCGCCTGCGTCCGCCGCCGCCCCTGCCCCTGCCCCGGCCCCGTTGCCGCACCGCCCGCCGTGCACCGGTCCGGCCCCCGGCCCGGCCGCCGCCCCGGGGTCCCTCTCGGCCCGCGTCCGGGAACCCCCTCCGGTCCCGGCCCCGCCGCTCCCTGATGCTCCATGCGGTCCAGTGTCGCAGCCGGCCGTCAGATGACGGCCGTCTCCACCCACAGGCGCGCCAGCGACGCGTCGCCGGTCACCACGGCCTCCTCCAGCGGCAGCCGGTTCCACAGGGCCGGGTACAACCACTCGGCGGGCGCGGCGAGTTCGCAGTCCGCCGGGCCCTCGTCCGTACGCGTGACCGCCAGCGGGCCGGCCGACACCGTGGCCGTCCACACCGCGCCGGTGTCCGTGGCCCGGACCCGCAGCACCCGGGGCGCCCCCTCCGTCCGCACGCGCGACCACGGCCGTACGTGGAAGCGCGTCAGCAGCTCGTCCACCCCGTCCTCGGCCAGCGCGGCCCCGGCCGGCGAGAGCGCCTCGCCCAGCGCCGACTCCGCGTCCATGCGGTGGATCGCGGTCTCGTGCGCCTGCCGCCGAGCCCAGAACGCCAGCGGCGCGTCGCCCTCCAGGAAGGCCCAGCACTCCAGGTCCGCGGGGGCCGCGGACAGGACGTCCACCAGCCGTGCGTGACCCTCGCGGAACCACGCGATCAGCTCCGCGCCCGACAGCTCCGGGGCCTCCTCCGTCCGCAGCGGCTGCCGCACCGGCTCGGACACGATCCGCGCCGCCCACCGGTGCACGGCCCCCGTGTGCCGCAGCAGGTCGGCGACCCGCCACTCCGGGCAGGTGGGGACGGGGGCGCCGGTGCCGGCCCGCTCGGCGGCGTCGGCCATCGAACGCCCGTCCCGTTCAAGGTGCTTGATGTGCTCAGCGATCTCCATGCGGCCGAGTCTGCCATCCCCGCGTCAGCCGGGCGCCAGCCCGGTCGTGCGCAGCGTCACGTTGAGCCGCCCGCCGGCCATCCCGGTCACCGCCGGGTCGCCCGTGCCCGGCAGCACCCGCACCACCCCGTGGTACGCGAAGCGCGAGGGCCCGCCGAAGACGAACAGGTCGCCCGAGGCCAGCTCGACGTCCGTGTACGGGCGTCCGCGCCCCTCCGGACTGCCGAACCGGAACACGCACGTGTCGCCCACGCTCAGCGAGACCACCGGCGCCGAGGACCGCTCGTCCTTGTCCTGGTGCATGCCCATCCGGGCGGTCCCGTCGTAGAAGTTCACCAGCGCCGTGTCCGGGTCGTAGCCGTCCCCGGCCGCCGGGTCCTCGTACGCGTCCCGCAGCGCCTCGCGCCCCAGCTCCGCCAGCCAGCCGGGGAAGGCGGCCACCCGCGCGCCGTTCACGTCGTCCGCCGTGCGGGAGTAGCGGTACGGGAGCCAGTGCCAGCCCACGCAGACCGTACGGACCGACATGACCCCGCCCCCGGGCAGCCGGGTGTGCCGCATCGGGACCGGGCCGCGGGCCCACTCCCGGCACGCGGCGACCAGCTCCCGCTGCCGCTCCTCGTCCAGCCAGCCCGGCACGTGGACCGCGCCCGGGGCGAGCGTCAGCCGCGGCCGGGGAAACAGCGCCGACATCCAGCCACACCTCCACCCACGACGGTAGTACGGGCCGCCGGCGACGGGAGCGGGTGCGGACCCGGTCCGTGGATCATGCGAGGATCGGCGTCATGAACGGCGAAGCGGACGGGCGGCGAGCGGGAGACGTGTCCACGCGTACCAAGCTGGAGAGGGGACGCGGCGCCCTGGGGCCCGCCCTGGAGCTCGTCCACACCGGGCGCGCCCCCACGCGGGCCGTGCTCACCGCGGAGCTGGGGGTCACCCGGGCCACCGCGGGCGCCGTCGCCGCCGAGCTGGAGGCCCTCGGCCTGATCCGCGTCGACTCCCGGCCCGGCGTCGCCGGCGGCTCCCAGGGCCGCCCCTCGCACCGGCTGTCCGTGGACGAGCACGGCCCCGTGGCCCTCGCCGCCCAGGTCCACCCCGACGGCTTCCGCGCCGCCCTGGTCGGGCTCGGCGGCCGCATCGTCGACACCGCGCCCGGCTGCATCACGGTCTCCGAGGACCCGGCCCAGGTGCTGGGCG
This sequence comes from Streptomyces sp. NPDC101118, assembly GCF_044759445.1. Classification (NCBI taxonomy): domain Bacteria; kingdom Bacillati; phylum Actinomycetota; class Actinomycetes; order Kitasatosporales; family Streptomycetaceae; genus Streptomyces; species Streptomyces sp. NPDC101118. The sequence goes on along the minus strand of NZ_JBIVZG010000008.1, from coordinate 23,433 downwards.
CGGTCGTGGACGCGGGCGCCGCGCTGCTGGCCAAGAGCGGCCGCCGCTGCGTCGGCGCGGGCCTGGCCGTACCCTCCGCCGTCGCCGAGCCCGAAGGCACGGCCCTCAACCCGCTGCACCTGGCCTGGCAGGCCGGCGCCCCGGTGCGGGAGATCTTCACCCGGTGCGTCCGGGCCGCCGGCATCGAGGGCCCGGTCCTCACCGGCAACGACGTCAACCTCGCCGCCCTCGCCGAGCACCGGCACGGCGCCGGGCGCAGCGCCCAGCACCTGCTGTGCGTGGCCACCGGACACCGCGGCGTCGGCGGTGCCCTGGTCCTCGACGGCCGCCTGCACTCGGGCAGTTCCGGCCTGGCGCTGGAGGTCGGCCACCTGACCGTGAACCCCGAGGGCCGGGCCTGCCACTGCGGAGGGCGCGGCTGCCTGGACGTGGAGGCCGATCCGCTGGCCTTCCTCACGGCGGCCGGCCGGACCCCCGGCCCGGAGGTCTCGCTGCTCCAGCAGGCCAGGGAGCTGCTCCGGGACGAGTACGCCGACCCGGCCGTGCGGAACGCCACCGAAGAGCTGATCGACCGCCTGGGCCTGGGCCTCGCCGGGCTGGTCAACATCCTCAACCCGGACCGCATCATCCTGGGCGGACTGCACCGGGAGCTGCTGAACGCGGACCCGGAACGGCTGCGCGCGGTGGTCGCCGACCGCAGCCTGTGGGGCCGCAGCGGCGGCGTGCCGATCCTGCCGTGCACCCTGGACCACAACAGCCTGGTCGGCGCCGCCGAACTGGCCTGGCAGCCGGTCCTCGACGACCCGCTGGGCACCCTGGGCGCGCCCGTCTAGACGAACGCCCCCGGCGTCCCCTACCCGCCCACGGTCACCGGCTCGGCCGGCACCGGCAGCGCCGCGGGCGCGGTGGTCCGCACCGGCGGGTCCACCACCAGCGGGACGCCCAGGGGCACCGGGCGCAGGATGCGGACCGGCCGCAGCGGTACGGGGGCCTGCTCGGCGGCGGGGAGGATGAACCAGACCACCTTGCCGGAGCGGCCGTCGGCCGCCTCGTCCAGCGGCCGGGCGCCCCAGCTCTCGCTGACCGCCTCCACCAGCGCCAGCCCGCGTCCGCAGGTCTCCAGCGGGTCGGCGGCGCGCACCACCGGGAGGCGGGGGTCGCCGTCGTGCACGGAGACGGTCAGCCGCTCGAAGCGGAGCTCGATCTCGACGGTGCACGTCTTGTCCGGCTCGGCGTGCCGGTGGACGTTGCTCAGCAGTTCCGTGACGCCGAGCGCGGCACGGTCTATCAACGGGTCCAGCTGCCAGTAGCGCAGTTGCGCAGAAACGATTCTGCGCACCTGGCCGATGCGTGCCGGCAGAGCCTGTAGCTCCACCGTGCAGTGCCTGCTTCGATGACTGATCACGGCTGCGACTCCCCGAAATGAGGTCCGGAAGAAGACGGCGATGCGATCCAGCACGTGCTGACGGCCCAGTGGGTCCGGCGCGCGGCGCGGGCAGTACGCCCGTACCGCGTTGTCACCGAGAGTGCACCCTGAGTGACACCCGTCCAGCGTCACCCACCCCCGCCGTCCCCGCAACTCGCGGCGGCCGCGGTGCGACGCCGGCCCACCGGCGGTACGGTCAGCCGCGGGTGGCCCTGGCCCGGCGCACGGCCTCGACGAACCGGCCCGCGGGCATCCGCAGCCGGTACCGCCTGCCGTTGACGCGCGCCACCGCGTCGCCCCGCCCCGGCAGCCACGAGCGCGCGGCGCTCACGGCGCCGAGCGGCGCGCTGTCGATCTCGCGGTCCCGGCTGGTCAGCAGGTGCAGCCTGCCGTCGCGGATGAGCACCTTGCCGGCCCGCGTCAGGGCGCGCGGCCACCGCTCGATCCGCACGCCGGTCGCGGTGAACTCGGGTTCTCCCATGGTCGGTCTCCCCCTTCGACACAGGCAGTCTGCCCCCGTCCGGGCTCCGGCACCAGGGGGCGGGCAGTCCTCTTCCGAAGCCCGTCCGGCCGTACTCAAAGCGATCCCGATGGATCCCCAAAGTAAGCGTTTGCGCAGGTGGGAGAGGTACATTGCGAAGCAGGGGGACCGAACAAACGGAGGAGCAGGGCACATGAGTACGACCGGACAGTCCGGGGTCAGCACCCCGCTCGCGACCGTGGACGTGGACCGGAGCGACGCCGACTACCGGGCGTGGCTGAAGGAGGCCGTCCGCAAGGTCCAGGCCGACGCGAACCGCTCCGCCGACACCCACCTGCTGCGCTTCCCGCTGCCCGAGGAGTGGGGGATCGACCTGTACCTGAAGGACGAGTCGACCCACCCGACCGGCTCGCTCAAGCACCGGCTGGCCCGATCCCTCTTCCTGTACGCCCTGTGCAACGGCTGGATCCGGCCGGGCCGTCCGGTCATCGAGGCCTCCAGCGGCTCGACCGCCGTCTCCGAGGCGTACTTCGCCAAGCTGATCGGGGTGCCGTTCATCGCGGTGATGCCCCGCACGACCAGCCCGGAGAAGTGCCGGCTGATCGAGTTCCACGGCGGCCGGTGCCACTTCGTCGACGACCCGATGAAGATGTACGACGAGTCCGCCTCGCTGGCCGCGGAGACCGGCGGCCACTACATGGACCAGTTCACGTACGCCGAGCGGGCCACCGACTGGCGCGGCAACAACAACATCGCCGAGTCGATGTTCCAGCAACTCCGCCTGGAGCGCTTCCCGGAGCCGGCCTGGATCGTCGCGACCGCGGGCACCGGCGGCACCTCGGCGACCATCGCCCGGTACGTGCACTACATGCAGTACGACACCCGCATCTGCGTGCCGGACCCGGAGAACTCCTGTTTCTTCGACGGCTGGACCAGCAACGACCCCCTCGCGCACAGCGACTGCGGCTCCCGGATCGAGGGCATCGGCCGGCCGCGCATGGAGCCGAGCTTCGTGCCGGGCGCGATCGACCGGATGATGAAGGTGCCGGACGCCGCGAGCGTGGCCGCCTGCCGCGCCCTGGAGCAGGCCATCGGCCGCAAGGCCGGCGGCTCCACGGGCACCGGCCTGTGGAGCGCGCTGCGGATCGTCTCGGAGATGGTGGCGGAGGGGCGCCGGGGCAGCGTGGTGACGCTGCTGTGCGACCCGGGCGACCGCTATCTGGACAAGTACTACTCGGACGCCTGGGTGGCCGGTCAGGGCCTGGACCTCGCGCCGTACGCGAAGACCATCGACACGCTGCTGACGACGGGCGTCTGGCGCGAACCGACCGCCTGAGGGGCGGCCCACCCCTCAGGCCGGCTCCGGCCGCCCCAGGAGGCGGCGCACCTCGGGGAGCAGGACGTCCGGTTCGCAGGGGTGTGACAGGTACGCGGCGGCACCGGCCTCCAGGGCCAGCCGCCGGCCGCGGGTGCCGGGCCGCGGGGTGATCACCAGTACCGGCGGCGGGGCGGACCGGGCCGAGCGGACGGCCGCGACCCCGGACCAGTCCTCGGGGTCCTCGTCGGAGGGAACCCACACCACCAGCGCGATGTCCTCGGGCCGGCCGAGGGTCTCGAGTGCCTCCGCCTCGTGGACCGCCCACAGGATGCCCAGGCCGAGCGGCGTGAGGGCTTGGATCAGCCTGACCCCCAGGCTGATCCCGGGGCTGATGAACAGCACCGTCTCCCTGGCCGGCCGGTCGGCCCCCGCGGAATGCGCCGGCCCGCCGGTACGGGTCTCGGCCCCCGGCACGGCCACCGGCCCGCCCGCGACCAGCGGCAGGTAGAGGGTGAACACCGAGCCCCGGCCCTTCTCGCTGGCCGCGTGGATCTCGCCGCCCATCAGCCGGGCGATCTCCCGGCTGACCGTCAGCCCGAGCCCGGAACCGGACGGCGCGTGGGCCGGGCCGGGCGACCCGTGCTGGAAGGCCTCGAACACCAGCTGGAGCCGGCCGTCCGGGATGCCCACCCCGGTGTCGGTGACCGTGAAGGCGATCAGCTCCGCGCGCCCGTCCCAGCCCTCCTCCAGCAGCCGCTCCCGCACCGGACGCGGCACCCCGGTCCCGGCCGCCGTCACGTCCAGCCGCACCGATCCCTGCTCCGTGAACCGTATGGCGTTGGTCAGCAGGCTGCGCAGGATCTGCAGCAGCCGCCGCTCGTCGGCCCGCAGGGTGTCCGGCAGGCCGGGGGCGATCCGGACGGCGAACTCCAGCCCGGCGGCCCGGGCGGCCGGCAGGTAGAGCGCTTCGAGGTGGTCGGCGACCTGGACCAGCGGCACCGGACCGGGGACGATCTCCAGCTGGCCGGTTTCGGCGTGGGAGAAGTCGAGGATGTCGTTGAGCAGGTTCAGCAGCCCGGTGCCGGCGGTGTGGATCTCGCGCGCGTAGCCGACCTGGCGGTCGGTGAGGGTCTCCTCCGGGTTGTCCTCCAACAGCCGCGCGTACATGAGGAGGGACGACAGGGGGCTGCGCAACTCGTGCGACATCGTGGTCAGGAACTCGCTCTTGTCGCGGATCGAGACGGCCAGCAGCTCCAGGTGCTCCTCCAGCATCGCGGACCGCTCCCGCAACTGCTCGGTCATCTCCTGGGACTTGGTCAGCTCGACCTCGGTGCGCTGCTGCATGAGGATGGCGGTGGCGCTGCGGTCGACGAACTCGGTCACGGCGGCCGGGACGTCCGGTCCCCGCTCGCCCAGCCAGCGCATGGCCTCCTGGACGCGGGTGGCGGAGAGCAGGTCGCCGTCGGCGGCGCGCTCCTCCATCACGGCGAGCCACTGCTGGAAGTCGGCGTCCTCGTCGACCCATTCGGCCAGCCTGCCCCACTCGCGGATCAGGGCCTCGTGGGCGATCTCGGCGGTGTCGGGGCCGGTGGTGCCGAGGACCACGAGCCGGCGGTCGGGCTCGGCGAGCAGCTGGGCGATGTGCCAGTCGCGGTCGAGCTGTTCACGCAGGGCCGTCACCCGCACCGCGCTGCTGGCCCCGCCGCGGGCCCGGACCATCGCGAGCAGCACCCGGCGGATCCGGGCCTCCTCGACGCGTCCGGCGAGGAACCGGAAGGCCTTCTCCGCATGCCGGTTGAGGGCGCCGGAGACACCGCCGAGGGCGTGGTAGCCGTCGAAGGTGATCCGCCGGTCCTGCTGCATCGGCCACAGCTCGGTCAGCGCGAACTCCAGCAGCGGCAGGCTGCCCGGGGACTTGGTGGCCTCGGCCGCGATGGCCTCGGCGACGCCGGGGCTGTAGGTGACGCCCGCCAGCTCGGCCGGTTCCACGACGACCCGGGTGAGTGCGCTGCCGTCGAGCGGCGAGACGTTCAGCTGCCGGTCCTGGAGGCGAGGTCCCACGGCGGGCAGCTCCAGCAGGTCGGGCAGGAAGTCGGCGCGCAGGGTGCACACCAGCCGTACGGGGGAGTCCTCCAGCGCTTCCGGGTGGGGGAGCATGCGTTCCAGGAAGGCGGCGCGGCGCTCGGGTCCGCTGCCGCTGAGCACCTCCTCGAACTGGTCGCCGATCAGGGCCAGCCGACGGCCCGTCAGCACGGCGATGCGGGTGGCGACCGGCCAGAAGCCCTCTTCCTTGAGGGTGCGGGTGCGGCGGTCGAGCCGCTCCAGCGAGTGGTCGCCGCCGGGGTCCTCGAGTTCGAGGAGGGCGCGGGCGACGGCCTCGTACGGCGCCGGGCCCGGCCGGAAGGCCGCCACGGTCCAGCCGTCGGCGGCCAGGGCGGGCTGTAGGCCGGCCGCGACCAGCGATGACTTGCCGACCCCGGAAGGGCCGGTGACCAGGATGAACGGCTGGCTCTTGACCATCTCGCGCAGCCGCTCGACCTCCCGCTCGCGGCCGACGAACACCCCGTCGCGGGCGTCGGCCGCGGTGAAGGCCTGGAGCCCGCGGTACGGGCAGGGCGGCAGCACGCTGCGTTCCAGCACCTCGGGCCAGACCGCGGCGACCTCGGACACCGGCACGGCGTACGCGTCCTCGAACTCGCCGCCGCGGCCGGCGACGGCCAGCATCCCGATGACCGCGTCGCCCCACCGGTCCGCGGTGATCGCGGGGGAGCCGCTGTAGCCGGGCTGGGCGCGCAGCGCCGACTCGCCGGAGGTGTCGAGCTGTACGAGGCCCCCGCCGACGGCACCGCGGAGCACGTGCCGGCTCCACGCGCCGTTGACCGTGCGGGGCGGGTTGCCGGGGTAGCCGAAGACGGCGACCGGCGCGCCGTCCAGGCCGCCGCGGGCGTCGACCAGCCGGGCCGGGCCCGCGCCGACGGGCAGCGTGTCCCCGCCGACCAGCACCAGCCCGGCCACGTCGCGGCCGGGCCCGTGCTCGCCGGGCGGCGGGTCCCAGGCGGCGATCCGGCAGTTGCGCAGCGGCGCGCCCTCGGCGTCGCCGAGCAGTACGAACTCGACCTGCACCCGGGCCTCTTCGGCGGGACGGGCCGGGTGCGCCCCGGCACGGTCCAGCGCCACGTTGACGACGTGGGCGCAGGTGACGATGTGCTTCTCGCCCACGACGAAGCCGACGCCGACGGCGGCGCCGGTGGCGCCGTGGCGCACCTTGACGATGAAGCCCTCGCGACGGGCGGCCACGCCGCTCAGACGCACTTCCCGCCGCACCGGACGGGGGAACCCCCGCCCGGACACCGGTCCGCCGCGCTGCCCCGGCCCGGCCGGCCCACGGCTCCCGTTCCGCCACGGGTCATCGTTGCGAGCTGTCCCACCAACACGCCCCCACGCCCCCGGGACCGCGTACGGCCCCCCTCGCACCTGACACCGGACATCCTGCGGCAGCCGAGGCCCGACGCGCAGGCATATGAGCCGAGTTGCCGCACGACGGGGGAGGGGCCGGGCCCGCTCGCGGTCGTCCGCGCGCCGCCCGGCCCCACGCCCGGGGGCGTTCCGGATGTTCGCAGGACGGGACCCCCGGTGGGCTGCGAGGATGCAGGAATGGAGCAGGTACTGAGCCGACGGGAAGCATCCGAGGCGGTGCACGACCAGGGCTGGCGTTTCCTGTTGGGTGCCTTGCGGACGTCGGTCCCGGTCGGCTCGCTGGCCCGGGCCGTCGGCGTGGCGGCGCAGGCCGTCGCGGTGTGCGGCGGCGACGCCGACCGGCACCTCCGGGTCGATGCCCGCCCCGCTCGGGTGGTGCTGACGCTGCAGTCGTCCGACCGTGCGGCGGTCACCACCCGGGACGTCGAACTCGCGCGCCGGATCACCGCCGCCGTCAACGAGGGTGGGCTGGTGACGGAGCCCGAGACGGGAACGGGGGCTCCGCGGTCCGTCCAACTCCTGGAGATCGCGATCGACGCGCTCGACATCGCCGGGATCCGGCCGTTCTGGAAGGCGGTGCTGGGTTACGCCGACGAGGCGGGCGCCGAGGGACCGGAGGACCCGCTCGTCGACCCCGTCGGGCAGGGCCCGGCGGTCTGGTTCCAGCAGATGGACCGGGCGCGTCCACAGCGCAACCGCATCCACTTCGACGTCTGCGTACCGCATGACGAGGCCCCCCTGCGGATCGAGGCCGGGCTGGCGGCAGGGGGCCGACTGGTGTCCGCGGCCCGTGCCCCCGCGTTCTGGGTGCTCGCCGACGCGGAGGGGAACGAGGCCTGCGTGACCACGTGGCAGGGCCGGGACGGCTGAGGTGCGCTCCGGACGCCGCCCCTGAACCGTGCCCCGGCACCGCGCCGGCCGGGGCGCGTCCGGGCCGGTCTTCGGCGGCGCCGCGGCCGGGCCGGGGGCGAGGGCAGGCGGCCCGGAGCGGGGGCGGTTACGGCGTCGGGGTCGTCGTGAGGTGGCGGTCAAGGGTGCGGACGGCGTCGCGGAAGCTGCGGCCGAGGCCCGGCCGGGCGGCGGTGAGGGCGAGGCGGAACGGGGACGGGCCGGCCGCGGCGAAGGTCCACCGGACCCGGGTGCCCGCGCCCTCCGGAGCCAGCCGCCATTCCTCCAGCAGCGCGTGCACACCGGGGACGTTCGTCTCGTCCACCCGGTAGGCGTACCGGAGTTCGGGGTCGGCGGCCATGATCGTCTCCTGGAAGCGGACGCCGCCCATCAGACGGACCTCCCGGCCCGCGCCGCCGTGCGTCGGCCGGGCCAGCGTCACCGCCCGGAACCAGCGGGGCCAGCCCGTCACGTCCTCGGCCAGTGCGCGGTACACCGCCTCGGGCGGTGCGGCCGTACCGGCGGAGAAGACCAGCCGCACCGGCGCTGTCTCGATGAAGTCGACCCCGACGGGCCGCAGTCGGCGTGCCATGAGTCCTACACCCCCGGGATAGAGAAACGGTTCGCCCGCACCCTAGCTGTCGGAGCGTCAGATGTCTGCGCGCCCCCTGAACCGGGCATCACCGGACCGGACCGGGATCCTGGTCCCCCACCCCGGGACCGCCCCCGGAACGCCCCGGAACGCGCCGGAACAGGAGGCGCCGCCGTGCCCCAGGAACCCGCCCACCCCGTCGGCCCCTCACTCGAACTCCTCGTCCACGGCGTCGGCGGCGCCGACCCCGAAGGGCTGCTCGCCGACCCGCGCACGGTACGGGTCACCGGCGACGCCACCGCCGCCGTGTTCCGCCGTACCGAGGACGCCGACGCCGAGGACCACCCCGAGCGGCACGCCGGCCGCCCGGTGACCGAGGCGTACGTCTGGTCCCGCCTCACCTCCGGCAACGGCGCCCGCGCCCTCTGGCTGCTCCTCGTGCCGTTCATGGTGGTCAACCTGGCCCACTGGGCCCGCCCCGGGGCGCCCGGCGGCGGCCGCGCGGTCCGGACGTACGGCGTCCTGGTCCGCCTGGTCGCCCTCACCCTCACCGTGCTGCTCGTCGCGGCCGCCTGCGAAGTGGCCCTCGACCTGCTCGCCTGGCAGTGCGCCGGCACCGCCGCCTGCGCGTCGGAACGCTCCTGGCTCGGCCCCCTCGCTCCCGAACGGCACGGCTGGTGGTCCCAGCCCGGCCGCCGGGTGGCCCTCGGCGCCCTCGTGCCCGCCGCCCTGACCGGCCTGCTCTGGTACCTGTCCAACCGGACCTGGAGCGCGTACGAGTCCCAGCGCCCGCCGGACCACGAGCCCGGCCGGCAGCCCGGCCGGGGGTCCGGCCACGAGCCGTCCACCGGAAGGAACGCCCCGGTCACGGCCGACGGTCCCGCACTCGGCCGCCCCGGCTTCTGGTTCGGCCGCCGGCTCGTCGCCCGGCTGCGCGCCGCGCACACCGCCGCCGGCCTCCTCACCGTCGCCGCGGCCGTCACCGGCGCCGCCGCCCGCCACGACCGCGCCCGCGGGGACCTGCCGCCCGCCGTGGCCGGCACCGTCCTGGAGGCGTTGATCGCGCTCGGCGCCCTGGTCGTGGTCGGAGTGGTCTGCCGCAGGGGCCGAGCCGAGGGCCACGCCGACGAGCGCCTCGACCGGGCCGTGATCTCCCTGCTGCCCGGCTGCGCACTCGCCCTGCTGGTCCTGGGCCTCGGCTACGCGGCCTGGTCCCGGCCCGGCTGGCGGTCGCACGGCCGGCTGCCCGGCGACCTCACCTTCGGCCTGCTGATGCTCGCGCAGGGGCTGCTCGTGCTCGCCCTCGCCTGCGTCGCCCACCGGCTGCACCGCCGCCACCCCGTCCCCGGGTCCGCCCTGCGGGGCCAAGGCGGACCCGCCGTGGCGATGCTCGCCTGCGCGCTCGGCGGCGTGATGTCCGGCGGCGTCGCCCAGCGCGTCGCCGACTGGCTCGACGGCGGCGCCACCCCGGGCGCACCCGGCACCCCGCTCGCCGGACCGCCCGTCCTGCTCTCCTGGCAGGCCGCGGTGCTGCCGCCGCTCCTCCTCGTCCTGCTCCTCCTCGCCGGCTGGTTCGGCGCCCGCGGCGCGCTCCTGCGCCGCAGGCTGGCCGCCACCGTCGCCGCCGAATACCCCGGCGAGCGCCCCGACACCGCCCGCAGCAGGGCCATCGCCGGAGCCCGCGCCGCCGCCTCCCTCACCGACACGACGCCCTGGTTCATCGCCGCCGTCTCCGGCGTCACCCTCGTGCTGGGCGCCGCCGCCCTCGCCGGGGCCTGGCTCAGCCGCGCCGTGCCGGGGGAGGCCGCCAAGGGCGCGTACCCGCCGCTCGCGGCCGCCGTCGAGGGGGCGCAGGCACTCGGCTCCTGGCTGATCGGCTTCGGCTTCCTGCTCTTCGTCACCTGGGGCCGCCGCGCGTACCGCGACGCCTCCGCCCGCCGCACCATCGGCATCCTGTGGGACGTCGGGACGTTCTGGCCGCGCGCCGCGCACCCCTTCGCCCCGCCCTGCTACGCCGAGCGCGCCGTCCCCGACCTGGTCTGGCGGATGACCGCGTGGACCGACCGCACCCGGCAGGCCGGGGGCCGCCTGGTCGTCTCCGGGCACTCGCAGGGCAGCGTCCTCGCGGCCGCCGCCGTCTGGCAGCTCCCGCCCGCGGTGCGCGACCGGGTCGCCCTCCTCACGTACGGGTCACCGCTGCGCAGGCTGTACGGGCGCTGGTTCCCCGCCCACTTCGGCCCCGGTCCCCTCACCGACCTGCACGGCGCGACCGGCCGCTGGCGCAACCTGTGGCGGGCCACCGACCCCATCGGCGGGCCGGTCCGGCACGACGGCTCGGGGCCGGAGGGCGTGGACCGGGGGCCGCTCAAGGACCCGCTGGCGTACGGGCGTACGCCGGAACACCCGCTCCCCGCACCGCTCCTGGGCCACTCCGACTACCAGGCCGACCCCGCCTTCGCCGCCGAACGCGACGCGCTGCTCACCCGGATCGGCCCGGTCCCGCCCGCGCCGGCCGACGGCACCGCCACCGTGGCCGTGGGCGGGCCGGCCGCCTTGGTCGTCACCGTGTCCACCACCGCGCCCGGAACCCTGCCCGCGGCCAGGGAACCGCTCGCTCAGAACCCGGGCAGGGAGCCCCCGGCCTTGCACGGCCCGGCCTTGCACGGTCCGGCCACGCCGGGCCCGGCCACGCACGGCCCGGCCGCGGCGAACCCCGTCACGGAGCCCCCGGCAGGTCCTCCGGGAAGAGCAGGGTGAGTTCGTCGGTGCTCGGCTCGGCCAGCTGCGCCACCCGCCCCGCGTGCCGCTCCACCATCGCCTCGAAGGTCTGCCGGGCGGTGCGGCCGTTGCCGAAGGCCGGTCCCTTGGGCAGCCGGGTGAAGTAGCCGAGCAGCGCCTCCGGCGTGCCCCCGCCGAGCCGGTACTCGTGCTCGTCGGCCTGCTGCTCCACGATCCGCAGCAGCTCCGCCGGCTCGTAGTCCCCGAAGGTGATGGTCCGCGAGAAACGCGACGCCACACCGGGGTTGACCGTCAGGAACCGCTCCATCTCGGCCGTGTACCCGGCGACGATCACCACCACCTCGTCGCGGTGGTCCTCCATCAGCTTCACCAGCGTGTCGATGGCCTCGCGGCCGAAGTCCCGCCCGGAGTCCTCCGGCGCCAGCGCGTACGCCTCGTCGATGAAGAGCACCCCGCCCCGCGCCCGGTCGAAGGCCTCCTGGGTGCGGATGGCCGTCGAGCCGATGTGCTCGCCGACCAGGTCCACCCGGGACACCTCCACCAGGTGGCCGCGCTCCAGCACCCCGAGCGAGGCCAGGATCTCCCCGTACAGACGGGCCACGGTGGTCTTGCCCGTGCCCGGGGAGCCGGTGAAGACGAGGTGGCGGCGGACCGAGGCGGCCTTCAGCCCGGCCTGCTGCCGGCGCCGGCCCACCTCGATCATGTCGGTGAGGGCCCGCACCTCCTTCTTGACGCTGTCCAGCCCCACCAGGGCGTCCAGCGCGCCCAGCACCTCGCCGGAGCCGCGGCCCGCGGCCCCGGCGGGCTCGTCCCGCGGTGCGGGTACGACGGCCACGGCCTCCGGTACGAAGGCCCGCGCGGCCGGCGCCCGCACGGCTCCGCCCGGCGCCGGGGTGCGCTCCGTCCCGGCCGGTCCGACCGCACCGACCACCCCCGTCACCCCGGCCGGACCGGCGACCCCGGCCACTCCGGCCGCGCCGCCCGTCCGCAGCCCGCTCTCGTCGCTGGTGCACTCCTCTGCCCGGGGCCCCTCCTCGGCGAACTCGTAGCCGCCGCGTCCGCAGCGCTCCGTACGGCACCGGGTCAGCAGGGTGCGGCAGCCGTCGAGCACGTGGAAGCCGAAGCCGCCGCTGTCCGTGACCTTGCAGGCGTGGAAGGTGCCCCGGCCCCCGGCGGACACGTAGAAGCCGGCCTCGGCGGGGGAGGTGACGGTGCACCGCTCGACGGCCGGGTCGGCGCCCTTGGTGACGATGACGCCGGTCTGGACCGTGTCGACGGTGCAGCCGGCGAGGGTGCCGCCGCTGCCGTGGTCGCGGAACCAGGCGCCGGTGGTGGCCTCCCGGATCCGGCAGTCGTCGAGCTGTGCGGTGGCGCCGTCGCTGACCGAGACCGCGGTGTTGCGCACCTGCCACAGGTCGCTGTCCACCACGTCCGCGCGCGAGCCCCGGTCCAGGACGAACACGGCGTCCGGCACGTCGTGCACCCGGCACGAGGTGAGCGAGGCGGTGGCGCCGTCGCTGATCCACACCGCGGGGTAGTCGCCCGTGCTGTCGTGGATCTCGCACTGCTCGGCGTCGGCCCGCGTGCCCGGGTCCCACACCGACAGGCCGTTGCGGCCGAAGCGGCGCACGGTCGTGCGGCTGAGGGTGAGGACCGAGCGCGAGCGCAGGTCCACGGCGTTCTCGGGCACGTCGTGGATGTCGCACCCGGCCAGCGCCAGCACCGCGTCCGTGTCCAGGGTGACCCCGTCCCCGGTGGTCCGGTGGACCGAGCAGTCGGTGAGCCGGGCCGTCGCGCGGGCGGCGACCTGCACACCGGTGCCCTTGATCTCGTACACCTCGCAGCCCAGCGCCTCCAGCGCCGAGCCCTCGCCGGTCACGCTCAGGCCCGCGCCGGCGGCGTGGTGCACCCGGACGCGCTCCAGGCGCGGGTGGCCGCCGCGTACCGAGACCCCGGCCTGGCCGGCGGAGACCACCTCGCAGTCCTCGAACACCCCGCCCCCGCCGTCGAGTACGGCGATCCCCACCCCGGCCGGATTGTCGACGGTGCAGCGACGGGCCACCGGGCGGGCGCCGCCCCGCACCTCGATGCCGGCCGCCGACCTGGTGGTCACCCGCAGGTCCGTCAGCTCCGGCGCGCCGTCCTCGACCAGCAGGGCGGGCGCGGCCGCGTCCTGGCCCTCAAGGCGCAGGTCCTGGACGACCGCGGAGGCCCGGATCGTGAGCGCGACCCCGTCCACGGGCGCGATCCGCACCGAGCCGACCGCCCCCTCGGGCCCGCGCAGCGTGACGGCGTGGCGCAGCACCAGGTTCTCGCGGTACGTGCCGGGTGCGACGGTCAGGACGTCGCCGTCGCCCGCGGCGTCGAGGGCCGCGGCCAGAGTCGGGTACTCACCGGTGCGGCGCCGCCACCGAGAGGTACCGCCGTGCGTGACCTGGACCGTGCCCTGTGCCATGGCGATGCTGTGCCCCCACCTGTTTGTCGTTCGATGCCGTGCGCGTTCCGGGCTGCGGGACCGCCGCGGTGTTCACCCGCGCCCCGCTCACCCGCGCGAACACGCCGGCCGGTCCACGGTAGCGCGCGCGGGGCCGGGGAGTTGACAGGTCAGCCGCCCGCGTCCGTCCGGCCCCAGTCGGGTCCGGCGGCGGCCCACGCACGGTCCAGGCGCGCGTACCGTCGGTGCGTGAGCCTGCGTACGATCAGCCGCCGTACGGTGGCCACCAGCGCGGCCGCCGTCGCCGCCGCCGCGAGGCCGGCCAGCGCGGAGTGGGTCGCGGCGGTCGTGGTGTCGAGCGGGCGGCCGACGAGCCGGCCCCGGTCGTCGGTCCACACGGGGACCGCCTGGCCGGGTCCGGGTACGTTCGTGCCGGTCGCGACCGTGCCGGTGTGGTGGCTGCCGTCGGGGGCGGTCCAGGAGGCGACCACGTGCGGGTCGGCGGGGGCGTGGCGCCGGGCGCCCGGGTCGGCGGAGTCCGCCGCGCGGCCGGAGGCGGCGGCCCCCGCGGCGGAGCTGCCGGCGGTCACCACCGCGTTGATCAGCGTGCGTTCCGCGTGCTGACTGCGGACGGCCTGCTGGAGCACGTCGTCCACGCGGGTGCCGGCGAGGGTGCCCACGGCGGGCACGAGAAGGAAGAAGCAGGCGAGGGCGGCGAGCGCGACCCAGGCCTCGATCAGGTCGGTCGTCCTGCGCAGCGGATTGTGCCGCCAGCGCCAGACGCCCATTGCGGTCCGCACGGTCCAGCACCCCCTTCGCCCTCCGTCGTCCCAGCCTCCCCCACCCCGGGCACTCGCGCATCCGGGGCGGGCGGGCCGCACGTCACGGGTCCCAACGTCCCCGCGAGCCACGGGGTTCCCGCCCGGGCCGCCGGAAACCCGGAAGAGTGGGACGGGGGGTGGCGCGGGCCCGTGGGTGGCGCGGGCCAGAGGGCGGTTCGGGGGACCTGCGGGCGGCGAGGCTGGGCGGCAGGCGGCAGGCGGCAGGCGGCAGGCGGCAGGCGGCAGGCGGCAGGCGGCAGGCGGGGCGTGTGGGGCCCGGGGGCCGCTAGCCCGTCACCCGTACCTCGTCGCCCACGCGGAGCGTGCCCAGCGTGACCGGGACCAGCAGCTGGCCGAAGATCAGCCGCTTGCCGTCGCGGCGGTGCCGGGCCAGGGTGCGCAGCGGCTCCTTGCCGCGCTCGGCCGTCCGCTGGTCGGTGGTGGTGACCACGCACCGTCCGCAGTTCCTGGCCACCCGGAACTCGACGTCGCCGATCGTGAGGCGGCCCCAGGCGTCCTCGGCCCAGGGCTCGGCACCGGAGACCACCACGTTGGGGCGGAAGCGGTCCATCGGCAGCGGGCCCTCCTCGGGCCGGTCGCCCGCGGCTATCAGCGCGTTCAGCGCTTCCAGGGAGGCGAGGGTCGCGATCAGCAGCGGGTAGCCGTCGGCGAGGCTGACCGTCTCCCCGGGCAGGGCGAACTCGGGGTCCACCGGCCGCCGGTGGGACGGCTCGTCGAGGTGCACCAGCCGGGCGGGCGTGCCGAGGTAGTCGCTGAACCACGCGTGGGCCGCGGCGGGGCCGAGCACGCCCTCGACCTTCTTGCCGAAGAGCGTGAAGGGCGTCAGGCCGTCCGCTTCCGGCACCTCGACCGCGAGCGTCACGCGGCCGGGTGCCGACACGCTGAATCCGCCGCCCCCCAGCGGCGTCGCGTGCGCCAACGCCAGCCGCGGCTGCTCGCGTTGGGTGATGACCTTGTCGTCATCGTCGATCAGGGCCCACCGTCGGTCCCCGGACAGGCCCCAGGGCTCCACGGCCACCTCGTCGGGGGCAGTCCCCGCAACCGATTTGACGGGATGGACGTGCAGCGCCTGGACCTTCATGACCGAATCGTTGGGCATGGGTGCATCCTGCCAGGTGGTCGTGCCCGGCAGGATGCACCCTGCGTATGACCGTTGACCGTCGTTCCGCGCGGGACGGTCTAGTAGCCGCGCGACTGGTACGGGCGCCCGTACGGGTCCTCGTACGCACCCTGCGCGGGCACCGGGGCCTGCATCGGGCGGGGCGCCGCCGGGCGCATCGCCTCGTACCCCGTGGTGGCCACCGGGCGGGGCGGCTGCTGCGGGGCGTAGGCGCGCGGGGCCGGCGCCTGCTGCGGGATGTAGGGGGCCGGGGCGTGCTGGAGCGGCACCGGCTGCGGGGCCTGCTGCTGGTAGGGGTAGCCGTACCCGCCGGTGCCCTGGTGGGACGGGGCGGCCGGGAGCGCCGGCAGGGCCGAGGGCAGCGCGGGCAGGTAACTGCTGCTGCTCGGCTGGTCGTAGGCGGCGGGGACCCGGATCGGAGCGATCTGGGGAGTGCCCCGCTCTGCGACCAGGGAGTCGTAGATGGGGGTGTCCGGGAAGGACGGCGCGGAGTAGTAACCGCCGCCGTAAGAGGCGCGGGGGGAGGTCATGGGACATAAGTTAAGCCCACTGGTTCACCCGGTCCATAGGCTGACGCCGGGAACACCGCTCTGACCTGCATATCCGCAGGTAACCACCACACCGTTCACGCCCTGCACGCGTGCTCGATTCGTCACCTGAGGACCCTTCTGTCCGATCTCGTACCCCCCGTTCGGGACATGATTTTGACAGATTGTCAAATCGGGGTCGCCGTCGGTGATGTCCGTGGCCAGGCCACGCGTCACCGGTTCTTCACCGACCCGTCATCGCGCAGGGGCGGGCGAGGGGGCGCGAGGCTCCTCGGCGGGCGCCGGTCCGCCCGCCGGCCGGGTCAGGCGTCGCTCGGCCGGGGGTAGGTGCGGCCCTTCCACGCGGCGCCCCGCCCCCGGTAGTGCTGCACCGCCGAGTCGACCGTCATCCCCAGGTACAGCAGGGCCGTGAAGGGCAGCAGCGGGGCGAGCGCGGCGGACCGGCGGTAGTAGCGGAGCATCGGCAGATAGGTGCCGGCCATCAGCAGCCAGGCCAGCCCGCCGGCGTACGCGGCCGTGGCGTCCCCGGCGAGCAGCCCGGCGGCCAGCGCGACGGGCGGCACCAGGTAGACCACCGCGAGGCCGGCGACCGTACCGGCCAGCAGCAGCGGGCTGTGGCGCAGCTGCGCGTACGCGCTGCGCGAGACCATCTTCCACAGGTCGCCGAGGGCCGGGTACGGGCGCACGCTGTCCACCCGCTCCGCGAGGCCCAGCCAGATCCGGCCGCCGCCGCGCTTCACCGCGCGGGCGAGGGACACGTCGTCGATGACGGCCTGCCGGATCGAGTCCGGCACCCCGGCGCGCACGGCCGCCTCCGTCCGCAGCAGCACACAGCCGCCGGCGGCCGCCGCGGTCCGGGCGCCCGGGCGGTTGATCCGGCGGAACGGGTAGAGCTGGGCGAAGAAGTAGACGAACGCCGGCACGACCAGGCGCTCCCAGGCGGTGGCCACGCGGAGCCGGGCCATCTGGGAGACCAGGTCGAGGTCCGCGGAGACGGCGGCGGCCACCAGCTCGCGCAGACTGTCCGGTTCGTGCGCGATGTCGGCATCGGTGAGCAGCAGGTACTCGGGCGCACCCGCCGGACGGCTCCCGGCCAGCGCGATGCCGTGGCGCAGGGCCCACAGCTTGCCGGTCCAGCCCGGCTCGGGCTCGCCGGGAGAGGTCACGGTCAGCGGCAGCCCGGGGACGCGCTCCGCGAGCTGCCGGGCGAGGGACCCCGTACCGTCCGTGCTCCCGTCGTCCACCAGCACCACCTCGGCCTCGCCCGGATAGCACTGGGAGAGGAGCGACGGCAGGCTGTCGGGCAGTACGGCGGCCTCGTCGCGGGCCGGCACGACCACCGCGACGGAGGGCCAGCGCGCGGGATCGCGGCGCGGCGGCAGCCGGACGTCCGTGCGCCAGAACATCCCCTGGCACAGCAGCAGCCACACCCAGGCGGCCAGTGAGAGCAGCGCGGTCACGGTGAGGACGCTCATCCGCCGCAGTCTGCCGCACCGCGCCCCGGCCGCACGGCAGGACAGGCCGTCCCGCGGCTGCCGCCTCCCCGGCGGGACCGGGCCGTCGGCACGGGCCGGAGGAGGCCGTCGATTAAAGTGACCGGGTGAAGATCGCGCTCATGGACTCCGGAATCGGCCTGCTGCCGGCCGCCGCCGCCGTACGCCGGCTGCGGCCCGACGCGGATCTGGTCCTCTCGTCCGACCCGGACGGCATGCCCTGGGGGCCGCGCACCCCCGAGGACCTCACGGAGCGCGCCCTCCAGGTGGCCCGGGCCGCCGCCGCCCACGCGCCGGAGGCGCTGATCGTGGGCTGCAACACGGCCACGGTCCACGCGCTGCCGGCCCTCCGCGCGGCGCTGGAGCCCGGCATCCCGGTCATCGGCACCGTACCGGCGATCAAGCCGGCCGCCGCCCGCGGTGGCAAGGTCGCCATCTGGGCCACCCCCGCCACCACCGGCAGCCCCTACCAGCGCGCCCTGATCCGCGACTTCGCCGAGGGCGTCGACGTGACCGAGGTGCCCTGCCCGGGCCTGGCCGACGCGGTCCAGTGGGCCGACGAGGAGGCCATCGCCCGCACCGTGGCCGCGGCGGCAGCGCTGACCCCGGACGACGTCACGGACGTGGTCCTCGGCTGCACGCACTACGAGCTGGTCGAGGACGCCGTACGGGACGCCCTCCGCCTCCGCACCGGCGGCGCGCCGCTCACCTTCCACGGCTCCGCCGACGCGGTGGCCACCCAGGCCCTGCGCCGCCTCGGCATCGAGGCCGACCCGGAGGCGCCGGCGACCGGCAGCCTGACGGTCCTGCTCAGCTCACGCCCGTCGGCCCTCCCGTCGGAGGCCCTCACGTACACGGAAGGCCGCTTCCTGACACCTCAGCCGGCCCGTACGGCCTGAGCGTTTTTGCGGCTGGCGGATGGGTGCGGGCCGTTCCTGGCCTGGCGGCCAGGGGCCGTGGTCAACGGTGGGCCCGTGGACATGTCTTCTGGGGTGCGCCTCCCCGAAGCGAGCCAAGCCTGCCCGGCAGTGCGCCTACAGGCCTTCATGCGCCTCCCGGCACCATCCCTCTGTAGCCGGCTCATGCGTTCAGAGAAGCGTGGTTGCTGTTCGTGGGTGGCTGATGGAGGCTCCCGTGCGCCGGATACCGCGCGCGGCTATGAGTGGGGCGCACCTTCTGTGGCTGAGGTCCGAGACGGCAGCAACCATCGAAAACCGGTAGTCGTGAACACCAGCCACAGAAGGTGCGCCCACGCGAAACCGTGACGCGGTCTCCGGTGCACGGGAGCCTCCATCAGCCCACCAGCCAGCTCAGCCACGCTTCTCTGACCGCCTGGGCCGGCTACGAGGCGGAATGCGGGCAGGCGCATGAAGGCCTGTAGACGCCGTTCCGGTTAAAGCAGTGGGCATACCGGGAGGCGCAATCCAGAAGACATGTCCACGGGCCCACAGTTGCTGCGGCTAATCCACCCCCGGACCCGCACCCGAACCCGCACCTGGACCCACCCTCAGGCCCGCACTCGGGCCCCCGCCCACCCCCACCTCGGCCAGCCGCCGCCCGAGCCCCACCACATCCGCAGCCCGCAGCACCCGCCCCGGCCAGCCGGGCAGCGGGACGTGCAGGGCCCGGCTCCATTCCTCCGGCACGGCCCCGAGGCCGTACACCGCTCCGGCCAGCGTCCCGGTGACCGCGGCGACCGTGTCCGTGTCCCCGCCCACGTCCACCGCCGCGCGGACGGCCTGGGCGAAGTCCCCGGTGGTCCGCAGCGCCCACACCGCCGAACCCAGGCACGGCCAGACCGCCCCGTTGAACTCCGTGGCCCGCTCCGGGTGCCAGTCCGGGGCCAGCACCACGGCGTACCGCTCACGGTGGGCCGGGTGTACGAGGGCCAGCACCTCCGGCAGGGCGGCCAGCGGGTCCGCTCTCCGAGCGCGAGCCGCACCAACTCGTGCAGGACCGCCGTGCCTTCCCAGGCGGCCCGGTCCCCGTGCGTGAGGGCCGCGATCCGCCGGCCCGCGTCCATCGTGGCCTCGCGGCCGACCGCGGCGAAGTACACGGCCGGGGTCGCGGCGCGCATCAGCGAGCCGTTGCCCGCCGCGCGCAGGTTCACCTGGAAGTGCAGGGCCGCGGCCAGGTCCCAGGGCGCGCCGTTCGTCAGTACGTCCTCCGTCTGGAGGCCGATGTCCTTGGGCTCGCCGGCCGCCCAGCGCTGGAACCGGGCGAAGACGTCGGGCAGGTCGAGCCCGCCCCGCTCCAGCAGCGATTCGCCGACCAGTACGGCCATCTGCGTGTCGTCCGTCGCCTCGCCGGGGTCCCAGCCGCCGCCCGCGGCCATCTCGGCCGCGCCCGCCGCCAGCACTCCCGGCGGCCCGAACTCGAAGGGTGCGCCCAGTGCGTCGCCCACCGCTGAGCCCAGTACCGCTCCCGCGGCCCGGTCCGACCATTCCGGCACCGTCATCGTGTTCCTCCCCCCGACCCCGTGCGGGGTCCGTCGCACCGTACCTCCGGCGGTGGCCGGAATCGGGGTACGGGGGGCCGAGTGGGGGCGGACGGCGCATGATGGCCCCCATGGACATCAAGCTGGAGCTCGTGGCCGTGCCCGTCAGCGATGTGGACCGGGCCAAGGCCTTCTACGAACAGGTCGGGTTCCGGACCGACCACGACCACACCGTGAGCGACGACGTCCGCTTCGTGCAGCTCACCCCGCCCGGGTCGGCGTGTTCCATCGCGGTCGGCAAGGGGCTGACGGGGATGGCCCCCGGCTCGCTCGACAACATGCAGGTGGTCGTCGCGGACATCGAGGCCGCACACGCCGACCTCACCGCCCGCGGCATCGACGTCACCCCGATCGACGACCAGCCCTGGGGCTCCTTCGTCTACTTCGCCGACCCCGACGGCAACCGCTGGGCCGTACAGCAGACCACGCCCCGCACGCCGGCGGGCTGAGCGGCCGGGGCGGGGCCACGGACGGCCGCGCGGCCACTGCCGGGTGTGCGGAACGTGAGTACGCTGCCACCATGAGGGACCACCCCACCGGACCGCTGTGGACCGGCCGCGCGACCAACCGCGTGCAGTGGCTGCTCGCCGCCGCCGGGGCCGCCTTCCTGGCCCTCGGCATCGAGCTTGCCGTCGAATCGGCCTGGACCAGCGGCCTCGCCCCGCTCGTGATGTCCGTCGTCGGCTGTGTGGCCGCCGGACTGCTCATCCTCGGCGGCACCCTGGCCTTCGTCCACGTCGCCGTCACCGTCGACGACGAGGGCCTGGAGGTGCGCTGCGGCCACATCGGCGTACCGCGCCGCCGCATCCGCCTCGCCGAGATCACGTCCGCGGAGTTCGCGCCCCGCGTCACCCCGCGCCAGTGGGGCGGCTGGGGCTACCGCTGGCGCCCCGAGAAGGGCACCGCCGTCGTGGTCCGCCGCGGTGAGGGCGTCGTCCTGAGACTGGGCGACGGCCGGCTCTTCACCGTCACCGTGGACGACGCGGAAACGGCGGTACGGATCATCCGCTCCCGCCTCCACACCCCCGGCTGACCCGCGGACGCGTCGCCTCCGCCCGCGCCGGGGGCCCGGCCCCCTCCCTCAGGCAGGCGTCGTACACTCCGGCAATGAGCAGCGCCATCCGCACCACCGACACCGCGCCGGCCCCCGCCGCGCCCTCCGGCGCCCGCCGCCGCGGCGCCTGGCTGATCGACACGGGGCTGGCCGCCGCGTCCGGAGCGCTGCTCTACCTGAGCTTCCCGCCCCGGCCCCTCTGGTGGCTGGCGCTGCCCGCCTTCGCCCTCCTCGGCCACTGCCTGTACCGGCGCCGCCCCCGGGCCGGCTTCGGCCTGGGCCTGGCCGCCGGGCTCGGCTTCATGCTGCCGCTGCTGGTGTGGACCGGCGAGGAGGTCGGCCCGGTCCCGTGGCTGGCCCTGGCCCTGGCGGAGGCCCTGATCCTGGCCCTCGGCTGCCTCGGCATCGCCGTCGTCACCCGCCTCCCGCTCTGGCCCGTCTGGGCCGCCGCGGTGTGGGTCGCGGCCGAAGCCGTACGCGCCAGGGCGCCCTTCGGAGGCTTCCCCTGGGGCAAGATCGCCTTCGGCCAGGCGGACGGCATCTTCCTCCCGCTGGCCGCCGTCGGCGGCACCCCGCTGCTCGGCTTCGCCGTCGCCCTGTGCGGATTCGGGCTGTACGCCGTCCTGCGCCAGCTGCGCGACGGCCGGCGCAGGCCGCTGGTCGCGGCCCTCACCGTGCTGCTCCCGGTGACCGGCGCCCTGGCCGCCCGCCCGCTCGTCGACGACGCCCCCGAGGACGGCACGGCCACCGCCGCCGTCATCCAGGGCAACGTGCCCCGCGCCGGCCTGGACTTCAACTCCCAGCGCCGGGCCGTGCTCGACAACCACGCCCGCCGCACCGTGCAGCTCGCCGAGGACGTCAAGGCGGGCCGGGAGCCGCGCCCCGACTTCGTGCTCTGGCCGGAGAACTCCTCCGACCTCGACCCCTACGCCGAGGCCGATGCCTACGCCGTCATCGACGACGCGGTGAAGGCCGTCGGCGTGCCCGTCTCCATCGGCTCGGTGCTGGCCCCGGCCACCGGCCCGCTGCGCAACACCCAGATCCTCTGGGACCCGGTGCACGGCCCAACGGCCACGTACGACAAGCGGCACATCCAGCCGTTCGGCGAGTACATCCCGATGCGCGGCGTCGCCCGCATCTTCAGCTCCGACGTGGACCGGGTGCGCCGCGACTTCGGCCCCGGCAAGGTGCCCGGCGTGTTCACCATGTCGGGCTCCCGGGTGGGCCTGGTGACCTGCTACGAGGCCGCCTTCGACGACGCGGTCCGCGACACCGTGCGGGCCGGCGCCCAGCTGATCTCGGTGCCCAGCAACAACGCGACCTTCGGCCGCACCGAGATGACCTACCAGCAGCTGGCCATGTCCCGCGTGCGCGCGGTGGAGCACGGCCGGTCCGTGCTGGTGCCCGTCACGAGCGGGGTCAGCGCCGTGATCCGCCCGGACGGCACGGTGGCCGAGCGGACCCGGATGTTCACGCCGGCCGCGCTCGTCGCGGAGGTGCCGCTGCGCTCCACGCAGACGCCGGCCACCCGGCTCGGCGCCTGGCCGGAGTACGCGCTGCTCGCCTTGGCGGCCGGCGGCCTGGGCGGCGCGCTCACCCTCGCGGTACGGGCGCGCCGGCGGCGTACCGTCTGAGCGGGGGCTTACCGGGTTGGGGGCTTGCCGGACCGGGGGTTTACCGGGTTGGGGGCTTGCCGGGTCGGGGGCTTACCGGACCGGGGCTTACCGGGTCGGAGGCTTACCGGACCGACGGTGTACCGGACCGGGGGCCCGCCGCCTGGTGAGTGCCGTACCGCCTGACCGGCCGCGGGCCCCGTTAGGGTCGGGGGATGAGCATCCCTGAGTTCATCCGCCGGATCCGGGCCTCCGCGGGCCACCAGCTGCTGTTCCTGCCGGGCGTCACGGCGGTCGTCTTCGACGACGCGGGCCGCGTGCTGCTCGGGCGCCGCGCGGACACCGGGGGATGGTCGGTGATCGGCGGCATCGCGGAGCCGGGCGAGCAGCCCGCCGAGACCGCGGTGCGCGAGGTGTACGAGGAGACGGCCGTACGCTGCGTCGCCGAGCGCGTGGTGCTCGTCCAGGGGCTGCAGCCGGTGACGTACGCCAACGGCGACGAGTGCCAGTACATGGACATCACCTTCCGCTGCCGCGCGGTCGGCGGCGAGGCACGGGTCAACGACGACGAGTCGCTGGAGGTGGGCTGGTTCGAGGTCGACGGGCTGCCGCCGCTGGAGCAGTTCGCGCTGGACCGCATCCACCGCGCGGTCAAGGACGAGCCGACCTGGTTCGAGCCCGCCGGGATGTGAGGGTTGCGGGGGCTGCGGGGCTGCGGGGTTGCGGGGTTGCGGGGGTTGCGGGGTGGCGGGGGCTTCCGGCTTTCCCGGCGTTCGGAGCTTCGGGGTGCTGCTGGTCGCCGAGGCCCGCTTCGGGGGTGGGTCGTGTGGTGTGTGGGTCCCCTCGGTGCTTGACGCGTCGTGGCCTGCAGGCCCTGCGGCAGGCCCACCCCTGGGGCTTTGGGGCTTCGC
>NZ_JBIVZG010000007.1:73361-305133 GCF_044759445.1 Streptomyces sp. NPDC101118 | reverse complement strand
AGCCCCCGAAGGGTCCGGGCGAAGCCCGGGGAACGGAGGAAGGGCGGGTAGGGGACAGCCCCGCAGGGCAACGAACCCGCACCCGGCACGCCGCCCCACCCAGCACAGGACACGCCCCGGCACGAGCCCCGAACCCGGAAGGACCCGCACTCGGAGGGAGACCCGCACTCGGCAGCAGCCCGGTACGACCCGCCCCCGGCACGGGACCGCACCCGGCAGCACCCGCACCCGGCACTGGGCCGGGACCGGCAATGGGCCCGGGCCGGCAATGGGCCCGGGCCGGCGGTCGGACGGGACCGGCGGTCGGACCGGGCCGGCGGTCGGCCCGGCCGGCGCTCGGTCCCGCTTCGGGGGGCGGCCCGGCCGGCGGTCGGTCCCGGTTCGGGGGGCGGCCCGGCGGGCGGTCGGACCCGGGCCGGCGGTCGGACCGGTCCGGCGGTCGGGCCCGGCCAGCGTTAGGGGGACGCCACGCCCAGGGATTCCAGCATGCGCGCGTGCCGGCGCTCCGCCTGCGCGGCCGCCACCGGCTCACCGGCACGGAGGTGGGCGGCGATCAGCAGCCGCCACACCGCGTCCTGGAACGGGTCCACCGCAAGGGCGTAGGAGGCCGCGGCCACCGCCGCCTCCGCACGGCCCCGGCCCAACTCCGCCTCGGCCAGTACCTGCGCGGCCTGCACCGCCTGCACGCGGTACCGCTCGCGGATCGGCACCACCCACTCCGCCGGCCCGTCCTCCGGCAGCAGCTCGCCCGTGTAGAGCCGCAGGGCCTGTCCGAGCGCGGCCGCCGCCCGGTCCGCCTCGCCCCGCGCCGCGGCCCGCAGCCCCTCCCCCGCCGCCGACTCGAAGGCCTGCACGTCGGAACTGCCGCCGGGGTCGAGCACCAGCATGTACGCCTCGCCCTGGCGCACCAGCACCTGCGCCCGCCCCCGGTCCGTACCCGGCTCCAGGAACGTGCGCAGCGCCGACACCGCGACCTGGAGCCCGCGCCCCGCGGTGCGCGCCGGGCTCTCGGGCCACAGGGCGGCCATCAACTCCTCGCGGTGGACCGGCCGTCCGGCGTGCACGGACAGCAGGCGGGCCAGCGTGCGCACGCGGGGGCGCGTCGCGGACCAGTCCAGCGCCTGCCCGCCGAGCGTCGCCTCGTAGCGCCGGAAGCAGCGCACCGACAGGGGGGCGGCCGGAGTCCGTACCGCCCCGGCACAGGACCGGCGGACGGTCCCGCTCGCCGCTTCCCCCGCTCCCCGTGCCCCATGGGGGCCGCCGCCGAGACCCACGAGGCCGTCGGGGTCACCGGCCGCACCCGGGGCTCCGGAAGCCCCCAGGCCCCCCGGCACTCCCGGGCCGCCGCCCCCTCCCGGGCCGCCGCCCCCTCCCGGACCGCCGCCCCCTCCCGGACCGCCCGGGTCACCTGGACCGCCCGGGCCGCCGAGGCCACCCGAGGCCCCGAAGCCCCGGACCCCCTCCGCGCCCGCCCCCACCCGCTCCGCAAAGGCGCGCAGCAGCGGCACGGTCGTCATCCCGTACTCCTCCAGCGCCTCCGGGGCCTCGACGGCGAAGCCGGACGGCAGGCCGCCCAGCACCTCCCGCTCCAGGTACGTGCGCAGCGCGCCGGAACCCAGCGGGTCACGCCCCGCCAGCACCAGCGGTGCGCTCAGCCGCAGTACGGCGGGCCAGCCGCCGGTCAGCTCCGCCAGCTCGCCGCTCGCGTCGGGGAAGGCACGCGCGATCTCCGCGTCCCGCAGCCGCAGGTCCAGCGCGGTGAACACCTGGGTGTCGGCCAGCTCCGCCCGGGCGAGGCTGAGCGCGGGCATCCGCCGGCCGGCCAGCACCAGCCGGAGGTTCTCCGGGGCCAGCCGCGCGAGCTCCTCCAGGACCCCCTCGGCCGGGCTGCCGTGCACCAGGTGGACGTCGTCGACGATCAGCAGCACCGGCTCGGCGTACCGCTCCACGGCCAGCAGCACGGACTCGACGGTGACCTGCTCGGGCGGGTCGGGGATCTCCAGCTGGCGGCCCAGCCGGCCCAGCAGCGCGGGCGCGCCGCGGGTGTCCCGGCAGGGGTGCCAGTGCAGCACCTTGCCGGGGAAGGCGGCGGCCGCCTGGGTGAGCAGGGTGGTCTTGCCGTATCCGGCGGGCGCGACCAGGAGCGCCAACGGCGCGGCCCCGCCGATCAGTCCGGGCACGAGCCGGTCCCGCACGGTCATCGATGACCTCCTCCCCCGCCGACGAGCAGGTCAAGGATTGGTGCTCACTCTCCGCAATGGATGAGTAACTCATTACCTAATCGGCGCACGGCTGACAACACCTGCGCCCCTCTCGGCAATTGCACGCGCACCCCGTACGTTGTGTGCTCCCCAGCCGACGGAGGTGTCAGCACGTGCGCATCGCCACCACGATCTTCCTGACCGACCGGACCATCACCCCGGTACGCCTCGCCCGCGAACTGGAGCAGCGCGGTTTCGACGGCCTCTACCTCCCCGAGCACACCCACATCCCGGTCAGCCGGGAGTCGCCGGCGCCGATGGGCGGGGAGCTGCCGGAGCAGTACGGGCGCACGCTGGACGCGTTCGTGGCGCTGGGCCAGGCGGCCGCCGTCACCGAGCGGATCGCCCTGGGCACCGGGATCACCCTGGTCGCCCAGCACGACCCGATCGACCTGGCGAAGGGCATCGCCACCCTCGACCACGTCTCCGGCGGCCGCTTCACGCTCGGCCTCGGCTACGGCTGGAACGTCGAGGAGGCGGCCGACCACGGCGTCGAGTGGCGCACCCGGCGGGAGCTGGTGCGCGACCGGATGGCCCTGATGCGGGCCCTGTGGGCACCCGAACCGACGCCCTACGAAGGGGAGTTCGGGACGGTACGGGCCTCCGCGGCCTTCCCCAAGCCGGCCCGGGCCCCGCGCGCGCTGCCCGGCGGCGCCCTGCTGCACGGCCCCCGCACCCTCCTCGGCGGCGCCGCCGGGCCGAAACTGTTCGCTCACATCGCCGAGTACACGGACGGCTGGATGCCGATCGGCGGCCGGGGCCTGACCGAGTCGCTGCCGGTGCTGCGCACGGTCTGGGAGCGGGCCGGGCGCGACCCGAAGGACCTCCAGGTGGTCCCGTACGCCGTCCACCCGACGGCCGGGAAGCTGGCGCACTTCGCGGACCTGGGCGTCGAGGAGGTCGTGGCCCAGCTCCCGTCGGCGGAGGAACCGGAGGTGCTGCGGGTGCTGGACGAGCTGGCGCAGTACCTCTGACGGGTCCGGGGACCCCGCCCCGGCGTCCGTTCCGCCGGTCCTGCGCGGGCACGGATCCGCCGTACAACCTCGCGGGGTCCCCGCATGTCTCCAATGCGGACTGATCGTCTTTCCGCCATGGGGGAAACACGAGCTGACCTCCGCAGCGAACCGGCGATGGGCGGCGCCGCCGTGCTGGAGTACGTCCGCATCTCGTAGCCGGCGGAGGCCGTGCGGGTGGCCCCGGCGGCCTCAGCCGCCGGGGCTCCGCGGGTCACGAGGGGCCTGCCGAGCCCCCGGAGCGGGGTCGCGCGGGTCCGGTGCGCGGGGCGGGGCCGGGGGTCTCGGCGGGAGGGGGACGACCTCCACGCGGAACGGGAGGTGGACCGGGCGGTTGCGGTCGACGTACGCCGTGACCGCGGACACGTCCAGGGCCGCCGGGTCCGGGACACGCAGGCGGATCGTGACGTACGGGCGGTCCGCCCCCGGCAGCGGGGTGCGGGCGGTGGCCGACCAGGTCGCCGCGCCGCTCTCCTCGATCTCCGGCTCCACCCCGAAGGCCTGGCGGATGCCCTTCGCCAGGCCTTCGGCCGTGCCGCGGCGGGCGTGGCCGCGTACCGCCCCCGCGACCTGCGGGCCCTCGGCGCCCACCCACGCCCCGAGGAGGGCGCGGAAGTCCTCGGGCGCCAGGCGCGGGTCGAGGTAGGCGGGCAGGCAGTCCAGCACGGCCAGCACCGGCGCCAGCACCTCGTCCAGGCCCTCCGTGATCCGCTGGGCGTTGTCGTCGTCCGCGTACACGGCCGGCAGCTGCGCGCCCAGCGGGTACCGCGACACCAGCCCGGGCACCAGGCGCCGCCCGCCCCCGGCCTCCCCCGCGGTCACCGGCCGCCGCCCACGCGGACCTGGTGGTCGTACGAGAAGACCAGCGAGCCCGCGTCCAGGGGGATCCGCTCCACCTGGTCCAGCCGGTGCAGGGTCTCCATGTCGGCCGGGAACAGCAGGACGCCCTCCACCGTGTCCACCCCCGGCACCTGCTGGAGCACCGCGTACACCTCCCCGCTGTGCACGGCCCGCCCGAAGGGCCAGCCGCGCCCGTCCGGGCCGCCGGTCACCGGGTTGAGGTACCGGTAGAGCGCCGCGAGGGCGTCGCGCCGCACCCGCGCCTGCGGCAGGCCCGGCGCGGCGAGCAGCTCGGCCACCACCGTCACGCCCTGGTAGTACGGCGGCTCCACGACCAGCCGGGTGCCCAGCATCCGCCGCTCGTCCAGCTGCCCCGACACCTTCGCCAGCAGGGCCGGCGGGCAGAACAGCTGCCCGAACTCCAGCTGCCCCTCCCCGTCGTCCTCGGCCGCCGGCACCAGCAGCACCCGCACCCCGCCGCCCCCCGCGTCCACGCAGCGCACCCGCGCCACCTGCGGGGCGGCCTGCCGGGCGAGGTACTCGTAGTCCTCGGCCGTCACCGCCCGCTCCCGGCTGCGCAGCGCCAGCGCCCCGCGCAGCCGCGCGTTCGCCACGTCCTCGCCGTCCACGCCCCCGGAGGCGGCCCGGCGGTTCTCCACCCGGGCGACGTACGGGATGGAGCTGCGCAGCACCGACAGCGCGCGCCGGGCCACGTTGCCCCGCCGGCCGCCGCCCGCCAGGTACGCGCGCACCCGGACCGGCACCCCCTTCGCCGGCACCGCCCCGTACTGGCGCAGCCGCCCGTCCGGCTCCCGCACGGCGGGCCCGAAGGAGACCTCGCCGGTGGCCCGGTCGAGCCGCACGTGCCGGTCGTCCCTCCCCGACTCGGCGAAGTGGGGCTTCACCTGCCAGCTCTCCCAGGCGCCCTCGCGGCCGGGCGTCTCCACCACGAACGGCGGCCCGCCCTCGACCACGGGCGCCCGGTCCAGCCGGAAGACCTGCCCGGGCACGCCCTCGGAGACGCCCAGCAGTTCCTCGCCCAGCCGCTCCGCGTGCAGCGCGGGCGCGGTCCCGCCGACGGTGAAGGCCTCGGCCGCCAGCAGCTCCGGCGTCGCCGAGTACGCCCGCCGCCCCGGCACCCGGTCGGTGACCACGCAGCGCAGCCAGCCGGCCCGGGTGCGGGCCTCGACGGAGGCCGCGTGACCAGGCGGCAGCTGGACCAGCACGTCCCCGGGACGGTTGAAGCCGCCGGTGCCGTCCCGGTCGACCTCGCAGCGCGTCCACTCCTCGCCGGTCCACGCCTCCCAGCGCAGCGGCGGGTCCTCGGGGTCGATGCCGTGGCCGGCCACCGGGAAGTCCAGGCGGAGCGCCACCACGCAGGCCGGCGCCGGCCGGGACAGGCCGAACAGCAGGGCGTCCCCCGGCCGGGGCACCGGCTGGAAGCACGGCACGCCCCGCCCGCCGGCGAGCTCTGGTCCGCGCTCGGCGGCCGGAGCGCCCGGCTCGGCGGACTGCGTGGCCAGGACGGCGAGTTCGACGGGCACGACGGCCAGGTCGCCGACGGTCGAGAAGACCACGGCCTCCTCGGTCTCGGTGCGGTGGGTGGCCACCTCGGTGCCCTCGCGGACCAGGACGGTCTCCGGCTGGGGCGCCGAGAGCCAGAAGGTCACGTCGGTGCGGGCGGCTGCGGGCGGGTAGAGGGTGAGGCCGATCAGGTCGAGGAAGGCGAGGTGGTTCTTGTCGGGCACCCGGTTCAGCCGGTAGATCAGCTGGTCCGTCATGTGCGCGAAGGCCTCGATCAGCGTGACGCCCGGGTCGGAGACGTTGTGGTCGCTCCACTCCGGGCAGCGCTGCTGGACCATCCGCTTGGCCTCGTCGACGAGGTCCTGGAAGCGGCGGTCGTCCAGGTTGGGCTGGGGCAGGCTCATCCCGTCACCGCTCCCTCCGGGCCGCCGTCCGCCTCGTGCTCCGGGATCACGTAGAACGGGAAGACCAGGTTCCGGGGGTCGTTGGTGCCGCGGAGCGCGTACCGGACGTCGATGTAGAGGGTGCCCTCGTCGCCGGAGTCGAAGGTGACCGCCACGTCGACCAGCTCGATCCGGGGCTCCCAGCGCTCCAGCGACAGCCGCACCTCGTAGGCGATGTGCGCGGCGGTCGCCGCGTCGGCCGGCGCGAAGACGAAGTCGTGGATCGCGCAACCGAACTGCGGCCGCATCGGCCGCTCCCCGGGCGCGGTGCCGAGGATCAGCCGCATGCTCTCCTCGATCTCCACGTCCCCGCCGACCAGGGCGACCGCGCCGGTCGCGTCCGTGCGTACGGGGAAGCCCCAGCCGGCGCCGATGAACTGCTCACCCACGCCCGCTCACCCGCCGATCAGCACGTTGACCGCGCCCATGATGACCGGCGCCCCGCACGCGGCCATGTCGCCCATCCGGGCCGCCGGCATGCCGCCGATCAGCACGGTCGGGCAGCCGGGCGGGGCGATCACGCTGGGCGGGTGGACGGCCGGGGGCGGGAAGGAGCAGATGTGCGGGGTCGAGACGACGGCCGCGGGCAGCCCGCCGATGAGCACGGTGGGGACCCCGGGCGGCCCGATGACCCCGGGGTGCCCGGTGGGGTCGCCTACACGCGCGGCAGGGGGCATGTCCGCCAACTCCTCTTCTGTGACGTATCAGTTGATGCGGACGAGCGCGGCACTGATCGAGCAGCTCGCCCCGCCCTTGATCTCGGTGCTGGCCTGGCCGTTGACGCCGACGGTGGTGCCCTTCACGTCCACCTGGCCGTTCGTCTTGAGGTTCAGCGCGCCCGCGCCGCCGTCGACCTCCACCCCGGTCTTGGCGGTCACAGAGACCGACTGGCCGGAGAGTTCGAGCTTCCCGGTGCCCGCGTCCACGCTGATGCCCTGGTCCGCCTTGACGGTGACCTTTTCCTTGGCGGTGATCTCCACCTTGCCGTCGCTGTGCACGACCACCGAGGTGGCCTTCTGGTCGAGGTGGAGGGTGAGCTTGCCGTCCCCGGTGGCCAGCCGGACGCCCTTGGGGCCGTTGGCCGCGTCCAGCAGCTCCAGCCGGTTGCCCGTACGGGTCACCAGGGAGCGCCGGTTGGTCTTGCCGCTGGTGGAGTCCACGAGGGGGCCCTCGTGCTTCGACGGCTTGTCCTGGCCGTTGTAGAGCCCGCCGATGACGTACGGGTGGTCCACCCGGCCCTGCTCGAAGCCGACCAGCACCTCGTCGCCCACCTCGGGCCCGAACACCCCGCCGCCGCCCTTGCCGCCCGCGCCCGCGGTGCGGGCCCAGTCGCTCACGTACTCGCCCGACAGCCAGGGGAAGGCCAGCTTGACCCGGCCCCGGTCCTCCGGGTCGCGGGTGTCGGTGACGGTCGCGTTGACCAGGCCGCCGATCCGGTCCTGGGCCGGCCCGCCCGAGCCGCCCGAGGCCAGCCCGTACAGCGACCGGTTGGACCTGCCGCCCACGGTCAGCCAGGTCTGGTAGCCGGTGTCGGGGTCGAAGACGTGCCGGCTCGCGGAGACCGTGTACTTGCCCTCGAAGGGCTTCCCGACGTTCGCGAGGGTCACCGCCGTGCCGGCCCTCAGCTGCGGGATGCCCATCGCCACCGCGTCCAGCTCCGCGAAGCTCGCCGCCAGGTCCGCGGCCAGCGCCTTCGCCGCCTGGTCGGCCTCCGCCTGGGTACCGTACGGGGTGTCCGTGGCCAGGAACACCGCCTTGCCGAACGGGTCCGCCGCCTGCCCCGGGGTCAGCCCGAGCTGCAGCCGGTCGCTCCGGTCCGCCGGGGCCCGCCCCACCACCGCCGCCTTGGCCTGCACGTCCCAGCCCCGCACCTCGACCTGCTGGACCTGGTCGGCGGCGGTCACGGAGGCGTGGCAGCGGAGCAGGTTCCGGCCGAACTCGAGGACGTACGGGCTGGCCTGCGGGCGGGTGGAGGTGGCGGGGGCCGCCGCGGCCTTCGCCGGCACCCGGAACACGAACCTGCCGTCCACGACCGCGACCTCGGCACCGGCCAGGTCGGCCAGCCGGTGCAGGAACTCCCAGTCGGTGACCCCGGGCTGCGCCACGTGCTCGTACACCGTCGTCGTCGCGTCGACCTGCCCGACCGGCAGCCCGGCCCTGCGGGCCACCTGGACGGCGATGTCGGACGCGGTCATCTGCCGGTACCCGGCGACCTTCCGGCCGCGGAAGAAGCGGTGCGCGTGGTCCAGGCCCCGCACCACGGTGAAGGTGCCGGTGGCGTCCAGGTCGATCTCGACCGCGGTGACCTCGCCGGACACGAGGAGCACGCGCTGCGGGTCGTCGCCGGAGCGGGCGAAGAGCTTCACCTTGGTGCCGATGGTGATGCCGGTCTGCTCCAGGACGAGGTGGTGCGGGTCGCGGAAGCGGATGAGGAAGAGGTCGGGCAACTGGGTGCTGTCGTCGACGTACGCGGACACGATCGTCTCGGCGACGGGCGCGGGCAGGGGCTGGCCGTTCACCTCGACCGCGAGGGTGTTGGCGAAGGTCTCACCGGCCATGGGGGCTTCTCCCTGAGGGTGTGGAGGAGGTCTGACTGCGTACGGTCACTGCGCGCCGAGTTCCTCGGCTCCCGGGAGGAGGAGTTCCGTGCCCGGGGCGAGCCGCATCGGGTCGTCGATGCCGTTGGCCTCGGCGATGTCCCGCCAGGCCGCCGGGTCCCCGTACTCCCGCCAGGCCAGCAGCGCGAGCGTGTCGCCGGAGACCACGCGGTGCACGCGCCGCGCGGCCAGTGCGCCCGAGGTGGGGTTCTGGCCGGGCATCGGGCCGCTGATCTCCTCCAGGGTGACCTGGCAGGTGGCGCGGATCGGCAGGCCGCCCGGGGTGAACAGGGTGTACTTCGCCTGGACTTGGCTGACGTAGCCGACGAAGCCGGTGAGCCCGCCCCAGTGGAAGATCACCCAGGGCGGCACGCCCTGCTGCTTCTGGTGGGTCTGGTCCGTGGGCACGCAGCAGCCCAGCAGCTCCTCGACCGACTTCACGACCCGGTCGTCCTGCACACCGGTCGCGTCGAAGAACATCTCCAGCGTCAGCTTGGAGGGACCGGCCCCCTTGAACTCGGCGGGCCCGGCCTTCTTGGCCCCCTTGGCGGTCTTGCGCTCCCACTTCGCCGTCTTGGCGAGGGTCAGCTCCTTGGGGTTGAACTGGAAGTCGATCTGGCCCATCCGCGGCCCGGGCGTGGTCGTGCCGCCGTCGGCGGGCGGCTGGCGCAGCTCCAGGTACGCCCGCTCCAGCTTGGGGCGGGAGCCGCTCGCGCCGTTGCCGTTCGGGTCGTTGGACGGGGCCGCCGGCGGGGCGGAGGCGATGAACGCGACGGGCTGTCCGGGCGGCGGAGGCATGGCTACTTGCCCCCGCCCGCGTTGAGGAAGCCGTGGTGCGCGATCTCCAGGGTCTCGGTGGCGACCTTGACCGTCTCGGGGTTCAGCTGCGGCCCGGTCCAGCGCACCGGCACGACGTCCATCAGGCTCCAGCGGGCCACGACCGTGCCGTCGACCGTCATGGCGCTGATGTGCGCGGTCTTGCGGGCGACGCCGTTGATCATGCCGGAGAGCCAGGCGGTGACCTTCTCGGTGTCCTTGGTGACGGGGCGGCTGAGCTTGATGTTCGAGTACTTGATGCGGGAGGGGAGCTGCCAGACGTACCCGTTGTTGCCGCCCTCCTCGCGCTGCTCCATGACGACCTCGCAGCCGAGGCCCTCGCAGCTGTTGAACGCGCCGAGGCTGATGTTGTCGATCTCGACCATGAAGCAGACGCTGACGGCGGGGTCGGGGTCTCGGGCCATGTCCTTGTTTCCCTCGTGTGGCGGTCAGGGGCGGGGCGGTCAGTGGCGGGGGTGGTGGTCGGGGGCGGGGCGGGGGTGGTGGCCGGGGGGCGGGGCGGGTCAGTGGCGGGGGTCGATGCGGAGGCCGGCGCGTTCGCGGTCCAGACGGAGTTCGGCGCGGAGCAGGCGGCTCAGCGGGCCGATGAGCCGGCGGACCAGTTCGTCGGTCGATTCCTTGGGCGGTGCGTTGGGTGGTGGGGCGCTGGGGGCCGCCGCTGGAGGTGGTGGGGCTGCCGCCGCGGGTTCCGGGGTGGGGGGTGCGGGTGCCGGTGCGGGTGCGGCTGCGGCGTCCTCGGGCTCGCGCTGGAGGGTGGGCGGGGTCCAGATGAAGGCCGTGGCTTCTGGGGTGGGGGCGGGGGCGGTGGTGGGGGCTCCGGTGGGCTCGCGCTGGAGGTACTGCGGTGCGGGGGGCGCGGGTGCGGCGACGGGTCCCGGTGCGGCGAAGGGTCCAGGGGCCGCGAAGGGTCCCGGTGCGTCGAGGCGTACGGGTCCCACGGGTACGGAGGCCACGGGTACGGAGGCCACTGGTACGGGACTTACGGAGGCGGGCCCCGCGGACACGGGGCTCGGCGGTGCGGCCGTGGCCGGCTGCGGTGCCGTCGAGCGCTGGACCGTGCCGGGGCCTCCAGGGGCTCCCGGGGTGCTCCACGTGACCGGTACGACCACGGGTTCCGCGGGGTCCGGAGCGGGGGCTCCCGGTGCGGGGTGCTCGGGTGCCGGGACGGCGTGGAGTTGCAGGGGGCGGTCGCCGACCAGCCCTGCGACCGGGTCGTCGGCCGGCTGCGGGAGCAGGGGCGGGGTCCGCTGGAGCGGGAGGGCGGGGACGACGGGGAGGGGGGCTGCCGGCGCTGCCGGCGGGGTGGGCGCCGGCGGTGGCGCCGGGTGGGTGGTGGGCCCGGGCGCGGGCGGTGCGGCTTCCGGGGCGGGGGCCGCCGGCGGGAGGGGCGCCGGGTCCTGGGTGCGCTGGAGTGCCGGGGCGGGGACCTGCGGGAGCGGGGCGCCGATGCGTCCGGTGCGGGGGCGGGCGGGGGCCCCGGGGGCGGTGGTGCGCTGCGCCTCCGGTACCGCGGGCAGGGGTGCGCCGAGGCCGGGCCGGCGGGTGGCGCGCTGGACCGGAGCGGGGGGCAGGGGGGCCGGGCTGCCGGTTCCGGGGGCGGCCGGGTGCGGGGCCGGTGCCGGTCCCGGGTCCTGGTCGCCGCTCACGGGCTCGAAGCCGCGCTCGCCCAGCAGGGGGCGTACCTCGGGCGGGATGTCCTCGTCCGTCGCCGACCGCTGTACGGGGGCGGCGGGTTCGGCGGGTGCGGGTGCGCCCGGGTCGGCGTACGGGGGTACGGGCACGGGCAGCCCGTACGTCTGCCGTACCTCGGGTTCCGGTGCCTGGAACGCGCGCTGCACCGTCGGCTCGGGCCCCGTCTCGTGCCGCACCTGAGCCTCGGGCCGGGTCTCGCGCCGCACCGGCGGTACGGTCCCGTCCTCGCGCTGTACGGGCGCCGCGGGCCCGGGCCCGGCGGGCGGCACCGGGAAGCCGGCCTCCGTACCCGCACCCGTGAGCGGCGGCGTACCCGAGTCCGCACCGCCCTCCGGGCCGGCCACCGCGGGCACCAGCGGCTGCTCCCCGAGCAGCGGCCGCACCTCCGGCTCACCCACGGCCCCCGGACCGGGCGCATCCACGGGCACCGGCTCCACGTCCTCGTCCGGCACGGTCCGCTGCACCGGCAGCGCGTCCGCACCGCCGGACACGGGCGGGCCCGGCACGGTACCCCCACCCGAAGGAGAAGCCAAGGGCATGCCGCTCAGCCCCACACCCTCCGGCACATCGGCACCACCGGTCGCACGCTGGACCGGCACCTCCGCCTCCACGGCCGGCATCCGCTCCCCGACCAGGGGCCGCACCTCGGGCGCGGGCGGGACCGACGGGCCCGCATCCCGCGGCACGGCCGGCTCCCCGGCCGCACGGGGCGCGCCCGGCACCCCGGCCGTGCGCTGCACCGACGGCACGGCCGGCTCCGCCCCACCGGTCTCAACAGCCGGAGCGGACGACCCGTCCCCGGCAGCGGCCGCCGGCAGCTCCGCCACCGCCCCCGCATCCGCCTCACGGACCGAAGGCACTGACGGCACCGACGGCACCGACAGCACCGACGGCAGCGGCGCGACCGGCAGCCGCCGCAGCGGCAGCTCCACCGCCCGGGCCACGGTGAACACCGGTACCGGAGGCTCGGCCGGCACCACCACGCGCCCGCCGTCCGCCCCGGCACCGGAACCCTCCCCGGTCTCCGCTCCGGCCCCGCCCACGACGCCCACCGGCGCGCGCTCGCCCAGCAGGGGCGCATCCGGCAACGCGGCACCGGGCCGCACCGGGGGCCCGTCCGCATCCGGCACCCCGGCGGCCCGCTGCACCGGCAGCCCGGCCACGTCCGGCACCTCCTCCGGCGCACCTCCCGAGTCCTCGGGCGCCTGCGCACCCGGCACTTCGGGCCCCTCGCCGCCCGGAAGCTCCGCAGCACGCTGCACCCGCACGTCAGCCGGCGCAGACACCCGGGCCCAGGCCCCGGCCCCGGCCCCGGCCTCCACAGAAGCCCCAGAGCCTGCAGAACCCACAGACCTCTCAAACCCCACTGAACTCGCAGAACCCGCAGAACCCACTGAACCCGCAGAACCCCCAGCACCACCCGCCACCGGCGCCTCGTGAGCCGTGCTCCCCGACCCCGGGGCAGCCCACCGCTGGACGGCAGTCGGCACGGGCAGCCGCGGCTCCGCGACCCCGTGCACCACCCCCGAAGGCGCCTCCTGCGTCACGGCGTGACCCAGCGCCCGGGACAAGGAGGGGTTCTCCCAGCTGGCCAGCCCGGATCCGAACCCCTCCGGGTCCGTGACGAGCCCGGGCGCGCCGAACGTCAGCCGTTGCACCGGCAGTTCACGCCACCCGCCACCGCCCGCCTCGTGAGCGACCCGACCGGTACCGCCCGAGGCGTCCGCACCAGGAGGCACGCCCCCCTCAGCGGCCCCCGCCCCACCCGCGTCGGCCGCGAACCGCCCCCTGAGCCACCCCCACATCCCCACGGCTCACCGCCCTCCGGACGCCTGGCGGTTCAGGCGGGCGATCTGGTCGACGTACCGGCGGCGCTCCGGGTGCTCCAGGTCCAGGATCGGGTCCATGCCCCAGTGGAAGTGGTAGGCGATGTACGCGACTTCGTCGTACAGGGCGTCCGTCGCGTACGTCACGATTCCCCCAGGCGCCCACCTGCCAGGTCGACCGCGAAGCCGGTGGCGCAGGAGGGGCAGGTGACCTGGGCCCGCGTGTGCCCCTCGGCGTTGATCCGCCGGTAGAAGTCCTGGAGGAACGCCAGGTCGGAGGCGAAGAGGTCCTCGATGACCCCGGCGTGGATGTCGGTCACGGAACCGATCCGCTCCACCACCCGCCCCAGCAGCACCACCGACAGGTACGCCGGGTTCTCACGGACCCGGTCGTCCCGCAGCGGTACGAGTTCGTCGCGGGCGGTGGCCAGCCGCATGACGCCCGTACGGTGGACCTGGCCCGCGCCGTCCACGTACCCGCGCGGCAGCTCGAAGGTGAACTCGGTCCGCATGGTCTCGCGTACGGGCGCGAGGGCCTCCGGCACGGCGGCCGCCGCGCCCGCCCCCTGCGCCCGCCCCTGCCCCTGTGCCGGCCCGGCGAACGGCCCCTCCTGGGCCACCGGACCCGGCTCGGGCGCAAACTGTCGACGCATCAGCGCACGCACCCCCGCCGTGCCCAGCCCGTCACGCCACGTCCATCTGCTCGTACGTGATGACGAGCTTCTCGGTCAGCACGCTCGTGTCGCCGGCCTTGAGCGAGCTGATCTCCAGACTCTTCGGCCACGCGTTGACCAGGGTGTACCGCTTGATCGGCACGCCCTCGTAGTCGAAGACGATGATCGCACCGCCCTTGCGGGCGGTGGCCATCTTGCCGAAGCGGGCGTCCTTGATCCATTTCTCGAAGCTGTTGTCGGCGGTGAGGCCGCGGGTCAGCGTGACCTCGCCGGCCTTCGCGCGGCCCGGCAGTTTCTTGATCACGTATTTGCCGTCGGCCGTGTTCTGCTTCAGCTCGATGACGTCCTGCTCCATCTTCAGGCCCGACACCTCGTTGATCTGCTTGATCACGACGCCGTCGATCTCCAGCCCGAAGGAGTGACCGACGGAGGTGTCCATGTCGGGAAGCGCCACAGCAGTACCCCTAACCCCTTAAGTAACTAGCCCTGACTCACTCGTTGACGAGGCTCGTGCCGCCCGAGAACTGGGCGAGCCGGAAGATGACGAACTCGGCCGGCTTGACCGGTGCGATGCCGATCTCGCAGACCACCTCGCCGGCGTCGATCCCCTCCGCGGGGTTGGTCTCGCGGTCGCACTTGACGTAGAACGCCTCGTCGGGCGTGAGCCCGAACAGCGCACCCCGGCGCCACTCGTTGACGAGGAACGCCGAGATCGTGCGGCGGATCCGGGCCCACAGCGCCTCGTCGTTCGGCTCGAAGACGACCCACTGGGTGCCGATCAGGATCGAGTCCTCGATGTAGTTGAAGAGCCGGCGGACGTTGAGGTACCGCCAGGCCGGGTCGGAGGAGAGGGTGCGCGCGCCCCAGACCCGGATGCCGCGGCCGGGGAAGGCACGGATGCAGTTGACGCCGTTCGGGTTGAGCAGGTCCTGCTCGCCCTTGGTCAGGTGCACGGCGAGGTCCACGGCCCCCCGGACCACCTCGTTGGCCGGCGCCTTGTGCACGCCGCGGCTCTCGTCGTTGCGCGCCCACACGCCCGCCATCGCGCCGCTCGGCGGGATGAACTTCATCTGGTTCGGGGCCGCGGGGTCGGCCACCTTGATCCAGGGGTAGTAGAGGGCCGCGTACTTGGAGTCGTAGCCCGCGCCGACCATCCGCCACTCCTTCACCCGCTGCGGGGAGAGGTCGGGCAGCGGGTCGATGATCGCGACGCGGTTCCCCATCAGCTCGCAGTGGGCGATCATCGCGAGCTGTACGGCCTTCACGCCCTCCGCGTCGAGCGCGCCCTGCTGGTAGGCGCTCATCACGTCGGGCACGGCCAGCATGGTGATCTCGTCGATGGTCTCCAGGCCGGCGAAGCCGGTGCGCTCGTCGGCGCTGCCGATGTAGTCGCCGGGGCTCGCCGAGACGGGGACGGCGGGCACCGCCGGCGCCGGTGCCGGGGGCACCTCGACGGTCTGGTTCTCGGGGCGGGCCAGGACCTGGGCCGGGCCGGCGTCCTCGACGAGCACCAGCCGGGACCGCTCCCGGACGAGCGTGACGACGTAGTTGCGCTGGCTGCGCTTGGCGGAGACCTCCCAGGTCTCCTCGACGCGGTCGCCGCGCTTGACGTTCAGCGTGAAGGCGTCCTCCGCGGGGGAGTCGCCGGGGGCGTTGGCGACCTCGACGCTGATGCCCTCGCCGGTGCCCTCCAGGGCCGCGACGTGGAAGCCGCCGAGTGCGGCGCGGGGGCCGGCGGGCAGGGCGGCCTTGCCGCGTTTGCCGCCGGCGGTGGCGGGGGCCGGTACGGCGGCCGGGGGCGCGGGCTCGTCACCGGTGCCGCCGACGCGGACGACGTAGCAGGTGCCGCCGCCGTTCAGGAAGTAGCCGTAGACCGCGTGGGCGAGGTAGGAGCCCTCGATGAAGTCGCCGAAGGTGGCGGTGAACTGGGACCAGTTCGTCACCAGGGTCGGGGCGTTGTACGGGCCCGCCGCGGCGAGTCCGACGAACGCGGCGACGGCGGTGCCGACGCCTTCGATCGGGCGCGAGCCGGCCTCGACCTCTTCGACGTAGACGCCTGGCGACTTGTACGACGGCATCCGGGCCCTCCCCTGGGACGTGACGGTCGCCCCCACCTTCTGCCCCGGCCGGGTGGTGGGTCATGACCTCCCGTACGGCCGCCGGGGAATCCCGATCTGCCCCTTCGGGCAAAGCCGGTGCGTTCCGGGGCGGGGTGCCGGAGGCCGCCGGGCCGGGGTGCCGCTCCGTGCCGCCCGCACCTGGGCCGGGCGACCCCTCCGGGTCAGTGGAAGCGGATGGTGATCTCGGTGTCCTCGCCCAGCACTCCCGCGGGCGTGATGCGCCGGCCCCACTCCTCGTGGGCGTCGGCCCGGTCCCGCTCACCGCCGGGGCCGGACCGGAAGCCCGAGATGTTGCCCTTGTCGTCGGAGCGGTAGGGGTTCTTCACCTCGCCGTAGTCGAGCGTCGAGTCGACCGGCGCGCCCTGCGTCCTGCGGAGGTTGGCGAGCAGGCTGCGCAGCACGTTGGAGCACTGCACGCAGGGCTCGAACTTTCCGCTCACCCGCAGGTGGATGGACTTGACGGCGGGGCCGCCCCTGGACGCGACGCCCTCCAGCCAGCTGACCACCTGTCCCTCGGCATGGCTGGCGTGGTTGTCCCGCTGCCCTTCGCCGATGTTCCACGTGCGCAGCAGGGCCTCGTCCTTGTTGTACTCGCCCCGGCCGGCCGACGCCGTACGGGCGGCCTCGGGAGTGAACTCGAAACCGGTGCCGCCGTGCTCGTCGGCCGCCTCGTCGCGCGTCCGGCCGTTCACGAGCAGCGGCCGCGGCAGGTGGCGGGCCTCCAGGTCGGCGGCGAAGACGATGTGGGCCTGCGCGTGGACGGTGATCGACTTCCCGTCCCGGTCGGTCTCCCGCGGCGACAGGGACTGGTTGGGGCCGGGCGCGGCCGCTCCTGCGGCGCCCCTGCCGCCCTGGTGGACCAGGACCCCGTGGAAGTCGAGGTTCGCCAGGCTGGTGCCCTTCTTGAGCTCGACCCAGTATTTCGGGTGGTCCTTCTTGACGACCGCCCGGTCGAGGCCGTGCGTCGCCTTGATCTGGAGGGCCTGCGCCCGCAGTGCCTTGATCGAGTTGGCCAGAGCCCCCTTTGTCGTCATGTCCGTGCGCGCCAGGTCCATGACGGCAGCGTTGCCCTTGCTGCCCTTGCTGCTGCGCTCCCGCTTGTCCGGGTTGACCTTTCCTTCGATGGCCCAGAAGTCCCCGTCCTTGACGGCCTCCAGCCTGACCAGCCCGTACCGCATGCGGATCGCCGCGAGGACGGGAGTCATCAGGGTCTTCGGGATGTCCCGGCCCGGCAGCGCGTTGACCGCGCGCAGGGCGGCGGACATCGCCTTGTCCAGGCGGGCCTGCTTGCCCTCCGGGGAGTCGTCGCCGCCCTGGGCCTTCGACTTCAGCTTGCGCAGCAGTTTCCTGCCCGCGCCCGCGATCTTGCCGACCACCCAGTCGACGGCCTTCATCACCGGGGCCTGGACCTTGGTCAGGATCTCCTTGATCTTGGCC
The DNA here is from genome assembly GCF_044759445.1 of Streptomyces sp. NPDC101118. NCBI lineage: Bacteria > Bacillati > Actinomycetota > Actinomycetes > Kitasatosporales > Streptomycetaceae > Streptomyces > Streptomyces sp. NPDC101118. The sequence continues at coordinate 287,869 of NZ_JBIVZG010000007.1, read as the reverse complement.
GAGATGCCGCCCAGGCCCAGCAGGCTCGCCAGGAAGTCCAGGACCACCGGGATCGCCTTGGAGAGGGCGCCCTCGATCAGGGCGGGGACGCCGCCACCGCCGCCGGCCGCGATGCCCTCGATCGAGTCGAGCACCGAGTCCACGAAGGACTTGATCTGCGCCGCGCGGTTCACGAAGAACATCACCACGTCGTAGATCGCCTTGCAGGCCCGCACGAAGGCCGACGCCGGGTTCAGCAGCGAGACGATCCACGTGATGCCGGCCGTGACGATCTTCTCGATCACGAAGTCCTTGATCGCGCCGACGACCGTGTCCTTCAGGTCGGACAGCTTGTCGACGATCCACTTCCAGAGGCCGCCCACCCCCTCCGTCACCAGCACCTGGACCATCTCGAAGGTGGTCTCCAGGGCCTTCATCGCCGGCTCGCCGATCTGCGCCACGATCCGGGTGCGGATGTTCGACCAGGTGAGCCCCAGGATGGAGAGGATCAGCCTGATGATCCCCTTGGCGTCGAAGGTCTCCGGGATCTCGATGCCGCCCGCCGACAGCTGGCCGAACAGCCACTGCTTCAGGCCGTTCTTCAGGTGCTCGCCGATGCGGGCGGCGAAGCCCATGACGCCCGCCTTGACGGCGTTCACCAGGTTGCCGAGGAAGCCGATCGGGTTCGCGATGATCTTGTCGATGGCGCCGGCCGCCCTGGCCAGCACGCCCAGCAGCATGTCCTTCAGCTTCAGGACCGTCTCGACCGTGCCCGCGACCGCGTCCTTCGCCTTGCTCAACAGGCCCTTGTTCGCCTCCTGGAGGGCCTCGATCTCCTTGTCGAGCTCGTCGCGCGCCGCAACGTACTTGTCCGCCAGGTCCTGCGCCAGGGACTGCGACTTCTCCGCGACCGAGGACTCCAGCGCCGAGAACTCGCCCCCGATGTCGTTCGCCGCCTGCTGCGCGAACTGCCGCAGGCTCTTGGGCTGTTCCGCCACCTTCTCGGCGATCTTCTGCCTGCCCTGCGCGATCTTGTTCGTGGCGTCGGCGAGCCGTTTCCCGATCAGGTCGGCGACGTTCGAGATGACGTTGCGCATCTCGCGCTCGTAGACGCCGCGCGCCTCCGCGAAGATCTGGTTGGCGCGCGGCGGCGGGTCCAGCACCGCGTCCGCCACCCAACGGGCCGCACCCGCGATGCCCGAGTACCGCTCGTCCTTCCAGGCCTTCATCTTGGCCTGGTGGTCGGCGTCGAAGGCCGCCTTGGCCGCCTTCTGGCCCGCGTCGAAGGCCTGGTCCACCTCCGTGTCCAGGGCGCCGAGGAGGTCCTCGACCTCCTTCTTCGTCGCGTCGAAGATCCCCTTGATCTCGGCCGCGACCCGGGCCCGCTCCCGCTCCTCCTTCGACTGCGCCGCGCCCTGCCCCGACGCCACCTGCTGCGCCGAGCCCGCCCGGGCCGCCGTCATCGCCTGCACCCCGGCCGGCCCGGCCGCGGCCGCGCCGCCCTGCTCGGCGGCGATCCGGGCCGCCTCCGCCGCCCGGAACTGCTGGGGCGCCGTGGCCGCGTGGGTGTCGGCCTCCTTCTTGGCGTCCAGGGTCTGCTTGAACTGCTCCTCGTTGGAGTTCGCCAGCATGTCCGGGGTGACCTTGGCCTCCGCCAGCATGCCGTCGGTCTCCTTGGGCCCCGTGCTCAGATCGGTCTGCGCGGCCGGGGCGGGGGCCACGGAGGCCGCCTTGGGGTCCGGCGGCGCGAGCGTCGGCGGGGCCGGCTGCCCGGGCAGCGGGGTGACCGGCTTCTCCACCGCCTTCGACGGGTCCGGGGCCGCCTTGGTCTTGTCGGTGATGTCCTTGGCCGAGCCCTCCTTGCCCGCCTTGACCTGGCCGGAGACCTGGGACTTGATGTCGTCCGTCTTCCCGGACTGGGTGAACTTGTCCGCCTCGTCCAGGGTCTTGGGCGCCTTGGCGGCGATGGCCGCCGACACGGCCGCGACGAAGGCCGCCTTGTCGAACGTGCCGGGCTTCGCCGCGCCCATCTCGCCCGCCTGGGCCTGCTTGGCCTGCGCCTCCTTGTCGTCGGCGGGCGGCTTGGCCGCGTCCTGGGCGGCCTTGGCCTGCGAGGCGGCAGTGGGGTGCTTGGTGAGCACCGCCTTCTTGGCGCGGAGGTCGTCCGCGACCCGCTTGAAGCGCGGGTCGGTGGCCGGCGTCAGCCCGCCGGGCGGCGCGGGCAGGGAGTCCAGCCGCTGTACGACGGGGCCGGCGTCCGGCACCTTCCCCGCGTCCGGTGTCCTCGCGGGGGCGGAGGTCCCTGCGACGGCCGCGGCAACGGGCCCTGCCGCCGGCCCGGCCCCCGCCGACGGCCCGGCCCCGTTGACCGACCCGCCACCACCGGCCGGCTTCGCGACCAGGCGGGACACCGCCGCGTTCCCCGCGCGCGCCTGGAGGCGCTGGAGCGTACGGGCGTCCACGGGCCGCGGGCGGGCCCCGGCGGGCGTGCCGGACTGCACGGGACGCCGCGGTCCGGCGCCGTCCCGTACCGGCTCGTCACCCGGGGACCGGTCCGCGGCGGCCTTCACTCCGCCGGCGCCTCGTCCTCTTCGGCCTCCTCGGCCCCGGCCCGCTGGACGAACAGCCCCTGCACGGCCGGGGCTTCCTCGGCGCCCTCCTCGGCATCGCGCTGCACGGGCTGCTCGGCATCGCGCTGCACGCCCTCCTCGGCATCGCGCTGCACGGCGGCCACCGCGCCGGACCCGGCCGGCGTACCGCCGCCGCCCTCCCGTACCGCCTGTACGGGCGCGGGCGCCGCCATCACGCGCTCGGCGTTGGCCACCGCCTCCCGCTCGAAGCGGTCGCCCGGGTCGCTGACCTTGATGCCCCCGGCGGTCTCGGTGCCGTCGACCGGGCCGGAGCGCTGCTGCACGACGTGGGTCAGCTCGTGGGCGAGGGTGGTACGGCCCTGGTGGGAGCCGGGGTCGTAGGCGTCGCGCTGGAAGACGACGTGCGAGCCGACGGTGTAGGCGTGGGCGCCGACCTCCTTGGCGGAGTCGTGCGCGGCGCCGTCGGTGTGGACCCGTACGTCCCCGAAGTCGTGGCCCAGCCGGGCCTCCATGTCGGACCGCACCTCCGGGTCCAGCGCCTGGCCGCCGGAGCCGACCACGCCGTGCACGGAGGAGCGCTGCACGGAGGCCGAGGCGGCCCTGTTACCGAGCGCCCGCTGGAGGCGCAGCATGCCGCCGGGGCCGAGTACGTCGGCCCGTCCGCCCGCCGCCGCCTTGAGCAGCAGCGCGTCCGGGGCACGGTCCTGGTCCTGCTCCGTCCTGGGCCGGGGGCCCTCGGAGCACTCGCCGTCGTGCTCGTGTTCACGCATGTCGTCGCCTCCCCGGTCCACGATGCCGCCGCCCGCCCGCCGGGGCCTTCACCCGCGCAGCCCCAACAGGGCACCCCTTCCTGCCCTTTGAGGCAGTCGCCCTACCCCTTCCTTGCGCCGCCCCTGCTGGGACGGGCCCGTGCCCGGCACGCCACTCTCCTCCCGCCCCGCCCTCGACGTGGTCTTCGACGCCCTGCACCGCTCCAACGCCGCCCACCCCTGGGACCACAACGCCCACTACCACCCGTGGATCCTGCGGCAGCTGCCCGACCGCTTCGGCCGGGCGCTGGACGTCGGCTGCGGCACCGGCGACCTCGTACGGCTGCCGGCCCGCCGGGCCGGGTTGCTGGACGGCGTCGCCGCGGACCCGGCGGCCGTGGGCCTGGCGTGCGGCCTCGCGGGGGGCGTGCCTACGCTGGAGGACGGAGCCCTGTCCCTGGTGGAGAGGAGACCGCCGTGCGGTACTGGGGAAAGCGTCTGCGCAGGACCTGGCTGGCCGCCACGGCGGCCGGACTGCTCGCCGTACCGGCCGTGACGGCGACCGCGGGAAGCGCCTCCGCGCAGGCCGCAACCGGTCTCCCGCCCTCCGCCTCCGCCTTCGCGTTGCCGGGCGACTCCTCGTCCGACGTGCCCGACAGCGACTTCACGACCCTCACCCCCGAGGTCATGCGCCAACTCGACGCCGAGATCAGGCGCGTGATGCGCGAGGCGAGCGTCCCCGGCGTCATCGTCCACGTCTCGGCGCCCGGCAAGGGCACGTACGTGAAGACCTTCGGCGTCGCCGACAAGTCCACCGGGCAGCCGATGACCCCGAACCTGTACATGCGCATCGGCAGCGAGACCAAGACCTTCACGGTGACCGCCATGCTGGAGCTGGTGGACCAGAAGAAGATCGGCCTCGACGACCCGATCTCGAAGTACATCGACGACGTGCCGAACGGCGACAAGATCACCCTGCGGAACCTCGCCGGCATGCGCAGCGGCCTGTACAACTACTCGCTCGACCCGGACTTCCAGAAGGCCTTCTTCGGCAACCCGGACCGGCCCTTCACCCCGCAGGAACTGCTCGACTACTCCTTCAAGCACCCGGTGTCGTTCCAGCCCGGGGCGCAGTTCGACTACTGCAACACCAACCTCATCCTGCTGGGCCTGGTCGTGGAGAAGATCACCGGCCGCCCGCTCGACGAGGTCATCGAGAAGGACGTCGCGGAGCGCGCCGGCCTCGACCGCACCAGCTTCCCGACGAACGCTGCCTTCCCCTCGCCGCACGCCCAGGGCTACACGAACCAGACCCTGAGCGGGAAGGTCGAGAACTCGACCGAGTGGAACCCGTCCTGGGGCTGGGCGGCCGGCGCCATGATCTCCACCCTGGACGACCTGACGCGCTGGGCCAGGGTGGTCGCCACCGGCACCCTGCTGACCCCCGCCACGCAGGCGCAGCGGCTCCAGGCACCGCCGACCACCATCCCGGGCGCCTACTACGGGCTGGGCATCTTCAACGTCCAGGGCTGGATCGGGCACAACGGCTCGCTGCCGGGGTACGAGTCCCTGACGATCTACCTGCCGGGCCCGGACGCCACGATCGTCGTGCTGATCAACACCGACATCACGTACCAGGGGCAGGAGCCGACCACCCTGTTCGGCCAGGCCATCACCCAGGTCGTGTCACCGAAGCACGTGTACTTCCTGCCGGCGGCCAACCAGGCACCGTCGACGTCGACGCCCAGCCCGTCCGGCTCCTGACCCTCCGCCCGCTCCTGACCCTCCGCCCGCTACTCCCGGCCCGCCTCGCCTCGCCCGTCCCGCCAGGCCCCCGCCCCGTCCGGTGCACCGCCGGACGGGGTCACCGCGCCCAGCGCACGTACGGGCCGAACTCGCTCTCCAGGCACAGCCGTCCGAGCTTGCGGTACTCCCGCGCCACCGCCGCCACCAGGTCCGCCATCGCCACCGGCCGCCCCGCATCCGCCGCCAGGTAGGCGGCCGTCACCGCGGCCGACCGGATGTCGCCGCCGGCCAGTTCGAAGGCCTTCCCGCAGAACTCCAGGTCCAGGTCCTCCCCGCGGGGCAGCGAGGGACCGAGGCAGCGGTCCCACAGCGCGGTCCGCTGCACGGCGTCCGGCAGCGGGAAGTCCACCAGCAGGTCCAGACGCCGCGTGAACGCCTCGTCCAGGTTGGCCCGCAGGTTGGTGGCCAGCACCGCAAGGCCGTCGAAGGTCTCCATCCGCTGCAGCAGGTAGGCGCTCTCCACGTTCGCGTACCGGTCGTGCGCGTCCTTCACCTCCGACCGCTTGCCGAAGACCGCGTCCGCCTCGTCGAAGAGCAGTACGCCGTTCACGCCCGCGGCCTCGGTGAAGATGCGCTCCAGGTTCTTCTCGGTCTCGCCCACGTACTTGTCGACCACCGTGGCCAGGTCGACGGTGTACAGGTCCAGGCCCAGGGCCCCCGCGATCACCTCGGCCGACATCGTCTTGCCCGTACCCGAGTCCCCGGCGAACAGCGCCATCACACCGCGCCCCCGCCCGCCGCCCGGCCGCATCGCCCAGTCCCCGAGCACCCGGTCCCGGTGCCGCGCCCGCGCGGCGAGCTCCCGCAGCTGGCCCAGCACCACGGGCGGCAGCACCAGGTCCTCCCAGCCGACGCCCGGGGTGATCCGGCGGGCCAGCCGCTCCAGGCCCGAGGTGTTCTGGGCCCGCGCCCCCTGGAGCACGTGCGCCTCCGACACCGGACCGCCGCCCAGCAGCGCCTGCTGCCGCGCCGTCTCGGCCGCCCGCTCCATCTGCTCCGGCGTCAGCGTGAACGCCGCCACCGCGCCGCCCACGCCCGTACCGAGCACCGCCTCCCACAGCGCGGCCCGCGCCGCCGCGCCCAGCCGCTCGACCTCCACCAACAGCGGCACCCGGTCCGACCAGGCCGGATCCCACCCCGCCCGCCCCGCGAGCAGCACCGGCACCGGCAGCCCCGCCACCGCCCGCAGCAGCTCCGGCTTCTCGCCCAGCTCCTCCACCGGGCCCGCCACCAGCCCGGCACCGGCCAGGGCCGCCTCCCGCCCCGCGGCGGCCACCAGCGCCCCCGCGTCGGCCTGCCGGGCCAGCCTGCCCAGGTCCAGTACGAAGGCCCCGCACCCGGCTCCGGCCAGCGCCTCCACCCCGAGCGTGAGCGCGACCCCGCCGGCGGCCTCCCGCACGTACACGAGCCGCACGGCGGCCCCCGCAGGCGCCCCGTCCCCCCGCAGCGCACCCGCCAGCCGCTCCGGCAGCTCACCCAGCGCCCCCGCGGGCAGCCGGCCCGCCCGCCCCGGCACCAGCAGGTCCACCAGGGCCGGATCCGGCGTGTCGTCACCCAGCAGGAACGCCGCCACCCGGTCCGGCACCCGCAGCGAACGGCTCAGCAGCGGCCGCTCCGGCTCCTCCACCAGCAGCAGCCCGCGCGCCACCAGCGGGCCCGCCGCCGACAGCCGGGCCCGCGCCCCCGCAGAGACCGCCGGCACCCCGCACAGGTTCAGCGCCAGCCCCACGCTGGGCCGGCGCCGGGTGACGTCGTCGTTGAGGTACCCGTACAGCGGCTCGAACCGGCGGTCCAGATCGGGCGCGAGCGCGATCAGCAGCAGCTCCACGTCCAGCTCGCCCAGCCCGAAGTTCCGGGCCAGCAGCGCCAGCCGGGAGCCGTCGGGCACCGGCCCGTCCCAGCCGGGCGGCCCCTCCCAGCCGGGCGGCCCCTCCCAGCCGGGCGGCCCGTCCCAGCCGGGCGGCACGTCCGGCTCCGGCAGCGCCTCCGGCTCGTCCAGGATCCGGCGCACCGCCTCGTCCGACAGGTACAGCCCCCGGAAGGGGTCGTCGGGCTCGGGGTCCCCGGCCCGCCGCACCTCCACGGCCCGCCGCACCCGCGCCTCCACGACGGCCAGCCGCGCCAGCAGGTGCTCCATCAGCGCCGCCGCCGGGCCCGCGCCCGCGGCCAGGGCACACGGGACGCCGCGGTGTCGCCGTCAGCCGGTACCCCCTCGTCCGCCGCGCTCCCACCGGGATCCTGCTCCCCGGGCGCGCCGTCCCCGTGGATGTCGGACATGTTCACGGCCAGTCCCTCCTCGACCGGCGGCCCGGCCTCCCAGACCGGCGCCGTCGCCACCGGCGCGCTCACCACCACGTCCAGCGACGGCTTCAGCTCGCCGCCGAGCGCCGACCAGACGTCGGCGAAGGCCCGGTCCTCCGGCGGCGGCAGCGCGATCGACACCGGCACGGGCAGCCCGGTCGACGCGAGCTCCGGGCCGAGCCCGGCCGCCGGCAGGGCCTCGTGCCGCAGGAAGCAGGCCAGCAGCGCCGACAGCAGCCGGTGTTCGTCCTCGGGCCGCTGCGTCCACGCGCTGATCAGGTACGAGAGCTTGAAGTAGCGCGGGGGCAGCGTCCGCGCCGTCACCCGCCCCTGCTCGTCGTAGAGGTTCCGCCGCCCGCGCGAGCGGCGCCGCATGTCCTCGCGGATGTCGTACAGGTAGAGGTTCACGGTCGGCGTGTTGCGCCGGGCCGCCCAGTCGCGGGTCGGCGCGTCGAAGACGACCTCCACGTCCGCGCCCTCGCCCAGCGCCTCGCCGCGCACCAGCGCCCGCAGGGCCTCGTCCACCTCGTGGATCACCCACGCACCTCACGCATCATCATCAGCGCCGCACCGCACTGCACCAAACCGAACAGCACCGCAATTCACTTCACTTCACCCGCGCCTGCCACGGAACCGCCTCTCACCTGCGCCACTGGAAGTCGGACGGCTGGAGCACGCCCGGCACCACCAGGTACGGGGCCGTCAGCTCCCGGAAGAGAGGGGTCCGTACGCCGGCCTGCGCGACCCTCAGCTCCCGCTCCCCCAGCGTGTCCTGGACGAGGATCAGCATCGGCGCCGAGAAGGTGCCGTCCGCCCGCACGACCACCGGCGCGGACGCCACCGTCACGCCCCGGCTCCAGCGCAGCCGGAGCGTGGCCCCGGGCGGGAACTGGGTGCCCGAGGCCTGGGTCACCGAACCGGGCGGCCCGAGCGGCGGGATCAGGGTCAGCGTGGGCTCCTTCACGGTCAGCGGCGCCCGCGCGGTGTTGTTGGCGGGCCGGGAGTCCGTACCGGTCGTGCTGACCGTGGCGGTGATCGCGCCGGTCAGCCCGCTGTTCGCGCCCAGCACCAGCCGTACGTCCGTACGGTCCACGGACCGCAGGTCCGGGAGCGGGCAGCCGGCCGGGGTCAGGCACTGCGGCTTCGACACCGATACGACGCCCACCCCGCGCGGCACCGCGACCACCAGCCGCAGCCCGGTCGCCCTGGCCACACCCTCGTTGCGCACCACGATCCGCGCGCTGATCCGGCCGCCGGTGTAGGCGGTGCGGGGCGTGGCGTCCACGGTGACCGACGGGTCGGCGCGGAGCCGCGGCGGCGTGGGGTTGTCCGGCGGTGTGCTGTCCCGCTTGAGCACGGTGATGGGCGCGGCGGCGGTGTTGTTGCCCGGGTTGGAGTCCGCGCCGGGGGTGGTGACCGTGCCGACGGCCTCGCCGACGAGCGGGGCGTCGGAGGTGGCCTTCCGCGTGACGGTCACCGAGGCGCCGGGGGCGAGGTCGCCGAGGGCGCAGCCGGTGTCCGGGCAGGCCGGGGTCGCGGAGACCACGCGCATGCCGGGCGGCAGGAGGGTGGTCAGCGTGACGGCCCTGGCCGGGGCGTCGCCGAGGTTGCGCACCGTGTAGACGACGTCGGAGAGGAAGCCGGTGCGGATCACCGCCGGGGTGGCGGTGACGGTGACGGCCGGGTCGGGCAGCCGAGGGTCGACGACCGTGAGGTCCACCGACGCCCGGTCGTTCTCCGGGTTGTTGTCGGGGGTGCTCGCGGAAACGGTGCCCTCGATGGCGCCGGAGAAGGCGTTCTCCGCGGTGTAGACGAGGGTCAGCTTTTGTTCCGCGCCGGGCTCGACCGTACCCAGGGCACAGCCGGCGGGCGGGCATTCGGTGCCGCTGACGAGGGTCAGGCCGGGCGGTACGACCAGCTTGAGGAGGACGTCCCGGGCCGCGGCCGTGCCGCCGTTGCGGACCGTGAACTCGACCGTCGAGCGCTCGCGGATGTTGATGACGGGCGGGGTGGCGGTCGCGGTCACGGCGAGGTCGGGGACGACCACGTTGATGACGGCCTCGGCGCTGTTGTCGCCCGGCAGGTGGTCCGGCAGGGCGGAGGACGCGGTGACGGTGGCCCTCTGCTCGCCGGTGGCGACGCCCTTGACCCGGAGGGTGGCGCGGCCCTTCTGGCCGCTCGGCACCGGGTCGAACACGCAGGTCAGGTCGGCCGCGCAGGTGCCGGGGGCGAGCCCGGTCCCGGTGGAGGGCTCGGGCGGCCCGACCGCCTCAAGGCCGGGCGGCAGCGTGAACTGCGCCCGGACGCGGGGCGCGTGGGCGATGCCGAGGTTCCACACGACGAGCGTGAGCGTGCCGGTCTGGCCGAGGAGGAGCGGGCTGTCGGAGGTGGTGAGGTAGGTGCGCAGGTCGGCGCTGGGCTTCCAGGTGGGGGTGGCCTGCTCGCTGTTCCACCGGGCCCGCAGTTCCGTGCCGTCGCTGCCGTCGGCGTCGAAGACCGCGATGCGGAAGTCGTCGGTGCCCTCCTCGCCGTCGACGCGGAAGTCGATGGCGAAGCGGCTGCCGTCCGGTGTCCAGGCGGGGTTGTCGGGCCACTCGAAGTCCGGGGTGCCCTCGCCGTCGCCACCGGGCACGGTCGTCGGGCAGCCGATGCCGGCGGGGACGAGCGAGCGGCACTCGGTGGGGTCGTCGTCCCGGAGGTCGAGCACGATGCTGGGGCCGTCGTAGCCGCCGGGGACCACGGCCACGGAGGGCGGGGCGGCCGCGGCGGGTGGGGCGGGTGCGACGGGTGCCGCCGCAGTGGCGGATGTGGCGGGTGCCGCCGCAGTGGCGGATGTGGCGGGTGCGGCCGCCCCGCCCTCCGTGGCGGGCCGGGAGGTCAGGCCGGGCCCGGACAGCACCTGGTGGCGGGTGAAGGCGATCTCGTGGGTGCCGGGCCGGAAGGCGGGCCGCAGGTCGATCACCCCGCACCACTGGGAATCGCACTGGTTGCGGGTGAGGTCGGCGGTGGCGCCGCCGTCCCGGGCCTCGGCCTTCCAGATGTGGCGCTCCTCGTACGGGTTCACGGCGCGGGCGAGCCGGTCCGAGCCGCCGTCGGAGGTGATGGGCGACCAGCAGTCGCTGGCCCGGGAGAAGGCGAGGGTCCTGCCGTCGGAGGACCAGGTGGGGTCCCGGTCGTCGCTGTAGCAGTTGAGTTCGGACTCGCGGCGCTCCGCGACGAGGTAGAGCAGCCTGCCGTCCTCGATGCCGCGGGAGACGTCGACGACCGCGATGCGGGCGTCGCCGACGATGCGCCGGACGCGGTCGGACTCGGGATCCTCCTCGTAGGTGACCAGCCAGCGGCTGAAGGCCACCCGGGTGCCGTCCGGCGACCAGGCGGGGCGGGACTGGTGCTCCTCGCCGTCGAGTTCGCGGTCGTACTTGAGCGGGACGGCCTCGGACAGCCGCCCGGTGTCGCCGACGAGGACGCGCTCGACCTCGTACTCGTAGGAGTTCTCGGTGCTGCGGACGAAGGCCATGCGGGTGCCGTCGGGCGCGTACGCGGCGTCGGAGAGGTCGGTCTCCGTGGTCTTGCCGGCACGCAGTTCGGTGCGGTCGTACGGGGCGGCGGCACGGGATTCGTCGAGGGCGAAGTACTCGGGGTCGGTGCCGCCGATCAGTACGACGGGCTCGCCCCCGGCGGGGGTGTACCAGCCGACCGTCTCGGTGTCGAAGTCCCGTACGCCGTCGGGGAAGAGCGGGGTGCCGGCGCCGCAGGTGGTGCAGGGGTCGCGGTCGGCGTCGACGAGGTAGGGCTCGCCGGTGAGGAAGGCCAGCTGCCTCCCGTCGGGCGACCAGGCGGCGCCCTTGCGCTGCCAGCGCCCCTGGTCGCCGACGGCCAGCACCCTGGACGGCCGGCTGCCGCCGTCGGTGGCGAAGACGGTGGCCAGGGCCTGGTCGTAGCGGTCACCGAGTTCGGTGACGTACGCGACGCGGTTGCGGCCGGCGGCGTCGGAGGGCTCCCAGACGGGCTTGTACGCCTTCTCGTCGCCGTACGAGACCTTGGTCTCCGTGCCGCCGGCGACGGGGACGCGGTAGGCCTTCTCGTCCCGCGTGAAGACGAACTGGCTGCCGTCCGGGGACCAGTCGGCCCAGTCTGCGTTCTTGACTGCCTCGCGCAGGCCCTGGCCGTCGGTGCCGACGACCCAGACGCCGACGGTGCTGCCGGTGAGGGGGAAGCGGCGGGTGTCGTCGCAGTCGTAGTTGTCGACGAAGCCGTCCTGCCAGGACACGAAGGCGATCTTCGTACGGTCCGGGGAGAGCACCGGGTCGGCGATCCGCCACCCCTTGCGCTGCAGGACCAGGCGCGGGGGCCCGTCGCCGGTGCGCCGGAACAGGCCCTCGTCCTCTCCGTTGCGCATGCTCACGAAGACCGTGTCGTCACCGCGGGCCGTGGCCTGGCAGTCGTTGCGCCCGGCCTGCCCGACGGGGAGGAGACGACGCGGGGGCTGCCCGCGCACGATGGTGCCGAGGCTCCGGTGGGTGCCGTAGTCGGTGTACGCGAGGCGTCCGGGGTCCGCCGGGTCCTCGGGAGCGGCGACGCCGGGGGCGGTGGCCGGGGCCTGGGCGGGCTTCCCACCAGAAGCCGCCGCCACGACCGGGGTGCCGGCCGGCGTCACGGCCAGCAGGGTCATGGCGACCAGCAGGACGAAGCCACGGCGGCGGGTCAGGGGCGGGCGCGGGGGGCGTGGGGGGCGCGGGAAACGTAGGAGGCGTGGTGGGCCTGGGATGCGTACGGGGTGGCCTGCACCGGCACCGCCGCGCGAGCGGAAGGCACCGCGGCCACCAGGGGTCCGCGGCTCCGGCTCGGGACGGGGGGTCCGCGGCTCCGGCTCAGGACGCGGCGTACGCGGCTCCGGCTCAGGACGGGGGGTCCGCGGCTCCGGCTCGGGGCGGGGAGTGCGCGGCTCCGGCTCAGGACGGGGCGTCCGCGGCTCCGGCTCAGGGCGGGGAGTGCGCGGCTCCGGCTCGGGACGGGGCGTACGCGGCTCCGGCTCAGGACGGGGCGTACGCGGCTCCGGCTCAGGACGGGGCGTACGCGGCTCCGGCTCAGGACGAGGGGTCCGCGGCTCCGGCTCAGGACGGGGCGTACGCGGCTCCGGCTCAGGGCGGGGAGTGCGGGTGTCGCGCAAGGCGCGGGCCACGGATGCGAGGGCGGCTCGGACGCGGCCGTGCCGCGCGGAGCGGTCGGCCCCGGGGCCTCCGGCCCCGGACACACCGGCGGCCCCGGACACACCGGCCTGCGTCTCGGGGTCGCCCGGCGCAGCCGTCCCGGAGGCGCCGGCATCGCCGGCGGCGGGCGTGCCGGTCGGCAGGGCCCGTACTGCTCGTCGTCCACCTCGTCGCACGCGCGTCCCCCATCCTCACGAAAACCCTGGCGCGGGGTCCGGCCCGCCTGCAGCCGGAGACGGGCAGCGGTTCGGGTAGCGGCGGCTGCCCGAAGAGGCAGGGGTGGGGGCGGGCGGGGCCGCCGGGACCGCGGCCCGAAGCCGCACGAGCCGGAAGCCTGGGCGCCCGGAAGGGCCGGGGCCCGGAAGGGCCGGGGCCCGGAAGGGCCGGGGCCCGGAAGGGCCGGGGCCCGGAAGGGCCGGGGCCCGGAAGGGCCGGGGCCCGGAGGCCGCCGGGCAGCCGGGACGGCCGGCCCGCGGGTGTGCCCGGGGGCGCGGGTGCGGCCGGGGGCGCGGGTGACCGGGCCGCGGGTGGCCGGGCCTCGGGTGACCGCATCCGCAGGTGACCGGGCCGCCGGTGGCCAGGCCCCGGGTGACCACATCCCCGGGTGGCCGGGCCGCCCTGCCTGCCCGGGCCTGCGCCCGGCCCCGCCCCCTAGATGAAGCCCTGCCGCATCGCGTACGCCACCGCGTGCGAGCGGTTGCGCAGCTGGAGGCGGGTGGTGACGTCGTGCAGGATGTTCTTGACCGTCCGCTCGGAGAACGCCAGCGCCCGTGCGATCTCCGCCGTGTCGCTGCCCTCGGCGACCAGCCGCAGCACGTCGACCTCGCGCGGCGCGAGCCCGGTGAAGGCCAGCCCGCGCGGGTCCAGCACCTGCCTCTGCAGCCGTCCCACCTGGTCCAGCAGCCGCCCCAGCAGGTCCGCCGGCACGCTGCCCTCCCCGCGCGCCGCGGCCGTGATGACCTGCACGAGCCGGTCGGCGGAAGCCTCGGCCCTCCGTACGACGCCCACGACCCCGCACTCGACGGCCGCCACCAGCCCCGCGTCGTCGATCTCCGTGGCCACCAGCACGATCCGGCCCTGCCCGGCCCGCTGGAAGCGGCGCAGCGTCTGGGTCTCGGCGTCGCCGACCCGGTCGGCGGAGACCACTGCCACGCAGGGCTGGTCCTCGGACACCTCCTCGTCCTCGCCCAGCAGGCGCAGCTCCGGGCAGTTCCTCAGCTGCCCGGCCAGGCCCGCCTGGGAGATCGGGTCCTGCGCCGTCAGCCGCACCGGGATGCGCTCCGCGCCGCTCACACCGTGGTACCGCATGTACGTGCCCCCCTTGCTCAGCGCCCCCGCGCCCACGCGAGAGCCCCACCTCTCCGTGCGTCCAGTGAACACCCGGGCAATCAGCAGGCACTCCACGCGGACTCAACGGGCAACGCAGCGTGCCCTCGGGTGTGTCCCTACGGGTCCGGCGGGGGGTTCGGCGCGCTCCCTACCGTCCTTTCATGACCACTTCCGCTCATCTGGACGCCTCTCCGACTTCGGTGCTGCCAGGAGAAGAGGCCCGGATCCCGCTGGAAATCCGCAACAGCGGGAACGTCGTCGAGGCGTACGGCTTCGAGGTGCTCGGGCCCGCCGCGCGGTGGTCGGTGGTCGAGCCCGCCTCGATATCGCTGTACCCGGACACCGCGGGCCAGGTGGAGCTGGTGGTCCGGCCGCCCCGCGACACGACCGTCCCACCAGGGGAACTCACGTACGGCGTACGCGTGCTCCCCCAGGAACAGCCCCAGCACCAGACGGTGCCGGAGGGCGTCCTGCACATCCGCCCGTATGCCGACTTCGGCGCGGAGCTGTCGCCGCGCATGGGCACCGGGCGGGGCGGCGCCACCTTCCAGGCTGCGATCGACAACCGGGGCAACTACCCGGTGTCCGTTGCCCTTTCGGGCAAGGACGCAGGGGAACTCCTGAAGTTCAAGCTGCCCACTGGGGCCACGGTGGTGGACCCGGGCCGGGCGGCCTTCGTCAAGGTCCCCGTGAAACCGAAGCGGCTCCTGTGGCGCGGGACCCCGGTCACGCACGTCTTCCAGGTGCACGCGGTCCCCGCGGCGGGCCCTGAGGGCGCGCCCGAGGTGCCGCCGGTGGCACTGGACGGCACGCTGCTCCAGCGGCCGGTGATCTCGCCGGGGCTGCTGCGGGCGCTTCTCCTCCTGTTCCTCGTGCTCGCCCTGCTGGCCGGGCTGTGGTTCGGGCTGCTGCGGCCGGTGGTCAGGTCGGCGGCCAAGGAGGCGGTGAAGGAGCCGGTCAAGGCGGCGCAGTCGCATGCAGCGGAGGCGAAGAAGGAGGCCGAGAAGGCCAAGGAGAACGGGAGCGGTGGCGGCGGGGGCGGCAAGCCCGGCCCGAACGCCTCGCCGTCGCCCTCGGTCTCCGTCAAGCCGGGCGAGGGCCCGGGACCCCAGCCGCAGGCCAACCTCTTCGCGTCCCGGCTCACCGCGTCGGCCCCGGCGGGCGGCACGGACTCGGCCACCTACAAGGTCCCGGACGACAAGGTGCTCCGCCTGACCGACCTGGTCCTGGAGAACCCCCAGGGCGACACCGGCACGGTCACCATCTCGGTGGGCGGCAAGCCGCTGCTGGCCCCGGCCCTGGAGAACTTCCGCGAACAGGACTTCCACTGGGCCTCGGCCATCCTGGCGGGCCCGAAGCAGGAGATCACGGTCACGATCACGTGCCGGACGGTGGGCCGGCCGCCGTCGGGGCCGGTGCCCACGCGGTGCAGCACGGCGGCGCTGTTCAGCGGGACGTTGGAGTAGGGACGGGACACGGGACGACGTGCGGGGTGGCCGCGGCGCGTGCGCGCTGCGGCCACCCCGTTCCCCCGTGCCCCGTTCCCCCGTTCCCCCGTTCCCCCGTGGTCCCTCGTGCTTCTCCGTGTCCCTTTGTGCGGGCGCGCGGGCGGCTACCAGGTCCAGTAGTGGTCGCGCCAGGTTCCGCAGGGCCACTGGATGACCTTCTCGCCCTGCGTCGTGCTCGCGCCCGGGATGGCCAGGCACTGGCCGCTGTTGTAGTTCACGAGCCGGGTGCCGCCCGAGGTGTACTGGACGCCCCAGTAGTGGTCGTTCCAGGTGCCGCAGGGCCACTGGATCACCTGGGTGCCGGCTGTCTTGCTGCCGCCGGGGACGGCGAGGCACTGGTGGCTGTTGAGGTTCTCCAGGCGGTAGTACGCGATGCCGCCGCTGGTGAACCCGTACTGGAAGGACCAGTAGTGGTCGTTCCAGTTGCCACAGCCCCACTGGATGAGGCCCTTGCCGGCTTCGGTGCTGCCTCCGGGTACGGCCAGGCACTGGCCGCTGTTGCCGTTCTTGATGTGCACGTACGTCGCGGCGGTCCCGGTCTCGCCCTGCTCCTGTGCGGCGGCCGTCTGTGCCGTGCCCAGGGTGAGGAGCAGTGCCGCCGAGCATGCGAGGGCTGCGGCAGCGCGCTTGAGTAACGTCACCGTGTTGCCTTTCGTGGTGGTTGTTGCGAGTGGTGGTGCGGCTGGCCCGGCACACGCTTCCGGGGCATCGGATTGGCCGCCGCCGGGGTTGTCCGGGTCCGCAGGTCCGCGGCGTGCGGCGGGTGGACAACCTGGCGTCCAGGGGCGGGCGCGCGTCGCATCCCCACCCCTTTCCCGCCAACGAGCCCGGGCCGGGTGGACGGTGGGGGCGCCGCGGTGTTGCTTGGTCCACCGGGGCGGGCGGCCACGGGTTGTCCGCGGACATCGTGGTCGGCGGTGGCCGGCGGTGGAGGGGCAGCGGAAGTGGCCAGGCCAGGGCGCCCGCAGGGCGCGATGAAGGGTGCGACGACGGAGGCCAACGAGCTGGCCGGGCTGCTCGTGGAGCTCACCGGGGAGCTGACCGTCCGCGAGATGGCCCGCCGCTACGGCGGCGGCAAGACCATGTGGAGCGAGTACCGCTGCGGGGCACGGATCATCCCGCTGGGCCGGCTCAACGGCGTGGTGCGGGACCGGGTACGGGACGCCCGCGGCCTGGCGGCCACGCTGGCCCGCGCGCGGCGGCTGCACGAGGCGGCGCTGCTGGCGGACGTGGCGGAGGGGCCCGCGCCCGACGTGGCGGAGGCGCTGCGGCGCGCCGAGGAGGACCTGGGCGCGTCGGCCCGGCTGGTGCGGAGTCTGGTGTCGATCATCGCGATGCTGCTGCCGGGGGTGGGGGATGGGGGTGAGGGTGAGGAAGATGAAGGTTCTGGTGGGGTGGGTGCCGTGGGTTCACGGACCGACCTCGTTCCGTACGGCCTTCTCGACCGCGCCGTCGACCGGCTCGGTGTCGCCTGGGCCGTCGGTCACGCCGCCCGCCAGGTGACCGAGGGCCTCCTCGCCCAGCAGCGCGCAGCCCTGCCGGCCTCGGGAACCGGCCCGGCCGAGAGCGAGCTGGCCTTGGCCCTGGCCCGTACGGACGGCGCGCTGGAGCACCTGGAGTGGGAGGTGGCCCAGCTCCTGGAGGAGGCGACGGCCCTGCGCGGGGGAGGCCGGTTACCGTGGACGGATTCGGCTGACGGCGTCGTGCTCGAGCGCACGGACCGGCCCGGGACAGGCGTGCCCGCACCGTACGGGCCCCCGCCCCGGGATCCCGTACGGCGGCTCGGCGCCGCCGCGACGGCGTTCGTCGCGGCCGCCGTGCTCGGCGTCGCCGCCCTCGCGACCACGGCCGTCGTCGTCCTGGCCGGGCGGGGCCCTGCCGGAACGGCGGGGGCCGGTGCCGGTGCCGGTGCCGGTGCCACGGTGCAGCCGGTGGCGGGACCGCCCTCCGCCCCGGGGCTCTTCGTCCCGCCGGGGGCGGCGACCGGTACGAGCCCTGCGCCCGCCGTGCCCACGCTGCCGGTGGGCACGCTGCCGGTGGGCACGGCGCCGAGCGCCACGGCGCGGGTCACCTTGCCCGCGCCGCCTCCCCCGCGGCCGGCCACCTCTGCGCCGCCCACCCTTCCCTCCTCTTCTCCGACGCCTTCGGCGTCTCCCACGCCCACGGCCACCCACCCGCCGTCCGGGCTGCTCCGGCTGAACAACGCCGGCAGCGGCCTCTGCCTGGCCGTTCCCGCGGGCAGTTCCACACCGTCGGACGCGCTCGTACAGGCGGGCTGCGTCGAGAACCCCGAACGGTCCTGGTACGTCATCCAGGAGGCCACCGGACCGGCCGGGCCGGTCTACTCGGTCCGCAACCGGTTCAGCGGCCTGTGCCTCTCGGTCGACGCGGCCCGCACGACGAACGACGCCCTGGTCACCCAGTACCTGTGCGGCGACCGGCAGGGCCTGTTCCCCGACCAGTTCTGGGCGCTCCGCTACAACGGCTCGCTGCGGGCATGGCAGTTGCTCAACCTGAACAGCGGCAAGTGCGTGGCCGCCCGCGCGGGCGCCCAGCCCGGCGAACAGGTCACCCAGCAGGACTGCCGCGAAGACCCGTGGTTGTTGTGGAGGGTGTGAGGGGCGGGGCGGAGGCATCCCGTGCAGGCACGCGGCACCTTGTTGGGCCGGATGCATCCGCAGTGGGCCGGTGTTGTGGATGGGTCCTGGAGCCACCCGCCACTTGAGGGTGTTTCCGGGGCGGGGCGGCCCGTCAAGGGCGCTCCGCTGCGCTCCGCGTCGCCTGCGGCGATTCCACTTCGTTCCACCCTTGACCGCCCACCCCGCCCCGGGCGTACGACGAGTGGCGGGAGGCTCCAGGAGGGACGGTCAGGGGGCAAAGCCCAGGGCCGGCCAGTAGCGATGGGGGTCCGGCCGGTGGCTCCGCCACCCGGCGGCCGGACGGAAACCCGGAGTCGGCCCCGGTGCCCGGAGCCGGGGGTGGGCGGGCCCCCGCCCCAAGGGGCGGACGCGTCAGCGTCCGTAGGCCCCCCGCCCGTCTCAGCGACTTCCGGGCCGCCCGTGCCCCTTCATAAGCCGCCACAAATCGCTACGCGCTCCTGCCTCACGGCGACCGACGGCCGTCTGGGGCCGGACATAGGCCGCCAACGGCCACTGCGTGCTTCTCACGTCTCGGCGGGCGGCGGGGCACGTCGGTGGTGCGAACAGCTCGGCACGATGGGCGGCCCGCGGGGAGGTGTCGCGCTAGTGTTCGTATGTGAGTCTTCATGTGGTTGTGGGGTTCGGGCCCGCTGGGGCTGCCACCGCTCGGCTGTTGGCCGGGCAGGGACACGAGGTTCGCGTCATCACGAGGGCGGGCGGGGCCGGGCGGTCGCCGGAGGCGGGGATCGAGCACGTCGCGCTGGACGCGTCGGACGGTGAGCGGCTGGCCGGGGCCGCACAGGGGGCTGTGGCGTTGTACGGGTGTGCCTCGCCGGCCTATCACCAGTGGGCGGATGCATGGCCGGCGCTCGCCGGCGCGCTGTGCGCGGCGGCCGAGGCCAGCGGGGCCGTGCTGGTCATGCTGGGCAATCTTTACGGGTACGGGCCGGTGTCCGGGCCGATGACCGAGGACCTGCCGCTGGCGGCGACCGGCCCGAAGGGGCGGGTGCGCGCCGCGGCTTGGGAGCAGGCTCGGGCGTTGCACGAGCAGGGGCGCATCCGGGCGGTGGAGGTGCGGGCTTCGGACTTCTTCGGCCCTGGCGTGGTCGAAGGCGGTCACCTGGCGGGACGGGTCGTGCCGCGGGTGATGCGCGGGAAGTCCGTTTCCTCTCTTGGCGATCCGGACGCCCCGCACAGCTGGACTTACCTGCCGGACGTGGCCGGAGCGCTGGTCGAGTTGGCGGGCGAGGAGCGGGCGTGGGGGCGGGCGTGGCACGTACCGACGGTGCCCGCCCGGTCCACCCGCCAGATGGTCGAACTGCTGGCCGGGGAGGCCGGCAGCGGTCCGGTGCAGGTTCGCGCCCTCCCGCCCGCGGTCCTGACACTGGCGGGCCTCTTCTCGCCCCTCCTGCGTGAACTGAAGGAGATCCGCTACCAGTTCGACGAGCCGTTCGTGGTCGATTGCGCGGCTTACGAGTCCGAGTTTGCCCTCCGACCCACGCCCCTCGACGCGCAGGTCAAAGCGACCGTGGACTGGTGGCGGGGCCGCTAGAGGCCTTCCAGCTCACCAAGCCCCAGCGTCCGGAACAGGTGGTTGGCCATTTCCAGATGGCCCTTGGCGTTGGGGTGGGCGGGGTCGTCGAGCCACGGGATCGGGTCCATGTCACCGAAGTGGTTGCGCCAGTGGGTCTCGTGGTCGACGAGCAGGGCGCCGGTGTCCGCGGCGATGTCGCGTACTGCCTGGCAGTAGGCCGGCAGGGCCGACCGGCGCTCCCGCCCGGACGCGGCCACGAGCACGGGGGTCTGGAGGACCACCTGGGTGTGGTGGCCCGCCATCTCGATGATCTTCTGCATCGCGTCGTGGAAGGCGGGCAGTCCGGCCTCGCCGGCCAGGCAGTCGTTGGTGCCGAGTGACACGGACAGCACGTCGGGCGCGAAGCGGCCGATGAGGTGGTCATGGGCCCCGAGCACGTCCGTTGCCGTCCAGGCGGAGACCCCGGTGTTGACGACGATGTCGGTGAGCCGGCCCGACTGCCACCGCACCCGCTCCTGAAGGTGCTCGACCCATCCCCGGGCCCCGTGGGTGTGCAACACGCCCTGCGTGATGCTGTCCCCCGCGGCCACCCACGTCATGGGCCCGTCCGCCAGCCGAATCATGCCTCTCCCCCGCCCGAGTCTCGGATCACCGCTCGTCTGCGGCCTCACCATCATGATCCCTTGTTCGGCCCACGGACGGCTGCCGGCCGGTCGTAGGCGTCCAACCACGACGAGCGGGCCGTCGCATGACGGGAGAAGCGCGTAGCGATCGTTGGCGGCTTATGAAGGGGCGCAGGCGGCCCGGAGGCCGCTGAGACGGCTGGGGGGCCTGCGGACGGTGGTGCGTCCGCCCCGTGGGGCGGGGCTGCACCCCGACACTGGGACGCGCACCCGGTACCGGAATGCATGAGGAGTGGCCAGGGCGTTTTTTCTGGGGTTGTCCGCCGAGGTCTTTGCCTTCCGGGCCGGGGTGGCCTGTCAAGGGTGGAACGAAGTGGAATCGCCGCAGGCGACGCGGAGCGCAGCGGAGCGCCCTTGACAGGGTGCCCCGGCCCGGAAACCCTCGGTCGGCGGACGGCCCCAGATACGTCCAGATCCCTGAGACCGGCCAGGGGGGTGCCGCCCCTCCGGTCACGTGCCCCACGCCGGCTCCGCCCGACACCCCCGCCCGACATCCCCCGCCCCCTACGCCCCCGGGTTCCCCAGTACCGCTGCCAGGTCCCCCCGGCTGGTGACGCCCAGCTTCGCGTAGGCACTGGTCAGGTGGTTGTCCACCGTGCGGGGGGACAGGCCCAGGCGGGTGGCGATGGTGCGGGAGGTGAGGCCGGTGGCCGCCAGGCCGGCCACCTCCAGTTCGCGCCGGGTCAGCGCGGGTGCCGCCAGCCCCGCCAGCAGCGGCGTGCGCGCGCCCTCGCAGCGCGCCGCCAGCATGTGCGCCCGGGCCGCCGCCCCCGGTGCGCCGGCCCGCAGCGCACCCGCGGCGGCCTCGGCCGCGAACAGCAGGTACCCCAGCCGTTCGAACTCCAGGGACACCGCCCACAGGCCTGCCCCCGACCGCTCGGCCGCCGCCGCCACGTGCCCGGCGCACACCGCAGCCAGGGCCCCCTCGTGTTCCAGCGCGGCCACCCGCGCCGCCACCTTGCGCGCGCCGCCCAGCCGCGCCACGTCGTGCAGCGCCAGGAGCTCGAAGCCCACCAGGCCGGCGGCTCCGGCTCGCGAGGCATACGAGGAGGCCAGCTCGACCGCCTCCGACACCCGCCCGCCCGCAACGGCCACCCACGGCCGCGCCAGCTCCGCCCACTGGTCGCCCCCGGCCGCCAAGTACCGCTCGGCCATCTCCGCGTCCCCGACCAGCGCGGCGGCATGGGCGGCGGCCCCGGGGTGCGAGCCCCGCAGGCGCGCCAGCGCCGCCCGTACCTGCCCCCGCCACAGCAGCACCGCCCCGTACAGCGCGTCCCCGCGCCGCCCCAGGGCCTCGGCGTACGCGTCGGCGGCCCGCCACGCCCCGGCAAGGTCCCCGGCCCAGAACTCGGCGGCGTACGCGGCCAGCCGCAGCGGCAGCACCTCGGTCGGATCCCCGCCCACCACCTCCCCGGCCCGCACCAGCACGGACCGCGCCATCAGGGGCCGCCCGGTGTACGCACGCGCCACGGCGATCCCGGTCAGCAGCGCGGCACCCTCTCCTCCGGCACCACCAGCCCCAGAACCTCCGGCACCACCAGCCCCAGCACCACCACCCCCCGCAGCACCACTCCCCACACCCCGACCCGCACCACCACCCCCACCCCCCGCGGAAGCCAGCTCCAACGCCCCCCGGTAGTCCTCGGCCGCCCCCCGCAACGCGACCCGGCGCCCGACCGCCTCCGCGCCCAGCACGCCCTCCGCCTCGCCCAGCACCCGCTCG
The DNA here is from genome assembly GCF_044759445.1 of Streptomyces sp. NPDC101118. Lineage (NCBI taxonomy): Bacteria > Bacillati > Actinomycetota > Actinomycetes > Kitasatosporales > Streptomycetaceae > Streptomyces > Streptomyces sp. NPDC101118. Next base: position 265,817 of record NZ_JBIVZG010000007.1, on the reverse strand, counting down.
GCATCGTCGAACCGCCGCAGCCCCCAGCTCAGCCCGTACGCCCGCAGCACCGCGTGCCGGGCCCGCTCCGCCCGCTCCATCGGCAACGCCTCGCACTCCCCGAGCACCGCCTCCGCCTCGGCGTACCGCTCGGTCCAGATCAGCGCCGCCGCCAGCAGCAGCGCCGCCCCCACACCGGCCCCGGCCTCCCACGCCGCCGAGGCCAGCCGCACCGTCCCGCCGGGATCCCGCCCGGCCCACGCCTCCCGCGCCCCGGCCAGCAGCCCGGCCCCGCCCAGGGCCCGTACGAGCGCCCGCCGGTGCCGCCCTTCCCGCGTCCGCGGACAACTCCCGCGCAACACCTCCGCGTACAGCGGGTGCGCCAGCCGCACCCAGGGCCCGGCCACCACGATCAGCCCCCGCGCCTCCGCCTCCTCAAGCAGCGATACGTCGACCAGCTCGCCCAGCGCGGACAACGCCACCGGCTCCCCGAGCGCGACCAGTTCCAGCGCCTCCCGCGCCCCGCCGACCCGGGCCGTCACGTGCGCGACAACCCGGTCCGGCAGCTCCTCGCCGGTCAGGGCCAGCTCCCTCAGGAAGAGAGGATGGCCGCGCGAGCGCTCGTACAGCCGCCGGGCCGCCCGCCGCTCCAGCGGCCCGAGCAGCGCCTCGGTCTCCTCCCGCGTGAAGGGCCCGACCTCCACCCGCTCCAGCAGCCGGTCCTCCCACAGCCGCCGCAGCCCGTCGGGCACGGCCCCGGCGGCCAGCAGCCGTAACTCCCCGGCCCGCACCATCCGCCGCACGAGCGCGGCGGACAGCGGATCCATCAGCTGTACGTCGTCCACGCACAGCACGGGCACCTCACCGGCGCCGGCACCGTCACCAGCGCCCGCGCCGGCACGCTCGCCCTCGTCGAGCAGCACCTCGCGGGCCCACCGCAAGAGGTTGAGCGCACCCCGCTCGGGGACGAGCACCGGCAGCAGCGGACTGAGCGCCCCGAACGGCACCTCCCGCGCCTCCTCGGAGGTCTCCGCGACGAAAACCGGCCGCCCCTCCCGCTCCAGCGCCCGCCGGGCCTCGGCCAGCAGCCAGGACTTCCCGGTCCCGGGCAGCCCCGCCACGACCACCCCGCCGACGCCGTCCGCCCCGAGGGCACGCGCCACCCGCGCAAGCTCCGCCTCACGGCCGAAGAAGGGCCAGGGGATCGCCATGAGGGGATGGTAGGGCGGGCGGGGAGAGGGACGCGCCCAACTCCGCCCAGACTGTCTTGCCGATGACCCTGTCGGTGACGCCCCAGGCATCCGCATAGGCGTCAACCAGCCGCATTCCGTACCCGGACACCCCGTCCCCGACGCGGATTTCCGGCCGCCGGTCGCCGCGGGCGTCGGCCACCTCGATACGGAGCACCGCGCCGCCACCCGTGAGGGTGAGCCGCACCTCGAAGTCCCGGCCGGCCACCCGCCCGTGGGTGATGGCGTTGGCGGCCAGCTCGGCCAGCACCTGTTCCGCGGCGACGGACCGGGACGTGCGGTGCGGGATGCCCCAGTCGTGGAGCTGGAGCAGCGCCAGCCGCCGGGCCAGTCGGGCGCCGCGGCGGGTGGAACTGAAACGCTGAGTGAACACGCGTACGGGGGCGGTGGGGTGCCGCTCTGGCTCTGACATGAGTCCAACTCCAGCGTTGGCCAGGGAATTTCACCAGCACACGGACTCGTACAAGGGGACTTGTACGAGTCCGTGCGCTGGACAGCGTGGTTCACGTAACGTGACGATTGCCCGTCGGGGAGGTAGACCATGGCTAACGGTGATGGTGAGTACGACGTGGAGCCCGATCCCGCACTCAGGACCTTCGGGGAGGTCGTCAAGATCTTCCGCAAGCGGGCCGGCTACACCCAGGAGCAGTTCGCCCCGCTGGTCGACTACTCGGTCCAGTCGGTGGGCTCGTTCGAGCAAGGCCGCCGCTTTCCGCAGCAGAAGTTCATCGACAACGCGGAGGAGGCCTTGGATGCCTTCGGGGCGATCCGGGCGGCCGCGAAGCACCTGATGAAACAGAAGGGGCTGGCGTCCTGGTTCCGGCCGTGGGCGCAGCTGGAGGAGACGGCCGTCAGCTTGTACACGTACGAGTGCCGCGTCGTCCCGGGCCTGTTGCAGACCGAGGCTTACGCGCGGGCGGTCATCATGAACGTGCCGCCGCCTCCGACGGACGAGGAGATCGAGGACCGCGTGTCGGCGCGGCTGCAACGACAACGCCTTCTCACGCGAAGGCCGCTGACCGCCTTCAGCTTCATCATCGAGCAGTCGGTGATCGAGCGGGAAACGGGCGGGCCGGACGTGACGCGAGGGCTGATCGACCACCTGCTGGAGGTCTGCCCGCTCACCAACGTCGAGATTCAGATCATGCCGCTCAAGCAGCCCGAACACGCCGGTACCGACGGCCCCGTGCAGCTACTCGAAACAGAAGACAACACATGGCTCGCATACAGCGAAGGCCAGAAGACAGGCCAGGTGACGACGGACGTGAAAGCCGTCAGCGTCCTCCATCAGCGCTATGCCAAACTGCGCTCACAGGCTCTCAGCTACGCGGACTCCGTGAGCCTGTTGAAGCGATTGCGAGGAGCGCTATGAGCAACGCCGAGCTGACCTGGTTCAAGAGCAGTTACAGCGGCAGCGAGGGCGACAGCTGCGTCGAAGTGGCCCTCACCCAGAACGACTCCACCACCATCCACGTCCGCGACTCCAAGGACACCACCCTCCCCTCCTTCCAGGTCACGTCCACCGCCTGGGCGGCCTTCGTCGCGCACATCTAGCCATAACTCCCCCTGTCTTGAACGGTCGTTGACCCGGCCCGGACCCCTGAACCAGCGTGGGGCCCGCGGCCGGGATCCGGCCACGCACGACAGCGTGCACGCACGACGAGCACATGGGGGCAGAACGTGTCACGGGAACGACTGGAAAAGCTGGCGGCGGACGGCATGGAGCGGTTGTTCCGCAAGGTGCCGAAGGCCCGCGAGTTCCACGCGGGCGAGTGGATCGACCGCGACTACTACCGCCGCCACTTAGTGGAGACGGTCCTCCGCATCCGCCTGAACAACGAGGTGGACGCCTACGGCCTCTACAAGATCGGCTACAAGGACAACCGGCTCGCCTCGATCCTCGCCCAGTACCTGGCCGAGGAGAACAACCACGAGGGGATGTTCCTCCGCGACCTCAAGCACTTCGGCCTTTCCAAGGACGAGGTCGACGCGATGCGGGTGTACCCCTCCACGGAGTACCTGATGGGGTACATGTACTTCTCGATCAACCAGGAGGGGCCGATCCCCACCATGGTCTGGAACTGGCTGGTCGAGTGGTACTCCGACCGCTACAACCAGATCATCACCACCCACGCCGCGACCACCTACGGCCTGGAGATGGTCAAGGGCTCGCAGGCCCACCTCGACTACGACGACGAGCACGACCACGACGACCTGATGTGGTCGGCCGTCGACCGCGCGGTCAGGGGCTGGGCCGACGGCGACTTCGCCGCCGCCGAGCGGCACCTCGTGAACTTCATCGACCTGATCGGTCTCTACTTCACCGAGCTGTACGAGGACACGGTCGGCCAGTCCGCCTGAGCCCCGGTCCACGGCGCCCGGCCCGCCCCAGTCCGCCCTCCGGGCGGGCCGGCCCGCCCGGCCGAGGCGGCCGGGCCGGAACCAGGTCCGCCCGGCCGCGTGCGGAGGTCGACGGCACCCGGGGGCGCGGGTGTCGCTCCGGTGCAGGGCTTCAGCTGAGGGAGTCGACGCCCTCGGCCGCCCAGCCGCGGACCGCGTCGACCGGCGGGGCGAAGGCCGGGCCGGTGCCGGTCAGGGTGGTACCGAGGGCCTCGTCGGCGGCCACGGTGGCGAACTGGGCCTCGTCCAGCGTCTTCTTCGGGTCCTCCACCAGGCCGATGGCCGCGTCGGTGACCTGGCCGGCGGGCAGGTCGGGGACGTGCTTCAGCTGGCCCTCGGTGAGGGCGGCCACGTCCGGCACGCCGGCGGCCGGGAGCTCCGTGATGTCGTCGATGCCGGCGACGGGGACGTCCGGCAGGTCGGGGAGGGGAGCCGCCTGCGCCGCGGTGGCGGCGAGGCCGAGGGCCGCCCCGGCGAGGGAGAGGGCAGCAACAGCACGCTTGATGGGGGTGTTGTTCATGACCGGGACAACGAAGCGGCCCCCGGGACGGTCACAGAACTCGTGGAAGACCGGACGCCCGATACCGCGATCGGCGGTACCGGGCGTCCGGCGTTGACACAGCTGGGGAAGGCGGACGGGGCCTCGGGCGCGGACCTCAGTCCTCGACCACCAGCGCCGGCGTCTCCTTGGTGAGCACCTGGCCCCGGAAGAAGGCCGGGCTGCGGCGCTCGGTCACGAACATGATCACCAGACCGAGGGCCAGCAGGCCGACGCCGATGACGAAGACGCTGCCGACGCCGAGGACCGTGGAGCCGGAGCCGTAGGCGGGGTCCCACATGTCGATGAGGGTCTTCGTGAAGACCGCGGCCAGGAGCACGCCGCCCAGGACCGGGAAGACGCCCTTGAAGAACAGGTCGCGGGACGAGCGGCGCAGCTCCTTGCGGAAGTACCAGGCGCAGGCGAAGGCCGTCAGCGAGTAGTAGAAGCAGATCATCAGGCCGAGCGCGAAGATCGTGTCGGTCAGGACGTTCTCGCTGACCAGGGTCATCACCGTGTAGAAGAGGCCGGTGGCGACGCCCGCCATGACGGTGGCGCGGCCCGGGGTCTTGAACTTCGGGTGGACCTTGGCGTACGAGGGCGGCAGCGCCTCGTACGTGGACATCGCCAGCACCGTCCGCGCCACCGGGATGAAGGTGGTCTGGAGGGAGGCGGCGGCGGAGGCCAGGACGGCGACGAAGAGCAGCACCCCGAGCATCGGGCCCATGACGGGGCCGGCGAGGGCGGCGAAGACGTTGTCGGAGGTCTCCGGGTTGGCGAGGCCGAGGCCCTTGTCACCGGAGCCGACGGCCATCTGGGCGGCGATGCCGGTGGCCAGGTAGGAGCCGACCAGGACGACCATCGCGATCAGGGAGGCGCGGCCGGGGGTCTTGGCGGAGCCGGTGGTCTCCTCGTTGGTGGCCAGGCAGGCGTCCCAGCCCCAGTACATGAAGATCGAGAGCGAGAGGCCGGCGGTGAAGGCCGCCATGGACTCGACCGCGAAGGGGTTCATCCACTGCCAGGAGAAGTCCAGGCCGGTGTCGAAGGTGCCGGCGGAGGCCTTCTGGAAGGCCATCGCGACGAAGATCGCGAGGACCGCGAGCTGGAGGCCGACCAGGGCGTACTGGACGCCCTTGGTGGCGGTCATGCCGCGGTAGCTGATGGCGGTGGCGAGCGCGATGAGCGTCAGGCAGGTCGCGATGTGGACGAACTTGTTGTCGTCGAGGGCCGCGACCGACGGGTTGTTCGTGATCTCGCCGGCCAGCAGCCAGAAGTAGGAGGTCGCGACGCCGGCCAGGTTGGAGAGCACGATGATCGTGGCGATCACCAGGCCCCAGCCGCACATCCAGCCGATCCGGGGGCCGAAGGCCTTCACGGTCCAGGTGAAGGAGGTGCCGCAGTCCGGCATGGCCTTGTTGAGCTCGCGGTAGGCGAAGGCCACCAGGAGCATCGGGAGGAAGCCCGCGAGGAAGACGGCGGGCATCTGGAGGCCGACCTCGCCGGCGGTGGAGCCGAGCGTGGAGGTCAGGCAGTACACGGGGGCGACGGTGGAGATGCCGATGACGGCACTGCCGAGCAGGCCGACGGAGCCCTTGCCGAGTCCCTTGCTGCGGACGTCGTGGGCCTGGCTCCCACCGTCGGCCGCGCCGCTTACCGTGTCTCCGACCAGGGGTCGGGCGTCCAGCTGTGTCATGAGTAAGGACGTTAGACGCTGCGGTTTCCTTATCCGGAGGCTTTAAGTCCGGTTCCCTGCACGCCGAAGTGCCTTGGATTCTTGAGGTCAGGCCTGTTCACGTAGACGTAATTCAAGGTTCACAAACCCGCCGAGGCACCCTTTCGCCGGGACCGGACAGGGGGTTCCGGTATGCGGAAACCGCACCCCCGTCCGTTTTGTCCGCTTCAAAACTTTCCAGTGGCGATTTTCACGCCCTGGTTCGTCCCACTATGTGGGCCCTGCGGTCACCCTGTGCCGTCACGTCGTCCAGACGATCGACTGCATCTCGCTGTAGGCGTGCAGCGCGTACGAGCCCACGTCCCGCCCCACCCCGCTCTGCTTGAACCCGCCGAACGGCGCCTCCATGTTCCGGCCGATGGTGTTCACGCCCACCCCGCCCGCCCGCATCTGCCGCGCGACCCGGAACGCCCGCGACACGTCGCCGCCCCACACGTAGCTGAGCAGCCCGTAGTCGCTGTCGTTGGCGAGGGCCACCGCCTCCTCCTCCGTGTCGAAGGGGACGACCACCACCACGGGGCCGAAGATCTCCTCCCGGACCACCCGCATCTCGTTCGTGCAGTCCGCCAGCAGCGTCGGGGCGACGTAGAACCCGCGCCCGTCCCCCACCACCGGCCGCTCGCCGCCCGCCACGACCCGGGCTCCCTCCTTGCGGCCCAGCTCCACGTACGACTCCACGCGGTCGCGGTGCGCCGCGGAGATCACCGGGCCGACCACGGTGCCCTGCTCCGCCGGGTGGCCCACCTTCATGAAGGCCAGGTAGCCGGTCAGCTTCTCCACCAGCCGGTCGTGGATGCCGCGCTGCGCCAGCACCCGCGTCGGGGCCGTGCAGATCTGGCCGCTGTAGAAGGAGAACGTCGTGCCGATGCCCATCACGGCCGCGTCCAGGTCGGCGTCGTCGAAGACCACCGCCGCGCCCTTGCCGCCCAGCTCCATCAGCTGCCGCTTCATCCCGCGCCCGCAGACCTCCGCGATCGCCCGGCCCACGGCCGTCGACCCGGTGAACGACACCATGTCCACGTCCGGGGAGTCGACCGCGGCCTCGCCCACGCCCACCGACTGCCCGCCCACCACGTTCACCACGCCCGCCGGGACCCCGGCCTCGTGCAGCGCCTCGGCCATCCGGAACACCGACAGCGGGTCCTGCGGCGCCGGCTTCACGACCACCGTGTTGCCCATGGCCAGCGCGGGCGCGATCTTGCCCGACGGGTTGGCCCACGGGTTGTTGTACGAGGTGATGCAGGTGACCACACCGACCGGCTGGCGCACCTCCAGCGCCCCCAGCACGCTCGCCTTCCCCATCGGGCCGGCCTCGGTGACCTGCGGCGGGAGCCCCCGCTCCACCGGCTCCAGGGCACCCTTCGCGTACCTCCGGAAGCGCGCCACGCCCACCCCGACCTGCATCCCGCGGGCGATCCCCGGGGTGGCGCCGGTCTCGGCCTGCGCGAGCTGCGCCCAGGGCTCGTACTCGCGCTGGATGATGTCCGCCGCCCGGTCCAGGATCGCGGCGCGCTCCTCCGGCCGGGTCCGCGACCAGGGCCCGAACGCCTCGCGGGCGGCCGCGGCCGCCTCGTGCACCTGCTCCTTCGAGGCCTCCGGAGCCAGGCCGACCACCGACTCGTCGGCCGGGTTCACCACCTCGTAGTGCCCGCCCGCCGGCTCCACCCACTCGCCGCCGACGTACAGCCGCTGCCTGGTCTCCCGCGTCATCGGGTGCTCACCGTCCTCGTGTCGCGGCCCGAGCGGAGCACCGTGCCCGGCACCGCCCCGGTGACCTGGTCGTCGCGGATGGTCTCCACGCCGTTGACCCGTACGGAGACCACGCCGATCGCCCGCGAGTCCAGCCGGGGGCTGTCGCCGGGCAGGTCGTGCACCAGCGTCGCCGGGCCCGCCTCGATCCGCTCGGGGTCGAAGAGGACGAGGTCCGCGTGCCAGCCCTCCTGGATCCGGCCGCGCTCGCGCAGGCCGAAGAGCTGCGCGGGGTCGTCGGTGAGCATCCTGACCGCCTGCTCCAGCGGCACGAGCTTCCGTCCGCGCAGGCAGTCGCCGAGGAACCGGGTCGTGTACGGCGCCCCGCACATCCGGTCCAGGTGGGCGCCCGCGTCGGAGCCGCCCAGCAGGACGTCCTCGTGCTGCCAGGTCTCGGCCCGCAGCGCCCAGGTGGCGGGGTCGTTGTCCGTGGGCATCGGCCACAGGACGGTTCTGAGGTCGTCGTTGGCGCAGATCTCGACCAGGCACTGGAAGGCGTCCTGGCCGCGCTCCGCGGCGATGTCCTTCACGACCCGGCCGCTGAGGCCCTCGTTCTCCTCGCTGTACGTGTCGCCGATGACGTACCGGCCGAAGTCGGCCAGCCGCCGGAAGACTCCGGCCTCCTTGCTGTCGGCGCGGCGCAGCAGCTCGGCGCGTACGGCGGGGTCGCGGAGCCGCTCGATGCGCTCGGGCACCGGCAGGCCGAGGACCTCGCCCCAGCCGGGGATGAGGTTGAGTGCGCAGAAGGTGCCGAGGGACATGTTCATCGGCGTGAGGATCGGCATGGTGAGGGCGACGATCCGGCCGCCGGCCTTGCGGGCGCGCTCGCTGGGCACCAGCTGGCGCGGGACGCGCTCGGGGACCGACGCGTCGATGGTCAGGACGTTCCAGTTGAGCGGCCGCCCGGCCGCTGCGCTCATCTCGACGAAGAGGTCGATCTCCTCGTCGGCGAACTGGTCGAGGCAGCCGGCGACGATGGCCTCCAGCTGGGTGCCCTCGTGCTCGGCGACGGCCCGCGAGAGGGCGAGCAGCTCGTCGGGCTTCGCGTGGCGGGAGGCGACGGGCTGCCCGTCGCCGTCGGAGTGGGTGGAGCTCTGGGTGGTGGACAGGCCCCAGGCGCCGGCGTCCATGGCCTCGTGGAAGAGGCGGAGCATCGCGTCCAGCTGCTCGGGGGTGGGCTGCCCGCCGACCGCGTCCTCGCCCATCACGTGCCGGCGCAGGGCGCAGTGCCCGACCATGAAGCCGGCGTTGACGGCTATCCGCCCCTCCAGGGCGTCGAGGTACTCGCCGAAGGTGTGCCAGCTCCAGTCGACGCCCTCTTCGAGGGCCTTGAGGGCCATGCCCTCGACCTTGCTCATCATGCGGCGGGTGTAGTCGGCGTCCTCGGGGCGGTCCGGGTGGAGCGGGGCGAGGGTGAAGCCGCAGTTGCCGCCGGCGACCGTGGTGACGCCGTGGTTCATGGAGGGGGTGGCGTAGGGGTCCCAGAAGAGCTGGGCGTCGTAGTGGGTGTGCGGGTCGACGAAGCCGGGGCAGAGGACGAGGCCGGTGGCGTCCTCGGTGGTCCGGGCCGCTTCGGTGACGGTGCCGGGCTCCGCGATCACCGCGATGCGGCCGTCCCTGATGCCGACGTCCGCCGCGCGGGCCGGGGCGCCGGTGCCGTCCACGACGGTGGCGCCGGTGATGAGGTGGTCGAGCATGACGTCCCTTCTCCTACGTGTACCGGTCCCCTGCGGGGTGCCTGTCGGTACCGGTCCCGTGCCCAGGGCTGGTTGCCCGGGCTTGTGCCGGGTGCGCGGGTCCGGGCGCCCGCGTGCCCCGGCCGGGGGGCGCCGGGCCGGCCGCGGCCACGGGTGCCTCCCGGCCGGGGCCGGTGCGGGGCGGCGGTCCGGGAAGACGCCGCCCCCGTTCTCGGGGGGGGGGGGAAGTTGCCCCGGCCCACCCTTCTCCCGTTCACCGGGGGAACCCCCGGACCCCCCTGTGCCCTCAAGCGCCGGACGGGCCGAGGTTCCCGGGGCTGCGCCGCCGGCGATTCAGCCCCTCCGGCGTTTGAGGAGCGGGGGTGTGGGGGCGGAGCCCCCGCAAGGGGTCCGGGGGGCGCGGCACCCGCGGGCGCGGCGCCGGCCGGGGAGCCGTACCGGACCGCCGCACACCGTCAGGCGGACGCTTCGCGGAAGCGCGTCGTCCGGTGGACCGGGTCGGTGTCGATCTTCGGGATCACGTGCTCGCCGATCAGCTTGATCGTCGTCATCGTGTCCTCGTACGAGACACCCGTCGGCAGGCCGAAGGACAGCTGGTCCGCCCCCGCCTGCTCCCACCGCTTGCACTGGGCCAGGACCTCCGACGGGTCGCCGCAGATCAGCAGCTCCTCGGCGATCAGGAGCTCGATGATCTCGGCGTTGTACTCCGGCAGGGTCTCGGGCCACTCCGGGATCGCCTCGGGCCGCGGGAAGGTGTCGTGGTAGCGGAAGACCAGCGACTGGAAGCGGTTCATGTTCGCGTTGACCGCGATCTCGACCGCCTTCTCGTGGGTCTCGGCGCAGATCGCGGTCGAGGTGACCATGACGTTGTCGTTCACGAAGGCGCCTATCGCCTTCGCCTCCTGGATCGCCGTCTTGTACTGCTCCAGCACCCACTCCATGTCGGAGACCTTCTGGACGCTGAAGCCCAGCACGCCCAGGCCCTTCTTCGCGGCCATCGCGTACGAGGAGGGGGAGCCGGCGGCGTACCACATGGCCGGGTGGGCCTTGCCGTACGGCTTGGGGAAGACCTTCCGCGGGGGCAGCGACCAGTGCTTGCCCTGGAACCCCTCGTATTCCTCCTGGAGGAACATCTTGGGGAACTCCGCGATGGTCTCCTCCCAGATCTCCTTGGTGTGGTTCATGTCCTCGATGCCCGGCAGGAAGCCGAGGATCTCGTGGCTGCCCGCGCCGCGGCCGGTGCCGAACTCGAAGCGGCCCTTGGAGAGGTGGTCGAGCATGGCGACCTTCTCGGCCACCTTGACCGGGTGGTTCACCTGCGCGAGGGGGTTGAAGATGCCGGAGCCGAGGTGGATCCGCTCGGTGGCGTGCGCCAGGTAGCCGAGGAAGACCTCGTTGGCCGAGAGGTGCGAGTACTCCTCCAGGAAGTGGTGCTCGGAGGCCCAGGCGTACTTGAAGCCGGACTTGTCGGCCTGGATGACGTACTCGGTCTCCTCGATCAGCGCCTTGTGCTCTGCCTCGGGGTCGACCTTGGAGCGCGCCTCAGGCACGTATCCCTGCACGAAGAGACCGAATTCCAAGGGGGTTCACCGTCCTTCTTTTTCTGACGCATCGTCAGATCGATGCGTTCGACTGTTCCACCGGGGGGACGCGGCGTCAATACCTGACACTGCGTCAGGTGCGGCTAGAGGATGCTGACGCCCGCCATCCACCCACCGTCGATGACGAACGGCTGGCCGGTGATATACGAGGAGTCCTCGCTGGTCAGGAAGAGGGCCAGCTTGGCCACCTCCTCCGGCAGGCCGACCCGCCCGAGCGGCACCACCCGCTTGTAGAGGTCCGCCATCGCGTCGCGCGCCTCGTCCGTGAGGTTCTCCGGGTCCAGCAGTCCCGGGTTCGCCATCGGGGTGTCCACGGCCCCCGGGCACATCGCGTTGACCCGGATGCCCTTGGCGGCCAGCTCCAGCGCGGCCACCCGGGTCAGGCCCACGATGGCGGCCTTGGTCGCGGCGTACGAGCCCACGAAGGCCATGCCCGTCAGGCCCGTGTACGAAGAGGTGTTGACGATGGTGCCGCCGCCGGCCGCCTCGATCTCGGGGGCCACGTGCTTGATGCCGAGGAACGCGCCCACCTGGTTGACCTGCACCAGCTGCTGGAACTCCGCCAGCGGGGTGGCGGTCAGCTCGTTGAAGCGCAGGATCCCGGCGTTGTTGACCAGGCCGTCGACCCGGCCGCCGAAGGCCTCCTTGGCCGCGGCCACGGCCGCCGCCCAGTCCTCCTCGCGGCTGACGTCCATGTGCACGTAGCGGGCGTTCTCGGTGCCCAGCTCCTTGGCGACGGCCTCGCCCTGGGCGTCCAGCACGTCACCGAGCAGCACCTTCGCGCCCTCGGCGGCGAACAGCCTGGCCTCCTGCTCGCCCTGGCCGCGCGCGGCGCCCGTGATGATGACGACCCGTCCGTCCAGCTTGCCCATCAGGTGCTCCTTCGTCGGTGGTCGTGCGGTCGGTCGTTCCGTGGCCGTCCGGCCGCTTCAGTCGTTGAGGTGCGGCGCGACCTCGGCGCCGAAGGCCGTGATCTGGTCCACGAGTTCGGCGCGGTCGCGGCACCGGAAGCGCACCTGGACCTGGTCGACGCCCAGGTCGGCGTACTCGCGCAGGGCCGCCGCGAGGGCCTCCGGCTTGCCGGTGCGGGTGCGGCGGCCGGTGTCCCAGCCGGGCTCGCCGACGTACAGCGGCTCGGTGATCGCGCCGATCTCGATCGGGTCGGTGATCCCGGCCGCCTCGCGCAGTTCCCTGATACGGGCGATCTGGCCCGGCAGCCGGTCGCGCGGGTCGCCCTGCGGCAGCCAGCCGTCGCCGCGCACGGCCGCCCGGCGCACTGCTGCGGGCGAGGACCCGCCCACCCACACCGGCACCCGGGACTGGACCGGCCGCGGCAGCTGCCCGAGGTCCCGGAAGCGGAAGAGCGCGCCCTCGAACTCGGGGAACTCCTCCTCCCCCAGGGCCGCCCGCAGCGCGTCGACGGTCTCGTCGAGCACCGGCCCGCGCCGGGCGAAGTCCACGCCCAGCACCTCGAACTCCTCCTGCACGTGCCCCGCGCCCACGCCCAGGATCAGCCGCCCCCCGGACAGCTGGTCGAGGGTCGCGTACTGCTTGGCGCTGATCAGGGGGTGCCGCAGGCCGACGATCGCGACGTGGCTGAGCAGCCGGACCCGCTCGGTCACGGCGGCCAGGAAGGACAGCGTGGCCACCGGGTCGTACCAGACCGTGCTCATCGCCTGCGCGAGCCGCCGCGGGATGGCGACGTGGTCGCAGGAGGCGAGGTAGCCGAAGCCGGCCCGGTCGGCGGCCCGGGCTATCTCCGCCAGGTCGGCGGCGGTCGCCGTGGCCTCCCAGGGCTCGGCGTAGATGGAGCTCTGCGACTGGATCGGGAGCTGCATCCCGTACACCAGCCGTCCTTCAGGAAACACGCGTCCCATGGGCCGCCCGCCTTCACCATCGGGTCATCTGACGATTCGTCATATGGATGCGGGGCCCATGCTGGTAGCTGACGCCCCGTCAGGCAAGGGGGAGGGAGGGACCAAAAGGCCGGAGGTCCGGAATGCCGGCGGGCGGGGCCCGGCGGGCGGCCCGGCGGGAGTGCGGGGGCACGGGCGCAGGGGGGAACGGGCGTGCGCCGGCACGGGAAAGCCGGGCGGGGGAAAGCGGGGCGGGGGAAAGCGGGGGCGCCGGGGCTACATGCCCGCCGGGCCCATCACGATCACCGGGTGCTGGGCGGGGTCCAGCGTCTCCAGGACCTTCCGCATCGCGGCCGCCGGGATGCCGACGCAGCCCTGGGACGGGCCGTCGTGGTCGACGTGCAGCCAGATGTTGCCGCCCTTGTCCTCGCCCTCGGGCTTCTCCGGGTCGAGCGGGGACGTGCCGGGCCTGCGGTTGAAGTCGATGGCCACCACGTAGTCGAAGGAGCCGGCCAGGGACTCCCCCTCGACGCCGACCCCGCCGGGCACGAAGGCCTCGTCCTGGTCGTACGGGAGCCTGGTCCCCGGGGGCGCCGACAGCAGGCCGCCCGCGTCCGTGAGGGCGAACACGCCGATGGGGGAGGTGAGGTCGCCGTACCGGCGGTCGGTGGACCAGCCCTTGGCGCCGTTGCGGCCCTGCCAGCTCGGTCCGGCGGTCCAGTCGCGGGAGCCCTCGGCGCGGCCGTAGAGGGTGACGGTGTTGTACGAGGAGTCCTTGCCCTTGCCGCTCACCAGGACGACCTGCCGGGAATCGGCGGGGATCCGCGCCCGGGTGGCGTCGCTGAGCCCGGGGATCACCTTCGGCGGCGCCGGAGCCGGCGGCCCGGCGTGCGGCGCCGCCGGCCGGTGCTCCCCGCGGCTGGGGTGGTCGCCGTCCCCGTGCGTCGCGTCGCCCCGGAGCTCCTGGTTGCCCTTCGCCGCACCGAGGTCCCCGCCGAGGTCGAAGGGCACGCCGCACAGCCAGGCGGCCAGCCCGGCGAGGGCGGCGCCGGCCGCAGCGAGGGGCCAGCGCCGGCCGAGCCGTGCGGGCCGCCGCGTCCTTGTCCGGTGCCGGGCGTGTTTGCTCATCGCCCTAAACCGTACACATGGTGCGTTTGGTTCTGTTGATCACTCAAATTTCTAACGGGGGCCGATTCCTCCGCCGTCGTACACGTGATCCGGCGTCACCACCTGGGTGACCGCCCGGGCGAGGAGCGTGGAGGGCTCCTGACCGCCGACCTGGGAGTCGGTGTTGAGCATCAGGACCATGGTGGCCTTCTCCTCCGGCAGGTAGACGGTCACCGTCTCGTAGCCCGGGATCGAGCCGTTGTGCCCGATCCAGCCGCTGGTCTCCAGGATGCCGAGCCCGTAGTTCGTGCCGGGGAAGCCGGTGGGCAGCATCTTCATGCGCTCCGCCTGGGTCTCCGGGCTGAGCAGCTTCCCGGTGGCGACGACCTCGGCCCAGCGGCGCAGGTCGTGCAAGTTCGAGATCATCACCCCGGCCGTCCAGGCCCAGCTGGGGTTCCAGTCGGTGGCGTCCGCGGTGGTGCCGTCCAGCGTCTGGTCGGTGTAGCCGCGCGGGTGCGGCTCGGGGAACTCCGTACCCTTCGGGAAGAGCGTGTGGTGCAGGCGGGCCGGGCGCAGCACCCGCTCGTCGATGACGCGCTGCACCTTCTGGCCGGTGACCTTCTCGATGACCAGGCCGAGCAGGATCAGGTTGGAGTTCGAGTACTGGAACTGGGCGTTCGGCGCGAAGGTGTTGGCGTGCCGGTAGCCGTACGACAGCACCTCCCACGGGTTGAAGGCGCGCTCCGGCTCGCTCACCAGGTCGTGGAGGAAGTCCGGGTCGGACGTGTACGGGAAGAGCCCGCTGCGCATGCCGGCGAGCTGACGCAGCGTGATGTTCTCGCCGTTCGGCACCCCGCGGACGTACTTGTCGATCGGGTCGTCCAGCCCGACCTTGCCCTGGTCGACCAGCTCCAGCAGCGCGGTGACCGTGAAGGTCTTGGTCTCGCTGCCGATCCGTACGTAGGAGTCGACCCGCATCGGGCTGCCGGTGGTCTTGTCGGCGACGCCGGTGGCCCGCACGTAGCAGCCCCGGCCCGGCAGCCAGAGGCCGACGACGACGCCCGGGATGTTCGCCTGGGTGCGGACCTGCTCGACGGTCCGGTCCAGCCGGGCGGTCAGGGCGGGGTCCAGGCCGTTGCGCGGGCACCCGTCCCCGTCCCGGCCGTCCTTCCTGTCCCCGCCGCCGTCGCCGTAACGGTCTGCGGCGGAAGCGGGAGTCACGGCCCCCGCGGGGGTGACGGCCACCGGGGCCAGCACCGACGCCACGAGCAGGGCGGCGGCGAACAGCCGGCGGGAGGGGGTACGTCGCATGTCGGGGCGCCTCTTCCAGGTCCGGGGAGCGGATAACCACATCACCATCCGAGCGCGTGACGGGCGGCACCCGTCCGGCGCCCGCCCCGCGATTCCACTCGTTCGGCGCCAGGGGAGGCGGGTGGTGCGGTCAGTCCGTCGTGGCCCCCGGGAAGCGCAGGCGTACGGTCAGGCCGCCGCCCGGGGCCGGGTTCGCGGTGGCGGTGAGTTCGGCCGAGTGCGCCCGCGCGATGGCGCCGACGATCGACAGGCCGAGCCCCGCGCCCTCGCCGGGCGCGTGCCGGCGCGCCTCCCGGCGGCGGAAGGGCTCCAGCAGCCTCGGCACCTCGCCCGGCGGGACGACGGGACCGGTGTTCGTGACCGACAGCTCCCGGGCGCCGGTGGTGACCGTGACCGAGCCGCCGTCACGGTTGTGGCGTACGGCGTTGGCGAGCAGGTTGCGCACCAGGTGCCCCAGCAGCGCCGGATCGCCGCGTACGACCAGCGGGGCGAGGGCCGAATCCACGGTCAGGCCGCGCCCGGCGGCCTCCTCCGCGCAGCCGGCCAGCTCCGCGGCGGCCGTCTCGTGCAGGGCCACCCGCTGCACCGCCGGCAGCCCCTCCCCCGCGCGGCCCCCGTCGTCCGCGCCGGCGCCGCCCGCCGCGCCCGGGCCCTCCTCGGCCGCGGCCAGCAGCAACAGGCCCTCGATCATCGCCTCGCTCTCGTCGCAGACGGCGAGGAGCTTCGCCCTGATCCGGGCCACCCGCTCCGCGTCCGGCTCACCCGCCAGCCCGATCTCGGCCGCGGCCCGCTGCACGGCGAGCGGGGTGCGCAGCTCGTGGGCGGCGTTCGCGGCGAACCGGCGCTGGGCGGCGACCAGCTGTTCCATCCGCCCCAGCATCCCGTCGAAGGTGTCGGCCAGCCGCTTGAGCTCACCGGGCGGGGCGTCGAGCGCGATCCGCTCGTGGAGGTTCTCGCCGGACAGCCGGCGGGCCGTCTCGGTGATCACCGCGACCGGGCGCAGCACCCGGCCCGCCATCCACCAGGCCAGCAGGATGGAGAGCACGGCGAAGACGGCCAGCGCGATCAGCGAGTACACCAGCAGCCGGTGCAGGGCCGCGTCCGTGACGGCGGCGGAGATGTTCTGGGTGACCTGGAAGGACGCCAGCTGTTCCTTGGAGAGGGTGCCGGGCGGCAGCTTCTGCGCCGGGACCATGACGGGCACGTCCACGCGGGTCCCCTCGACGACGTCGCCGGGTCGGGCGGCCGTGGTCCGCACGGCGGTCGTGAGGCTGCCGAGCATGCCCTGGCTGACCAGTACGTAGACCAGCGCCACCAGTCCGCCGCCGGCGAGCAGCAGCAGCGCGCCGTACAGGGCGGTGAGGCGGACGCGCTCGCTGCCCGGCAGCAGCCGGGCCGGACCGCGGCGCATCAGGAGCGGCCTTGCGGGGCAGGGCCCTGCGGGTCTGGGTCTTCCCGGCCGGCAGGACCGGCCGCCGCCCGGCGGTCCTGCGGGGGCGCGATGCGGTAGCCGGCACCCGGGACCGTCTCGACCACCGGCGGCTCGCCGAGCTTGGCCCGCAGCTTGCTGACGGTGACGCGGACGGCGTTGGTGGAGTAGCTGGTGTCCTCCTCCCACACCTGCTCGATCAGGTCGTCGCTGCTGACCACCGCCCCCTGCGCGCGGACCAGCGCCTCCAGCACCGCGAACTCCTTCCGGGACAGCGCGAGCCGGTGCCCGTCCCGGGTGGCGTCGCGGCGCGCGGTGTCGACGACGATGCCGGCCCGCTCCAGGACCGGCGGCAGGGCGGGGCGGGCGCGGCGGCCGAGGGCGAGGACGCGGGCGAGCAGCTCGTCGTACGCGAAGGGCTTGGTCAGGTAGTCGTCGGCGCCGAGGCCGAGGCCCTCGACCCGGTCGCGCACGGTGCCGGAGGCGGTGAGCATCAGGATCCGGGTGAGCAGGCCCTCGCGGACCACCTGGCGGCAGACCTCGTCGCCGTGCAGGCCGGGGAGGTCCCGGTCGAGGACCATCACGTCGTATGCGCCGAAGCGCAGCCGGTGCAGCGCCTCAAGGCCGTCGGCGGCTTCGTCCACGGCCAGGGCGTCGCGGCGCAGGCCCTCGGCGATCATCTCCCGGAGGAATTCCTCGTCCTCCACCACCAGAACTCGCATGCGTTCCTCTTTATCCGAGGCGGGGGTTTCGGCGTTGTAAAGGTCCGCCGTTAGAGAAGCGAAACCGCGCTTCGGCGCAAGGTCGGCGCCATGACTCCACACACCTCGGGCAGGCGTGCGTCCTCCCCCGTGACCATGACCGCGGCGGCCGTCCTCACCGGGCTGGCGCTGCTGGTGACCGCGTGCACGAATTCGTCCTCGTCGGGCGGCTCGGATTCCGCCGGTTCCGGTTCCTCGTCCGGCTCCGGTTCCGGCTCCGGCTCCGGCTCCTCGGCGGGCGGCGGGGCCGACGCCGACGCCGCGCTCAAGCTGCGCCAGTGCCTGCGCAAGCAGGGCCTGGACGTGCCGGACCCGAAGCCGGGCGAGGACCCGCGCGGCATGACGCTGGGCGGCGGCTCGAACGCGGACCCGCAGAAGTTCCAGAAGGCGCTGGAGGCCTGCGGCAGCGGCCCGAAGGGCGGCGCCGGCGGCCCCACCCAGAAGGAGAAGGACGACCAGCTGAAGTGGGTCCGCTGCATGCGGGACAACGGGATCGACCTCCCGGACCCGTCGTACGAGGGCGGGATGACGAAGGCCACGGAAATACCCAAGGGGCAGGAAGAGGCCTTCAAGAAGGCCATGGAGAAGTGCAACGCGGGGCGGCCGTGAAGAAGTGGCTCGTGGCGGGTCTGGTCGTGCTGGCCGCCGCGGGCGGCGGGGGGTACGTACTGGTGGCGCAGCCGGGCGGCGACGCGGGGGGCGAGGAGCGCCGTACGGACGGGCTGCCGCCCGACACCGCGCCCGTCACCCGCGGCGACCTCGGCAACGGCCTCCAGGTGGACGGCACCCTCGGCTACGCCAAGGAGCGCAAGCTGAACGCGGCGGCCCAGGGCGTGCTGACCTGGGTGGCCGGGGAGGGCTCGGCGGTCCCGCGCGACGGGCGGCTGTACGAGGTCGACGGGCGGCCGGTACGGCTGATGTACGGGTCGGTGCCGATGTACCGGGCGCTGAAGGCGGGCGACGAGGGCGAGGACGTCAAGCAGCTCAAGGCCAACCTGCGGGCGCTGGGCTTCGGCACGGGCCTGGACCCGGACGACGGGACCTTCACCCAGGGCACGGTGACGGCGGTGAAGCGCTGGCAGAAGTCCCACGGGCTGAAGCAGACCGGGCAGGTGGGCCCCGGTGACGTGGCCTTCGCCACCGGCCCGCAGCGGGTGCAGGCGGCCGACGCCGCGACCGGCGACCAGGCGGCGCCCGGCAAACCGGTGCTCACGCTGACCGGCACGGAGCGCGTGGTCCGCTTCAAGCTGGACGTCGGCCGGGCCGCGTCCGCCCGGACCGGGGACGAGGTGACCGTGTCGCTGCCGGGCGGCGGGACCGCGACCGGGCGGATCGGCTCGGTGGGCCGTGCCGCCGCGGACGAGGGTCAGGGGCAGGGGTCGGGCGGTGCCGGGGACGGCGCCGCGAAGGTCGAGGTGACGGTGCTCCTCGACCGGCCCGGCGAGGTGAGGGCCCCGGACCGGACGCCGGTCTCCGTCGGGCTGACCGGGGAGACGGTCAAGGGCGTGCTGTCGGTGCCGGTGAACGCGCTGCTGGCGCTGGCGGGCGGCGGCTTCGGGGTCCAGGTGGTCGAGGACGGCCCGGACGGGCGGCCCCGGGTCCGCGAAGTCCGCGTCGAGCTCGGGATGTTCGGGCAGGGCCGCGTCGAGGTCAAGGGCGGGGCGCTGAAGGAGGGCATGAAGGTCGGGGTGCCGAAGATTTGACGTCCTCCCCGCCCCACGTACTGGCCGCCACCGACGACGCCGTTCCGCCCACGGGGCGAACCGGCCTTCCCAGCCCCGCTACGCGGGTGCTCCGTTCCCTCCCCGGCCTGAAGGCCGGGGTATCCACGAAGGAGTCCTGATGACGGACGAGCGGCTGCCGAGCACCGTGGTCGAGCTGAAGGGGGTGACCAAGGAGTATCCGGGCGGGGTCGCGGCGCTGCGGGGCGTGGACCTGACCGTGACGGCCGGGGAACTGCTCGGCCTCGTGGGCCCCTCGGGCTCGGGGAAGTCGACGCTGCTGCACATCGTGGGCACCCTGGACCGGCCCACGGCCGGTACGGTCGCGATCGCCGGCCACGACGTGCCGTCCCTGTCCGACCGTGCCCTGTCGGCGCTGCGCGCGCGGCACGTCGGCTTCGTCTTCCAGTCCTTCCATCTGGTGCCGGGCCTGAGCGCGCGGGACAACGTGGCCGAGGGGCTGCTGTATTCGGGCCTCCCGCGGGCCGAGCGGCGGCGCCGGGCGGTCCGGGCGCTGGAGCGGGTGGGGTTGGGCGACCGGCTGGGCCACCGGCCGCACCAGCTGTCCGGCGGCCAGAAGCAGCGGGTGGCGATCGCGCGGGCGGTGGCCGGCGAGCCCGACCTGCTGCTGGCGGACGAGCCGACCGGGGCGCTGGACTCGGCCTCGGGCGAGGCGGTGATGGAGCTGCTGCGCGAGCTGAACCGGGACGGCGCGACCATCGCGGTGATCACGCACGACCAGGAGATCGCGGCGGCCCTGCCCCGCCAGGTGCGGATCCGGGACGGGGAGATCGTGGCGGACGAGTGGAACGGGGCGGTGGCGTGAGGGCGGGGCGGCGGGACCGTACGCGGGAGCGGCCGGCCCGGCGGGACCGTACGCGGGAGCGGAGGAGCCGTACGCGGCTGCGGCGGGACCGTACGCGGCTGCGGCCGGCCCGGCTCTCCCTGCGGGACGTGCTGCACGTGGGCTCGGCAGGGCTGCGGGCCCGGCCGGTACGGGTGGTGCTGTCGGCGCTCGGCATCGCGATCGGGATCGCCACGATGATCGCGGTGGTCGGCATCTCCTCGTCCAGCCAGGCGAAGCTGCTGCGGGAGCTGGACGCGCTGGGCACGAACATGCTGGTCGTGACGCCGGGCCAGTCGATGTTCTCCGGCCAGGACACCAAGCTGCCCGAGGAGGCGCCGGGCATGATCGGCCGGATCGAGGGCGTGGAGCGCGTCGGCGCGACCGGTGCCGTGGCGCACTCGGTGCGGCGCAGCGAGAAGATCTCCCCGGACGAGACCGGCGGCATCGCGGTGCTGGCCGCGCGGGGCGACCTGCTGGAGACGCTGCGGGCCGGGGTGCGCAGCGGGGCGTGGCTGAACGCCGCGACGGGCCGGTACCCGGCCGTGGTGCTGGGCGACGTGGCGGCGCGGCGGCTCGGGATCACCGCGCCGGGCCGGCAGGTCTTCATCGGCGGGCGGTACTTCACGGTGACGGGCATCCTCGGACCGGTGCCGCTGGCGCCCGAGATCGAGCGGGCGGCCCTGGTCGGCTGGTCGGCGGCGGAGTCCCTGCTGGGCTTCGACGGACACCCGACGGCCGTGTACGAGCGCTCGGCGGACGCCCGGGTGGGCGCAGTGCGGAACCTGATCCCGCAGACGGCCAACCCCCGCTCGCCGCAGACGGTGTCGGTGACGGACCCGTCGGCCGCGCTCCAGGCCAAGGCGGCCACCGAAGGCGCGTTCTCCACGCTGCTGCTGGGGCTCGGCGGGATCGCGCTGCTGGTCGGCGGGGTGGGCGTGGCCAACACCATGATCATCTCGGTGCTGGAGCGGCGCCACGAGATCGGCCTGCGCCGCTCGCTGGGGGCCACGAAGGGGGCGGTCCGCGTCCAGTTCGTCACGGAGTCCCTGCTCCTGTCGGGCCTCGGCGGACTGGCCGGCATCGCGCTGGGCTCGGCGGCGGTGGCCGCGTACGCCGCTGCGGGCGGCCTGCCGTGGGTGGTCCCGCTGTGGTCGGTCACCGGCGGCTTCGGCGCGACCCTGGTCATCGGCACGCTGGCGGGCCTCTACCCGGCGGTCCGCGCCTCCCGCCTGTCCCCGACCCTGGCCCTGCACGCGGCCTGACCTGCACGGCCGGGCGCCCGGATCCCGGAACGCCGGTCCCCTTCTCCTGAGCCCGTGTCATGATCCACGGACACAGGGGGAGGGGAACGCGCATGCGATGGCCTTGGGGGCGCAACCGGGAGGACCGGGAGGCGGCGTACGAGGAGGCGGAGGCGGCTCTGCGGGAGATGACCGCGGCCTTCCGGTCAGAGGCCGCCCGCGGCCGGCCCGGTCAGGGGCCCGTTCCCAGGCCCCTTTCGCGGGCGCGGACGATCGCTTCCGCGCGGGTGGCCGTCTGGAGTTTCGTCAGGATGTTGGAGAGGTGGTTGCGGACCGTCTTCGGCGAGAGCGTCAGACGCCGGGAGATGGCCGTGTTGTCCAGGCCCCGCGCCACCAGGTCCAGCACCTCCAGCTCCCGGGCGGTCAGCTCGGGGAAGGGGCCTCGGGCGGCGCCCGGCACCACCAGGCCGGTCAGGTAGGCCATCGCCCGGGTGGCCACGGCGGGGCCCAGGATGACCT
This sequence comes from Streptomyces sp. NPDC101118, assembly GCF_044759445.1. Taxonomy (NCBI): domain Bacteria; kingdom Bacillati; phylum Actinomycetota; class Actinomycetes; order Kitasatosporales; family Streptomycetaceae; genus Streptomyces; species Streptomyces sp. NPDC101118. The sequence continues at coordinate 244,079 of NZ_JBIVZG010000007.1, read as the reverse complement.
CCCCGTTGGCCACGGCGTGCAGCGCGCGCTCGATCTCCTCCGGCGCCGCGCCCTTCAGCAGGTACCCGCGGGCCCCGGCCCGCATCGAGGCGAAGACCGAGTCGTCGTCGTCCAGCATCGTCACCACCAGCACCGCCGTGCGCGGCCGGACCCGCAGGATCTCCCGCGTCGCGTCCACCCCGGAGCCGGCGCCCTCGCCGAGGTCGAGGTCCATGACCACCACCTCCGGCTCCCCGGCCACCGCCCCCGCCACGGCCTCCGGCAGCGAAGCGGCCTCGGCCACCACGCTCACCCCGGCCAGGGAGCCGAGCAGCGCCGCCATCCCCATCCGGAACACCGGGTGGTCGTCCACCACCATCACCCTCATGCCGCCGCCCCCTCAGGCCGCGCGGGTATCCGCAGTTCCAGCCGGGTGCCCCGGCCCCCGGAGCCCGGTCCCCACGCGACGGTCCCGCCGACGAGCTCGGCGCGCTCGCGCAGGGACTGCGTACCGACGCCCGGGCGGGCACCCGGGCCGATGCCCCGGCCGTCGTCCTCGACCGTGACGGCCAGGGCGCCCCGGTCGCCGGCCAGTTCCACGGCGCAGACCCGGGCGCCGGAGTGCCGGGCCACGTTCCTGATGGCCTCGGCCACCACCGCGTACACCGCGCCCGCGACCTCCCGTTCCGGCTCGCCGGCACCCGCGTCGCGCACCACCACGGCCAGGCCGTCGGACTCGTACCGCATGACCAGCTCGCGCAGCGCCGGTACGAGGCCCAGCTCGGCCAGCACCGGCGGGACCAGCCCGCGCGCCAGCACCCGGACGGCCTCCACCTGGTGGTCCACCTCCGTACGGAGCGCGGCCAGCAGCGCGTCCGAGGCCCCGGCGCCGGGCGGCAGCAGGTTGCGGGCGGCGGACAGCCCGAGGCCCACGCCGGCCAGGGCGGGACCGAGTCCGTCGTGCAACTCGCGGCGCAGCGCCCGGCGTTCGTCGTCCCTGGCGGCGGCGAGCCGTCCCCGGGACTCGCGCAGCGCGCGGGTGACGGCGGCGATCTGGACGGCGGTGCCGAGGAGCGGGGCGACCTCGTCCAGGGCGGCCCGCGCCCGGCGGTCCAGCGCCTCGCCGGGGCGGGCGGTGACCCGGAGCGTCCCGGCGGTCTCCTGCCGCACCACCAGGGGGAGTTCGAGCGGCGCCGGCTCGTCGGGCTCGCCGGCGGCGGCCAGCACCCGGCCGTCGGGGCCGAGCACGCGGACCGAGCCGAGGTTGAAGGAAGCCGCCACGCTCTCCGCCATGCCGGCCAGGGCCTCCTCGGGGGTCGCCGCACTGCCCAGGTGGCGGCCGACGCGGCTGAGCGCGGGCGCGGCGGCCTCGCCGTGCACGAGGCGGTCCACCCGGCGCTGGAGCCAGCCGCGGGCGGGCTGGATGCCGGCGGCGGTGGCGGCGGTGGCGAGGACCGCGCCGAGCGTTCCGGAACCGGGCAGCAGTGCGCCCAGCAGGGCGAGGGCGGCGAAGCAGCCGCCGATCAGCAGGCCGGTGAGCAGGGCCCAGACGAGGGTGCGGCTGATGACGAGGTCGATGCCCCACAGGCGCTGGCGCAGGACCACGACGAGCACGGCCGCCGGGAAGAAGGCCTGCGAGGCGAGGTGGGTGACGGGGGTCAGCAACTCCGGCCAGCCGCCGGGGCCTTCGGGGCGGACGACCAGGGGGACGAAGGTGAGCGCGATCAGGGCGGTGCCGATGGCGAGCCAGCCGAGGCCGCGGGCCGACGGGTCGCGGTGCCGCCGCAGGGCGGCGTGGGCCGCGGCGGCGAGCCCGAGGACGATCACGGCCAGTACGAGGGCGTCGGCGAGCGGTCCGGCCAGCCGGGCCCAGGCGGCGCTGCGCACGGCGAGCGGGGCGAAGGGGTGCGGCGCGGCCGGCCAGGGCCAGGGATCGGTGAGGCGTACGGCGAGGAGCGCGGCGATCACGGCGACGCCGGCCCCGACGGCGGCGTACGCGGCCCGGGAGGGGCGTTCGCGGCCGAGGAGGTACGGGACGACGAGGATCAGGGAGAGCGTGCCGGGGACCCAGGCGGTGCCCTGGAGGATGCCCCAGGCGGGGGGCGGGGCGGCGGTCCCGTACCGGGCGGCGAGCTGCGCGACGACCGCCGCCGCACCGCCGCCAACGGCGCACAGGGCGACGAGCCAGGCCACGGCGTGGGTGCGGCGGCCGAGCACGACGGCCGCGGTGAGCCCGTAGACGAGGGCGTCGGCGGTGTCGACGAGAAAGTAGACCTGGTCGGGGTTCCAGGGCGGATGGGCCACGGCCCACAGCCCGAGCCCGACGGCTGCCGCGCCCCAGGTCAGCACCAGCACGGCGGCAGCGGCCGGCCGGCACCCCCCGCCCTTCCCGGCCGTTCCCCCCGAGTCCCCCATACGGCCCAAGATGACACCCCGCAGCGGCCCTGTCACAGGGTTCCGCCCCGGACACGCCGAGCGCCGGCGGCCGAGCCGGCGGCTGGGCGCGGCCCCACCCGGGGCCGGCGGCCCCACCCGGGGCCGGCGGAGCCGGCGGAGCGGCAGCCCCGTGCGGGGCGGGCACCCCCGTGGGGGCGGGCGCCGCGGAAGGGCGGGCCCGGGCGGTCCGCCCCCTCGCACCCCCGGAGGGGTCAGGCGCCGGCCCAGAGGCCGTCCGGGGTCAGGCCCAGCAGGGCTATCGCGTTGCCGCGGACGATGCGGTCCACCACGTCCGGGGCCAGGTGGGACATCTGCGCCTCGCCCACCTCGCGGGACTTCGGCCAGGTGGAGTCCGAGTGCGGGTAGTCCGTCTCGTACAGGACGTTGCCCACGCCGATCGCGTCCAGGTTCCGCAGTCCGAAGGCGTCGTCGAAGAAGCAGCCGTAGACGTGCTCCGCGAACAGCTCCGACGGCGGGCGGGTGACCTTGTCGGCGACGCCGCCCCAGCCGCGGTTCTCCTCCCAGACCACGTCCGCGCGCTCCAGGATGTACGGGATCCACCCGATCTGACCCTCCGCGTACATGATCCGGAGGTTGGGGAACCGCTCGAACTTGCCGCTCATCAGCCAGTCGGTCATCGAGAAGCAGCAGTTGGCGAAGGTGATGGTGGACCCGACCGCCGGCGGCGCGTCCGCCGAGGTGGACGGCATCCGGGACGAGGAGCCGATGTGCATGGCGATGACCGTGCCGGTCTCGTCGCAGGCCTGGAGGAAGGGGTCCCACTCGTCGGTGTGGATCGACGGCAGCCCGAGGTGCGGCGGGATCTCCGAGAAGGCCACGGCCCGCACGCCGCGGGCCGCGTTGCGCCGCACCTCCTCGGCGGCGAGGCGGGCGTCCCACAGCGGTACGAGGGTGAGCGGGATCAGCCGGCCCTGCGCGAGGGGGCCGCACCACTCCTCCACCATCCAGTCGTTGTACGCGCGGACGCCGAGCAGCCCCAGCTCACGGTCCTTGGCCTCGGTGAAGGTCTGGCCGCAGAAGCGCGGGAAGGTGGGGAAGCAGAGCGCGGACTGGACGTGGTTGACGTCCATGTCGGCCAGTCGGTCCGGGACCGAGAAGGAGCCGGGGCGCATCTGCTCGTACGTGATGACCTCGAGCCGGATCTCGTCGCGGTCGTAGCCGACGGCGGTGTCCAGGCGGGTCAGCGGGCGGTGCAGGTCCTCGTACACCCACCAGTCTCCGATGGGGCCGTCGTCGCCCTTGGCGCCCATGACGGGGGCGAACTTGCCGCCCAGGAAGGTCATTTCCTTGAGGGGGGCGCGGACGACGCGCGGGGCGACGTCCGCGTACTTGGACGGGAGCCGGTCCCGCCAGACGTGGGGAGGCTCAACCGTGTGGTCGTCCACCGAGATGATCTTCGGGAAGGTCTCCATGTCCTCCACGGTAGCGTTTATCTGACGTACCGTCAGCTACTCGGGTGGTGATCGGTGTGTACCAGCTGTGCCACACACACCGGCCGGGCTGACGCGCCCGCCCAAGACAGGGCAGACTGACCAATGCGTACACACGGCTCCGGAAAGGCGAGGGGGAAGCAGATGGACGGCACACCGCCCATACCGCGGCAGCGGAAGCACCCCGAATCGGCGCCCGGACCCGCACCCTCCGCATCCGGCGAAGCCACGGGCGCGCCCACCCACACCTCCGCGGGCACCACGGGCCCCGCAGGCACCACCACCGACGCCCCCACCGGAGCCTCCGGCCCCGCCGCCCCCACCCCCGACACCGCCCGCTTCGCCGTGCTCGGCCCCGTCCGCGCCTGGCGCGGCGGCGAGCCGATCCCCTCGGGCTCCCCGCAGCAGCGCGCCCTGCTCGCCGCCCTGCTGCTGCGCGACGGCCGCACCGCCACCGCGCCCGAACTGATCGACGCCATCTGGGGCGAGGACCCGCCCTCCCAGGCTCTGGCCGCGGTCCGCACGTACGCCTCCCGGCTCCGCAAGGTCCTCGACCCGGGCCTGCTGGTCAGCGAGTCCGGCGGCTACGCCATCCGCACCCCGGCCGCCGCCCTCGACCTCGGCCTCGCCCGCGGCTTCGCCGCCGACGCCGACAAGGCCCGCGCCTCGGGGAACCGCGGCCAGGCCCGTACGCTCCTCAACCACGCCCTCGCCCTCTGGGACGGCGAGCCCCTCGCCGGGGTCCCCGGCCCGTACGCCGAGACCGAGCGCACCCGCCTCTCCGAATGGCGGCTCACCCTCCTGGAGACGCGCCTCGACCTCGACCTCGAGGTCGGCGCGCACGGCGAGGCGGTCTCCGAACTGACCGCGCTCACCGCCGCCCACCCGCTCCGCGAGCGCCTCCGCGAGCTGCTGATGCTCGCCCTCTACCGCGGCGGCCGCCAGGCCGAGGCCCTCGCCGTGTACGCCGACACGCGCCGCCTCCTCGCGGACGAGCTCGGCGTGGACCCGCGCCCCGAGCTCGCCGAACTCCAGCAGCGCATCCTGCGCGCGGACGCCGAACTGGCGCGGGTCGCCGAGCCCGCCCCGGCCGCGCCCGCCGTGATCATCCGGCCGGCCCAACTCCCGGCGACCGTTCCCGACTTCACCGGCCGCTCCGCCTTCGTACAGGAACTCAGCGAGATCCTCACCGCCGCCGGCACCGACGGCCGGGTGATGGCCGTGTCCGCCCTGGCCGGCATCGGCGGCGTCGGCAAGACCACGCTCGCCGTACACGTCGCGCACGCCGCCCGCCCGCACTTCCCCGACGGCCAGCTGTACGTGGACCTCCAGGGCACCGACCCGCGGGCCGCCGAACCCGAGGCCGTCCTCGGCGCGTTCCTGCGCGCCCTCGGCACCGCCGACTCCGCCATCCCCGACACCGCCGACGAGCGGGCGGCGCTGTACCGCTCCACCCTCGACGGGCGCCGGGTGCTGGTGCTGCTCGACAACGCCAAGGACGCCGCCCAGGTACGGCCCCTGCTGCCCGGCACCGCCGGCTGCGCGGCGCTGGTCACCAGCCGGGTGCGGATGAACGGCCTGGCCGGCGCGCACCTGGTGGACCTGGACGTGATGAGCCCGGAGGAGGCGATCCAGCTCTTCACCCGGATCGTGGGCGAGGAGCGGGTGGCGTCCGAGCGGCAGGCCGCCCTGGACGTGGTGGGAGCCTGCGGCTTCCTGCCCCTGGCCATCCGCATCGCGGCCTCCCGGCTGGCCGCCCGGCGCACCTGGACGGTGTCCGTCCTGGCCGCGAAGCTGGCCGACGAGCGGCGCCGCCTCGACGAGCTCCAGGCCGGCGACCTGGCCGTCAAGGCCACCTTCGAGCTCGGCTACGGGCAGCTCGAACCCGCCCAGGCGCGGGCCTTCCGGCTGCTGGGCCTGGCCGACGGCCCCGACATCTCGCTGGCCGCGGCCGCCGCCGTACTGGACCTCGCCGAGCACGACGCCGAGGACCTGCTGGAGGCGCTGGTCGACTGCTCCCTGCTGGAGTCGGCGGCGCCCGGCCGCTACCGCTTCCACGACCTCGTACGGCTCTACGCGCGTGCGTGCGCCGAGCGGGACGAGCAGCCGCCGAGCGAGCGCACGGCGGCCATGTCCCGGCTGCTGGACTTCTACCTGGCCACCGCGGCCGGCGTGTACGCGCTGGAGCGGCCGGGCGACCGGCTGGTGGAGCACCTCTCCGCCACGGCGTACCCGGGCCTGGTCTTCCCGGACGGCCGGTCGGCCGTGGACTGGCTGTACTCGGAGGCGGCCTGCCTGCTGGCCTGCGTGCACCAGAACGCCTCGGGGGGTGCTCTGGGGCGGGCCGTGGACCTGCTGTGGGCGGCGAAGGACCTGGCCGAGTCCGGGGCCAACTCCCGGCAGTACGAGACCACGGCGACGGCCGTGCGCGAGGCGGCCCGCGCCGCCGGCGACGCCCGGGCCGAGGCCCGCGCGCGGATCGCGCTCACCACGCTGCTGCTGGTCTCCGGCCGCTTCGCGCAGGCCGACGAGGAGGCGCGGGTGGCGAGCGAGCTGGCCCGGCTCACCGGCGACCCGATGCCGGCGGGCGTGGCGCCCAACGACCGCGGCATCATCGCCTTCTACCAGAACCGGCACGCGGACGGCGAAGCGCTGCTCAGCGAGGCCATAGAGAACTACCGGGCGGACGGGAACCGGCCGGGCGAGGCCAGCGCGCTGTGCAACCTGTCCCGGATCCACGTGAACATGGGCCGTACGACCAGCGCCGTCCAGCTCGCCGAGCGCGGGCTGGCCATCTTCAAGGAGATGGGCCTGGCGCTGCGGGTGGCCAACGGCCGCTTCGCGCTGGGCATCGCGCTCACCAGGGCGGGCCGGCCCGCGGACGCCCTCGAGCAACTCGGCGAGGCGCTGCGCGTGTTCCAGGAGAACCGGCAGCGGCTGTGGGAGGGGACGACCAACTTCCGGATCGCCGAGGCCCACCTGTCGGCCCAGCGCTTCGCCCTGGCGGCACAGCACGCGGAGCGCGCGCTGGCGCTGCGCTGCATCGGCGGGGAGTGGATGCGCGGGAACGTGCTGACCACCCTTGGCCGGGCCCTGGACAGCCTGGGCCAGGCCGACCGGGCACGGGCCTGCTGGCGGGAGGCGCTGAGCATCTACGAGCAGACGGGCGCGAGCGAGGCGGCGGAGGTCCGGGCACTGCTCCGGCCGACGCAGGCGGCGTAGGCTCTGACCTGGGGCTTTCCCGGGTCACCGGCGATAATCGGGCACGTTCATCGAACGTTTATCGCCGGGCGTCATGCTTCTTTCCAACGGTCCGTCGCGTCGGGGGGCAGGCGGACCACCAGGAGTGGTTCACCGCTAGGGTGAACGACCCTGGAACGCCCGTCCGGTGGTTCGCGGGGGAATCCCCGGGCGGGCGTTTCCCACCAGTCCTTTTCAGGGAGTTGAAGATGAGCGACGCCAAGAAGCCCGTGATCGGCACCAGCACCGACGCCGGCACCATCAAGCCGATGGAGAACCACGCGGGCCTCGTCGGCGCCGACGCCCTGATCACGGACCCGGCCGCCAAGCCCGTCCTCACGCCGGTGCCGGACCCGGCGGCCGAGAGCCTGCCCGAGGAGACGACGCCGCTGGAGAACCACGCCGGCAGCGTCCAGGACGACATCTTCAAGCCCGCGGAGAACCACGCGGGCTGACCCACCGGCCGCCGGGCCCCACGGGACTCGGAGGACCACGGGGGACACGGGGGACACGGGGGGTCCGCGCGGATCACGGGGGAACCGCGCGGACGTACGTACGGGGGAACCACGGGGGGACACGGGGGAACCACGGGGGAATCGGGGGACCCACGGGGGGGAATACGGGGGGACGGTCGCGGTGGCCCGGAGGGGGAGCCACCGCGACCGCCGCCGTTTCGGCACGTCCGGGACCGGCCCCGGGTGATTAGGCTGGCGGTGTGTTCACCACCGAGGGACCCAGTCTGCGCGAGCTCACCGTCCAAGCGCTCTCGTCCGTGGAGCGCGGCTACGACCTGCTCGCCCCGAAGTTCGACCACACCCCCTTCCGCACGCCGGACCGCATGCTCGACTCCGTCGCCGAGGCGCTGAGCCTGCTCGCCCCCTTCGACGCGGGCCTGGACGTCTGCTGCGGCACCGGCGCCGGCATCGGCGTGCTGCGGCAGCTCTGCCGGGAGCGGGTGACCGGCGTGGACCTGAGTGCCGGGATGCTGGCCGGGGCGCGGGCCGCGCACGCCGGCGCGGTGACGCCCGCGGTGGACTTCGTACGGGCCGACGCCCGCGCGCTGCCCTTCGCCGACGCGTACGACCTGGCCGTCTCCTTCGGCGCCTTCGGGCACTTCCTGCCCGGCGAACGCCCCGCGCTCTTCGAGGGCGTGCACCGGGCGCTGCGCCCCGGCGGGGTGTTCGCCTTCCCCATCGGGGCACCGCTGCCGCTGTCCTCGGCGGGGTACTGGGCCGTGCTCGGCTTCGACGCGGCGATGCGGGTGCGCAATGCCGTGTGGCGGCCGCCGTTCGTGATGTACTACCGGACCTTCCCGCTCGGGGGCGTGCGCGAGGACCTGGTGCGGGCCGGGTTCGGCGTCGAGCTGCTGCCGCTGGAGCACTTCGGCCGCCGCCCGGACGGCAGCCCGCACTGGCGGCTGCTGGTGGCCCGCAAGGCGGGGTGATCCGGGCCGCCAGGGTGCCCTGACCCGGACCCCCCGGCCCCGGGGACCGCCCGGCCCCGGCCCACCCGGCCCCGGCGACTCAGGCCGCCCGCGTGCGGAGCTCCGTCTTCAGGACCTTCCCGCTGGCGTTGCGCGGCAGTTCGGCGACGAACTCCACGGTTCTGGGCACCTTGTAGTTGGCCATCTCCCGGCGGGACCAGGCGATCAGGTCGTCGGCGGTGAGGGTGGAGCCGGGGCGGCGTACGGCATAGGCCTTGCCGACCTCGCCCAGACGCGCGTCAGGTACGCCGACGACGGCGACGTCCGCGATGTCCGGGTGCAGGCCCAGGAGTTGCTCGATCTCGGCCGGGTACGCGTTGAACCCGCCGACGATGAACATGTCCTTGATCCGGTCGGTGATCCGCAGGTTGCCGTCGGCGTCGAGCACGCCGACGTCCCCGGTGCACAGCCAGCCGTCCGGGGTGACGGTCCTCGCGGTCCCGGCCGGGTCCTCGAAGTACCCGCCCATGACGTTGTGGCCCCGCACCCTGATCTCGCCGGGGCTGTCCGGCGCCAGCGGGGTGCCGTCCGCGGAGACCACCCGTACCTCGGTGTCCGGGATGGCGCGGCCCGAGGTGGCGGAGATGACCTCCGCCGGGTCGCCCTGCCGGCACATGGTGACGATGCCGCTGGCCTCGGAGAGCCCGTACGCGGTGAGCACGGTCGCGATGCGCAGCTCGGCCCGCAGCCGCTCGACGAGCTGGAGCGGGACCACGGCGGCGCCGGTGACGACCAGCCGGAGCGCGGACAGGTCGTGGTGGTCGCGGGCGGGGTGGTCGAGCAGGGACTGGTGCAGGGTGGGCGGGCCGGGGAGCACGGAGATCCGCTCGGCGGCGACGTTGGCGAGGACCGTGTCGACGTTGAAGACCGGCTGGGGGACCATCGTGGCCCCGCGCATCAGGCAGGCGATGATGCCGGCCTTGTAGCCGAAGGTGTGGAAGAAGGGGTTCACGATCAGGTAGCGGTCGCCCTCCCGCAGCCCGGCCAGCTCGCTCCAGACCTGGTAGCAGCGGAGCGACTGGGCGTGGGTGATGACGGCGCCCTTGGGCCGGCCGGTGGTGCCCGAGGTGAAGATGATGTCGGAGGGGGCGTCGGAGCGTACGGCGGCGGCCCGCTCGCGCACGGCCGCGGCGGACACGGAGTCGCCGTCGGCGAGGAACTCCTTCCAGGTGCGGAAGGAGGGCGGCGCGTCCTCGGCGAGCACGACCACGTCCTCCAGGTGCGGCAGGCCGGGGAGCGGCCCGGTGCCGGTGCCCTCGGCGGCCGCGCGCCGCAGCGAGGCGACGTACGAGGTGCCGAGGAAGGTGCCGGTGACGAAGAGCAGCCGCGCCCGGCTGCGTTCCAGCACGTACGCGGCCTCGGCGCCCTTGAAGCGGGTGTTGAGCGGGACGAGCACGGCCCCGGCCGAGACCGCGCCGAGGGCCGAGACGATCCACTCCAGGGTGTTGGGGGCCCAGACCGCGACCCGGTCCCCCGGCTCGACGCCCGAGGCCAGACAGGCCGCGGCGGCGCGCTCGACGCGCTCGCCGAGTTCGGCGTACGAGATGCGGGTGCGGCCGTCGGCCACCGCCTCGCGGTCCGCGAACCGTACGGCCGCGTCGCGCACCAGCCCCGGAATGCTGACCCAGCGCAGATCCCCGCGTTCTTCCCGGCTCATCAAGGCCTCCCCGCCGCCGGACCGTCGGCCCGGCACCCAGTAGCTGACTATCCGTCAGATTAGCTGTACCCTTCCCGGCTGTCAGCAGTGGAGTACCCGGAGGTGGCGATGGCGGCAACCCTGAAGGACGCTACGGCGATAGTCGGGATCGGCCAGACCGCCTTCGCGAAACGACTCCCCCAGACCGAGAAGGAACTGGCCTGCCGCGCCATCCTCGCGGCCCTGGAGGACGCCGGGATCGCGCCGTCCGAGGTGGACGCCTTCGCCTCGTACACGATGGAGGAGACCGACGAGGTCGAGGTCGCCAAGGCCATCGGCGCCGGCGACGTCACCTTCTTCTCCAAGGTCGGCTACGGCGGCGGCGGCTCCTGCGCGACCGTCGGCCACCTCGCGAGCGCCGTCGCCACGGGTCAGGCCACCGTCGGCGTCGCCTGGCGCTCCCGCAAGCGCGGCTCGGGCCCCAGACCCTGGAAGAACACCGCCGTCCAGCTCCCCACACCCGGCCAGTGGACCCGGCCCTTCGGGCTGCTCCGGCCGGCGGACGAGATCGGCATGCTGGCCCGCCGCTACATGCACGAGTACGGCGCCACCCGCGACCACCTCTTCAACGTCGCCCTGGCCTGCCGCAACCGCGCCAACCAGAACCCCGCCGCGATGATGTACGAGCGCCCGCTGACCCGGGAGATGTACATGACCGCCCGGTGGATCAGCGACCCGCTCTGCCTCTTCGACAACTGCCTGGAGACCGACGGCGCGCTCGCGTGCGTGATCGTCTCCGCCGAGCGGGCCCGCGACTGCCGCCAGAAGCCGGTGTACGTCCACTCGGTCGCCCAGGGCCTGCCCGCCCAGCACCACGGGATGGTCAACTACTGGAACGACGACCCGCTCTCGGGCCCCGCCTGGACCGCCGCCCGGCACCTCTGGAAGCAGGCCGACTTCGGCCCCCAGGACGTGGACGTCGCCCAGATCTACGACGCCTTCACCCCCCTGATCCCGCTCTCCCTGGAGGGCTACGGCTTCTGCGGGCGCGGCGAGGGCGCCGCCTACACCGAGGGCGGCGCGCTGGAGATCGGTGGCCGGCTGCCGGTCAACACCGGCGGTGGCGGCCTCTCGGAGGCCTACGTACACGGCTTCAACCTGATCAACGAGGGCGTCAAGCAGCTGCGCGGCACCTCCACCGCCCAGGTCCCGGACGCGGCCACCTGCCTGGTGACCGCGGGCGAGGGCGTCCCGACCTCCGCGATCCTGCTGCGCGCCTGACCCGCACGCCCGAGAGGAGCCCGAAGATGACCGCGAACGGAACGACGGCCACGGACCAGGCCGTTGCAGGGGCCGGGGAAGGGCTGCTGCTGCCCGTCCCCGACGAGGACGGCGCGCCCTTCTGGGAGTACGCGGCCCGCGGCGAACTGCGGGTGCAGGCCTGCACCTCCTGCGGCCGGCTGCGCTTCCCGCCCCGCCCCTGCTGCCCGCACTGCCAGTCCTTCGACAGCGAGTGGCGGCCGATGAGCGGGCGCGGACGGATCTGGTCGTACGTGTTCCCCCACCCGCCGCTGCTGCCCGCGTACGCCGCCCAGGCCCCGTACAACGTGGTCCTGGTGGAGCTGGCCGAGGCACCGCACATCCGCCTCGCCGGGAACCTGGTGAGCGCGCCGGACGCACCGCTGGACTCCGTCGACCCGGCCCGGCTGCGCATCGGAGCGAGGGTGCAGGTCGCCTTCGCCGAGGTGGGCGGAGTGACCGTGCCGCGCTGGCTGCTGGAGCGCCAGTGAGCGGGGGGCCGGGCGGAGGTCTGCAGGTCGACCGGGACAAGGCCACCGGCGTCGCCGTGGTCACCCTGTCCCGGCCGGAGCGGCACAACGCAGTCGACCTCGCCACTGCGGCCGAACTGACCGCAACCTGGCAGGAGTTCCGCTTCGACCCGTCCGTACGGGCCGTGGTCGTGACCGGCGCCGGGCGGGCCGCCTTCTGCACCGGCATCGACCGGTCGGTGGACGTGCCGCAGCCCAGCTCCCCGTACGCGATCGAGGACCCGATGGTCGCGATCGGGCCGAAGGCCAACGGCCTGTGGACGCCGGTGATCGCCGCCGTCAACGGGATGGCCTGCGGCGGCGCCTTCTACCTGCTGGGCGAGGCGGAGTTCCTGGTGGCCTCCACCGAGGCCACCTTCTTCGACCCGCACACGACGTACGGCATGGTCAGCGCGTACGAGGCCGTCTACATGGCCCAGCGGATGCCGTTCGGCGAGGTGGCCCGGATGTCGCTGATGGGCACGGCCGAGCGCCTCTCGGCCCGGCGCGCGTACGAGATCGGGCTGGTCTCGGAGCTGACCGAGCCCGGCGAGGAGCTGGCCGCCGCCGTCCGCTGCGCGGAGACGCTGGCCGGCTACCCGGCGGAGGCCGTCCAGGGCACCGTACGGGCGGTCTGGTCGGCGAAGGAGGCGGCCAGGGCGCAGGCCCTGGCCCACGCCCCGCACCTGATCACGCTGGGGAACCTCGCGCCGGAGCGGCAGGCGGAGCTGTTCAGCTCGCGGAAGGCGACGGGCCCGGGGCCGGGCTTCCGGACTCGGTGACCTCGCTGACGCCGTTGACCTCGCACTTCTTCACGTCGGCGGCCTTGCGGGGCTTGGTCATGGGCACCTCGACCTCCTTGGTCGCGTGGGCGCCGAGGGTGACCGTGACCTTCCGCTCGTCGATCTCCGTCGAGGTGACGCCGCCGAGGAAGTCCACCTCGACCTCCACGGTGACCGGCCGGCCGATGTTGCTGGTCACCTGGACGAGCGCCGAGGTGCGGGGCTTGGAGCCGGCCACGGACTTGGACTTCCGGGTGCCGGCCGTCTTGTCCGGGCCCGCGCACTCCCAGATCACGACGGAGACGGGCTCCTGGCCGCCGGCGGCCGTGGCGGTGGCGGTGGCACCGCTGCCGTTGCCGGAGTCCTCCTGGTAGTCGCTGTCGCTGTGCGTGCCGTTGTGCTTCTTGGAGCTGGAGCAGCCGCCGCCGGAATCGGAGTCCGAGCCGGAGCGGGACTTGCTCCCGCCGCCCGACGAGCCGTGGCCGTGCCCGGTGGCGAAACCGGTCAGCGACAGGACCACGACGGTCAGCACGGACGCGAACTTGATACGACGGCGCAGCACGTGCGCTCCCTCCCCGGAATGACGGCGCGCCACGCTACCAGGGGCCGCCGCGGGCCAGAGCCGTCGGGGTGCGGTGGGCCGGGGCCGCCGGGGTGCGGTGGGCCGGGGCCGGGCGTAGCGTCGGGAGCGAGAGCCCGACTCAGGAGGCCGAGCATGATCCGCAATCTCCTCGGCGGTCTGATGGGCCTCATCGGAGCGACGGCCGCCGTCTGGAGCCCCTTCCGTGCCTGGTACGACGGCCGTCACGGCAGCGACTACCGCATCGAGGAGCTCTTCTCAGGCTCCGGGATCACGCCCGACGGTGCCGCGCTCCTCGCCTCCCTCTTCCTGCCGTTCCTCGTGGCCGCGATCCTCGCCCTGGTCGCGGCCCTCCTGCGGTCCCGGCTGCTGATGGCCGTGGCGGGCGTACTGGTACTGGGCTTCACCGTGCTGTGGATGGTGCGGCAGGGGCAGGCTGCGGGGGCGCTGACGGTGGGCGGCGACGCGGGCGGTCTGGGCGACGGGGTGGCGAACGCGTTCGGGGGCGGCGTGCTGATGCTGCTGGGCGCGGTGGTCATGAGCGGCCGGCGTCGTGCGCCGCGGCGCACGCTTCCGGCCCACGAACCGTCGGCTCCGACGTCGGCCCACGAGTGGGCTCCGCGGGGTGGGGCTGCGGGTTCCGGTGCCGGGACGGGTACGGGTGCCGGGGCGGCGGGCCCGGACCCCGATGCGACCCGGGAGTACCCGGGGCCGGATGCGACCCGGGAGTACCCGGGGCCCGATTCCGCGGGCGCTGCCCGGCACCCGGGACCCGGGGCGACGCGGGAGTACCCGCAGCCGGCCTCTCCGGATGACGGTCACGGACCGGTCCTGGGCTCCCCCCTGCACGAGCAGGACCCGGCCCCGAACGGCCCGGACCACGGCCCCCCGCTGGGCCCCCCGCTGAACAAGGACTGACCGCCGGCCGAGCCGCTTACGCCGAGGCCGCCTTCGGGGCCCTTCCCTGCGGGGCAACCCGGACCCTTTCGGGGGCTCCGCCCCCGTACCCCCGCTCCTCAAGCGCCGGAGGGGCTGGATCTACCCCCGGGGGCATTTCCAGCCTCGCCGGCGTTTGAGGCGTGGGGTCCCCCCAGACGGAGTCTGGGGGAGGGTCCGGGGCGGAGCCCCGGTTTCGGGAAGGGGCGGGGTGGGGAACCGGCTCCGCGCAGCGGCAACGGCCCGCACCACCGCGGACCCGCACCCGGCACGGGACCCGCGCCCCCGGCAAGCAACGGCACCCGGCACGGGACCGGTACGGCCGCCGGGGCGGTCAGGTGGTGCGGGTGCCCGTACCCTTCGCCGCGTCAAGGGCATACACGCAGCGGTCCTTGCTGCACGCGTAGACCACGCCCGCCTTCGCCACCGGCGAGCCGGTGATCTCGCCGCCCGTCGCGAGCTTCCAGCGCAGCTGGCCGCCCGCCGCGTCCAGCGTGTACAGGCAGTGGTCGGCGGAGCCGAAGTGGACCCGGCCCTCCGCCACGGCAGGGGCGCCGGTGATCTCGCCGCCCGCGGCGAAACGCCACTTCGGGGTGCCGGTCACCGCGTCCAGCGTGTACAGCGCGCTGCCCGCCCCCAGGTGGATGCTGCCGTCCGCCACGATCACCGGCTCGGCGGACTGCCGCGGCTCGGTGGCGATGCGCCACCGGTCCTTGCCGGTGGTGGCGTCCAGCGCGTACACGGTGCCGAGGTAGTCCACCAGGTACACGCCGCCGCCGGTCACCGCCGGCCCCGGCGCGAAGGCCGGCGGGGCCAGGAAGACCGCGGGCGCCTCGAAGTGCCACCGCACCCGGCCGGAGGCCACGTCGATGCCCAGCACGCGGGTGCCGGCCGCCACGTACACGTAGCCGTCCGCCGCCGGGGTGACCCGGACCGGGACGTTCCCACAGGAGGCCGCGTCGCCGATCGGGTACGACCACCGCTCGGTGCCGGCGCGCGCGTCCAGGGCGCGCAGCCGCGCGTCCTGCCAGACGTACACCGTGCCGTCGTGGACCACCGGACCGGCCTCGGGGGTCTCGAAGTCGGTCTGGCCGCCCGTGACCTCCCACAGCTTCTGGCCGTTCGACGCCTCCCAGGCCTGCACGCCGCCGCCCCGCGTGGCGGTGACGACGGTGCCCCGGTCGGCCTTCAGCGCGTACACCCACGCGTCCGTGCCCAGCCGCCACCGCTCGGAGCCGTCCTGGGCGTCCAGCGCGTACAGCGTCGGGCCGTCGGAGGCGTGGATGCGGCCGTCCGCGACCTGCATGGCCCAGGCCACGTCCCGCGTCTTGAACTGCCGCCGGCCGCTGGCCACGTCCAGTGCGTGCACCTCGAAGGAGGTCACGTACAGCAGGTCGCCGTCGACGGCCGGGGTGCCCCAGACCTCGTTCGACATCCGGAAGCGCCACGGCCGCCAGCGCCCGCTGTCCGGCGCCGCCGCGGGCCGCGGCACGGCCGCGGCGGACGGTCCGGTGGCGTTCGACGGCGCGGGTGGCGCTGCCACCCCGCCGGGCGGCCGGATCCAGCCGGTGGCCGCGCCGGCCTCGGCGACGGCCGCGGCCGAGCCGCGGGACACCCGCGGGCCGGGCCCGATCGGTACGGGCGCACCGGCCAGCCGTACGGGCTCACCGGACGCCACGGAGGCCCCGGAGGACCCCACGGGCGCCACCGGCGGGTGCTGCGGCATCGGCGGGGCGACGGCCGGCCCGGTACGCGGGTCGGCCCACTCCCTGACGGGCGCGTGCCCGGGCTCCCGGCCCGGCGGCACGGCCCGGTCCCGGCGGTGCGTGGCCGGCCCGGAGGCCGGACCGGACCCGTGGCCGCTGGCGCCGTGGCCGCCGGCCCCGCGCCCGCCCGCGCCGCCGCCCGGTGTGGTCGTCGTACGTCCGGAGGCCCCGGCGCGGCGCTGCTCGATCAGCTCCACGGCGCGCCCCGGCAGCCAGGCCGAGGCCGTGCCGCTGTCGTCGCCCGCGGCGAAGAGGTGCGGGGCGAGCTGCGCCTGGAGGTCGGCCGGGGTGGGCCGCTGCGTGGCGTCCATCTGCATGCAGGACTCGATGAGCGGCCGCAGCTCCTCCGGCAGGCCCTCCAGGTTCGGGCCCTCGCGCAGCAGCATGAAGACCGTCTCCACGGGGTTCGCGCCGTGGTACGGGGGGTGGCCGGTGGCCGCGAAGACGAGCGTCGAGCCGAGCGAGAAGACGTCGCTGGCGCCCTTGACGCTGCGGGAGTCCTTCGCCTGCTCGGGCGACATGTAGGCGGGGGTGCCGACGGCGACGTTCGTCATGGTCAGCCGGGTGTTGGAGACACCGCTGGCGATGCCGAAGTCGATGACGCGGGGGCCGTCCTCGACGACGAGCACGTTGGACGGCTTCAGGTCGCGGTGGACCAGACCCGCCCCGTGGATGGACTGCAGCGCCTCGGCGATGCCGGCCGCCAGCCAGCGGACCGCCTGCGCGGGCATCGGCCCGCACTCGTTGACGATCTCCTCCAGGGAGGGCGCCGGTACGTACGCGGTCGCCAGCCACGGCACGGCGGCCCGCGGGTCGGCGTCGACCACGGCGGCCGTGTAGAAGCCGCTGACGGCGCGCGCCGCCTCGACCTCCCGCGTGAACCGCACGCGGAACAGCTGGTCCTCCGCCAGCTCGGTCCGCACGGTCTTGATCGCCACGCGTCGGCCGGAGGCCGAGCGTGCCAGATAGACCAGACCCATGCCGCCCGCGCCGAGCCGGCCCAGCACCTCGAACGGGCCGATCCGTCTCGGGTCGTGCTGCGTCAGCTGCTCCACTCGTCTGCCACCTCCCCGTACGGGCCGTTCTCAGGACCCGCTTCCTACAGCCCGGTGCAGCGTCTCACCGCAGCGTCTCAGCGTCTCACCACGGGGTGACACCCGGTGGTGCGCACCCTGATTCTGTCTGGCCCGGGCCCGATGGGCGAACCCAGGGGCGGATCGGGGTGTCTTACCGCGATCCGGACACGTCGGGCGTCCCACCCGCTCGCGTACCGGGCGTTCTGCCTGGTCACACGCCGAATGCTGCGCCCGCTCCCCCGTTCCGTCCGGTCACGACGTTTCGGAGAGCATGGCGAAGGCCGCCCCTTGATTGTCCGCGACGACCGCGATCCTCCCGTAGGGGGTGTCGAAGGGATCCGCGGTGACGCGTCCGCCCAGCCGCTGGACGGTGCCCACCGAAGTGTCGCAGTCCTGGACGGAGAAGTACGTGAGGAAATGCGCGGGCATCGCGGCCGGGAAGGCCTCGGTGATCACGCTGCGGCCCATCACGGCCGTGTCGGGGCCGGGCTCGCTGCCCGGCGGGGACCAGGTGCGGTACTCGACGCCCGCGTCGTCCCGGTCCTCGGGGACGTAGCCGAAGACGCGGGCGTAGAAGACGTCCACCGCGTCGCGCTCGCGGGTGTAGACCTCGGCCCAGCAGAAGGAGAAGGGCTCGTTCTGCCGCTCGAAGCCGTGGTGGGTGCCGGGCTGCCAGAGGCCGAAGACGGCGCCGCCGGGGTCGGCGGCCATGGCGATGCTCCCGTAGGGGCCGACCGGCATCGGGGGCATGATCACCTGGCCGCCGGCGTCCGTGATCCGGGCGGCGGTGGCGCGGGCGTCGCGGGCGGAGAGGTAGACGTTCCACACGGTGGGCATGCGGCCGTCGGGCTTGGGGGCGAGCGCGGCGACGTTGCGGCCCTCGCTGAAGGCCTGGGTGTAGCCGCCGTACTCCGGCCCGGCGCTCTCGCCGAAGGTCCACTCGAAGAGCTCACCGTAGAACCGCTTGCCCGCCTCTACGTCCGGGAGCGAGGCGTCCACCCAGCAGGGCGTGCCCTCCGTGAATGCGGCCATGGCCCCGTCCCTTCCTTGCGCGCGGTGCGCGGCGCCGCGGTGCGTGCTGTGAACGCGGTACGTCTGCGAACGCGGTACGTGCCGTGAACGCGGTACGTGCTGTCAAGCTAATGGGCTCCCGGCGGTCACGCAGCGAGAGGAATCGAACACCGTAGGCGGTGTGGCGGGCGGCCGGACGGGGTCCGGGCTTGGGGCGCCGGGGTTCCGGGGGGTGGTGGGGGCTTGTCCACCGAAGTTGTCCACAGGCTGTTGATAAGACTATTCGGGGGACGGGGTGGGTGGGGAGGGGGGTCGGGGGCGGGTTCGGGGACGGGGTCGGGCGAGGGGTCGGGAGAGGGGTCCGTGGCGGTGCCCGGGGCGGGGCTCGGGATGGGGAGCGAGGGGGAGGCGGGGCCCGGAGTGGGCCTCGGAGTGGTGGGTGCGGAGGTGCGGGCCGCCGCCGCAGGGGCGCCGGAAACCGCGCTGCGGAGGTACCCCGAACCGTGCGGAAACCGGGCATGCAGCGCCCGTAACCCCATTTGCAGGCGGCCGAATCGCGCGCCGATCACCCCTCGGTAAGCTGACGGCATGACAGGACAAGTACGCACCGTCGACGGCCGCGTGGCCGGTCGGCGCGGTCAGGCGACGCGGCAGAAGCTGCTCGACTGCCTCAGCGAGATGCTCAGCTCCTCGCCATACCGCGACGTCAAGGTCATCGACGTCGCACGCAAGGCCGGGACCTCGCCCGCGACCTTCTACCAGTACTTCCCCGACGTCGAGGGGGCGGTTCTGGAGATCGCGGAGCAAATGGCCACCGAAGGAGCGCAGTTGACCGCGCTCGTCGAGGGCCGCGCCTGGGTCGGCAAGGCCGCCTGGCAGACCTCCGAGGAACTCGTCGAGGGCTTCCTCGACTTCTGGCGCAAGAACGACGCCATCCTCCGCGTGGTCGACCTCGGTGCCGCCGAGGGCGACAAGCGCTTCTACAAGATCCGCATGAAGATCCTGAACTCCGTCACCAACTCCCTGACGGAGTCCATGAAGGAGCTCCAGGCCAAGGGCAAGGTCGACAAGGACGTCAGCCCGGCCGCCATGGCCGGCTCGCTGGTCGCCATGCTCGCCGCGGTGGCCTCGCACCAGAAGGGCTTCCAGACCTGGGGCGTCAAGCAGGCCGAGCTGCGGCCGAACCTCGCGCTCCTGGTGCACCTGGGCATCACGGGCAAGAAGCCGACCAAGTAGGGCCGGCCGGCCGGAGGGCTCCCGGGAGAGGGCCCGCGGCCGGCGCCGGACACCGGCACATCCTGTCTGCGCGGCGGCGGACCACTAGGGGGTCCGCCGCCGTGGTGCGTACGGGGCGGGCCGGTGGCGTGGCCCCGGCGGGCCGGCGGCGCAGCTCGGGCGGGCTGCCGGCGCGGCTCGGGCGGGCCGGTACCGCGGCTCGGGCGGGCTGCCCGGCGCGGGTGCGGTGGGCGCCGCGCCGCGTGCGGGTGCCGACGGCCGACGACGCCACCCTCGGGCGGGGTGCGCGGAGGCCGCGGCGCGTGCCCGCTCCGGTCAGCGCCGTTCCAGGCGGAAGAGCCGGATCTCGCGCTCGATCCTGGCCTGGTACGTCGCGTACGGCGGCCAGAACCTCAGCACCGCCTGCCACGCCTCCGCCCGCTCCTCGCCCGCCAGCAGCCGGGCGCGCACCGCGATGTCCTTGCCCTGCCAACTCACCTCCGCATCAGGGTGCTTGAGGAGGTTGCCGGTCCAGGCGGGATGCCCCGGACGGCCGAAGTTGGAGCCGATCAGGATCCAGGTCCCGGCCGCCTCCTCCGGCATGCACGCGAGCGGCGTGGTGCGCGGCTGCCCGGACTTGGCCCCCTTGGCGGTGAGGATCACGCCGGGCAGCATCTGGGCGCTGAGCATCACCTTGCCGCGGGTGAGCCTGTGGACGGCGCGGTCCATGGCGGGGATGAAGTGCGGGGCGATCTTCGCGAAGGCACGGGTCGAGGAAACCTTCTGCATCAGGCGGACACCGGGAGGCATCAGACGGCCACCCTCTCTTCTGTCGTGGCGGGGGTTCCGGGGGCGGTTCCGGGGGCGGTTCCGGCTGGGGTGCCGGGGGCGGTTCCGGGCACGGCTCCGGGCGCGGCTCCGGAAGCGGATCCGGCAGGGGCGAACAGGCCGGCGCGCTGTGCGGCGTACGCGCGCAGCCGGTGGACGGGGCCGAAGAGCAGCTCGTCGGCCGCGGCCCGCTTGAAGTACAGGTGCGCGTCGTGCTCCCAGGTGAAGCCGATGCCGCCGTGCAGCTGGACGGCCTCGGCGGCCGCGGTGCGCAGCGCCTCCAGCGCCTGGGCGAGGGCCAGGCCGCCCTGCCCCGGGTCCCAGGCGGCGTAGTACGCGGCCGAGCGGGCCGCCTGGAGCTGTACGTACACGTCGGCGAGCCGGTGCTTGACCGCCTGGAACGAGCCGACGGGCCGGCCGAACTGCTCGCGCGCCTGCACGTACTCGACGGTCCTGGCCAGTGCCTGCGCGGCGGCCCCGGCCGCCTCAGCGGCCAGCACGGCCGCGGCCCCGAGCCCGGCGGCGGCGAGCGCGGCGCAGATCTCCGTCTGATCGTCCGCGCCAAGCAACTCGGCCGGTGTGTCGCGCAGTTGTACGCGGCCCTGCGGGCGGGTCTCGTCCAGCACGGTCTGCCGGGACCGCACCAGTCCGGGCGCGTCCGCCCGTACCAGGAACAGCTGCGCCCGGCTGCGGGCGAAGCCGCCCGTGTGCGCGGCCACGACCAGCAGCTCCGCGCTGTGCCCGTCGAGCACCTGGGCGGCCTCGCCGTAGAGCAGCCAGCCGCCCGCCTCCATGTCCACCCGCGCCTGGATGCCGCCGGCACGGCCGCCGCCGGCCCAGCCGCCGGGGGCGTTGTCGCAGGTCAGAGCGAGGGCTGTGGAGAGTGCGGCGCCCGGCACCACGAGGGTGGCGGTCAGCTCCCCGCCCGCGATGCGGGGCAGCAGCTCCGCCTGCTGGGCGGGGGTGCCGAGGGCCGCGACCAGGGGGGCGGCGAGCACGGAGGTGGCCAGCAGCGGCGAGGGGGTCAGCGCGCGGCCGGTCTCCTCACAGGCGAGGGCGAGGTCGGCGAGGGTGCAGCCGACGCCGCCCCGGTCCTCGGGGAGGGCGAGACCCGGCAGGCCGAGCTGCCGGGCGAGCTGCTGCCACAGCTCGCGGTCGTATCCGGCTGGGGTGCGTACGGCGGCCTTGACCTCGTCGGGTCCGCTGCGCTTGCCCAGCAGCTCCCTCAAGGTGCGGCGGATCTCGTCCTGTTCCGCGGTGAAGGCGGCATCCATCGGCGGGCTCCTCCCCGTATCTGACGGCGCGTCATATTAGGGCGGGCGGGCGCGGATGCACAGAGTGCGGGAGCGTCGGACTCCTGCCGCGGGGGCCACTATCTGATGTACCGTCAGATTCATGTCGTCATCCACCACCACGCAGCCGTCCGTTGCCGCGGGGCCGTCCGCCGGCCGGTCCGCCCCTGGCCGACGCAGGGTCGCCGTCGTCGGCGTCGCCCTCTCCGACTGCGGCCGGGTCAACGAGGCCACCCCGTACGCGCTGCACGCACAGGCCGCCCGCCGCGCCCTGGCCGACTCGGGGCTCGACCGCTCGGTCATCGACGGCTTCGCGTCGGCCGGGCTGGGCACCCTGGCGCCGGTCGAGGTCGCCGAGTACCTGGGGCTGCGGCCGACCTGGGTGGACTCCACCTCGGTCGGCGGCGCGACCTGGGAGGTCATGGCGGCCCACGCGGCGGACGCCATCGCGGCCGGGCACGCCAACGCCGTCCTGCTGGTCTACGGCTCCACGGCCCGCGCCGACATCAAGGCCCGCCGCCGAACGTCGAACCTCTCCTTCGGGGCGCGCGGCCCCTTGCAGTTCGAGGTCCCCTACGGGCACACCCTGGTCGCCAAGTACGCGATGGCCGCGCGCCGGCACATGCACGAGTACGGCACGACGCTGGAACAGCTCGCCTCGGTGGCCGTCCAGGCCCGAGCCAACGCCGCCACCAACCCGGACGCGATGTTCCGCACCCCGATCACCGTGGACGAGGTGCTGGGCGGCGACATGATCGCGGACCCGTTCACGAAACTGCACTGCTGCATCCGCTCCGACGGCGGCTGCGCGGTACTGCTGGCGGCCGAGGACTACGTACCGGACACCGCGAAGGCCCCGGTGTGGATCCTGGGCACGGGCACGTCCGTCTCGCACACCACGATGTCGGAGTGGGAGGACTTCACGGTCTCGCCGGCCGCCGTCTCGGGGCGGCTGGCCTTCGAACGGGCGGGGCTGCGCCCCGCGGACGTCGACGTAGCGCAGATCTACGACGCCTTCACGTACATGACCCTGGTGACGCTGGAGGACCTGGGCTTCTGCGCGAAGGGCGAGGGCGGCGCCTTCGTGGAGAAGGGCCGGCTGCTCCGGGACGGCGAACTGCCGGTCAACACCGACGGCGGCGGCCTCTCGGCCTGCCATCCGGGGATGCGGGGCCTGTTCCTGATCGTGGAGGCGGTCCGCCAGCTGCGGGGCGGTGCGGGCGAGGGCCAAGTCCGCAAGTCCGGCGGCCGCCTGCCGGAGGTGGCGGTGGCCTCGGGTACCGGGGGGTGGTTCTGCTCGTCGGGGACGGTGCTGCTGGGGAGGGGGTAGGGGTCGGGTGAGGGTCGGGGGCGGGGTACGGGTACGGGTACGAGTCCCCGCACTCGGCACCCGACGAGCCCGAGTTGCCCACCCACCGCCGTCGAGCAGCATCGGGGTGGGCCGGGGGGTCCCACACACGTCCGCGGCATGGCATGAGCCGGGTGCATCCGCAGTGGGCCGGTGTTGTGGGTGGGTCCTGGAGCCACCCGCCACTTGAGGGTGTTTCCGGGGCGGGGCGGGCCGTCAAGGGCGCTCCGCTGCGCTCCGCGTCGCCTGCGGCGATTCCACTTCGTTCCACCCTTGACTGCCCACCCCGCCCCGGGGGTACGACGAGTGGCGGGAGGCTCCAGGAGGGACGGTCAGGGGGCAAAGCCCAGGGCCGGCCAGTGGCGATGGGGGCGTGCCCGGTGGCTCCGCCACCCAGGCACCGGCCGGGAGCCCGGAGTCGGCACCGGGTGCCCGGAGCCGGGGTGGGCCCCCGCCCCATGGGGCGGACGCGTCAGCGTCCGTAGGCCCTCCGCCCATCTCAGCGACTTCCGGGCCGCCCGTGCCCCTTCATAAGCCGCCCACGATCGCTACGCGCTCCTGCCTCACGGCGACCGACGGCCGTCTGGGGCCGGACATAGGCCGCCAGCGATCGCATGTGCTTCTCCCGCCACGCGATGACCGGCCCGTCGTGGTGGGACATAGGCCGCCAGCGATGGGTAGGCGCTTTTCACGTCTCAGCGTCCGCCCGGCCGGTCGTGGTGAGACAAGAGCCGCCCACGACGGCCGCGTGCGGCTCTCGCGGGACGGCCGACGGGCCGTCCCGCCCGCCAGTTGCGGGAAATGGACACTGGATCCGGGTCATCCCCGACGCCCGTCCTTCTCACGTTCCTTCCCGGCCCAAGACGGCTGTCTGCCGCCGAGCCGGCAGGAGCGCGTAGCGATCGTTGGCGGCTTGTGAAGGGGCACAGGCGGCCCGGAGGCCGCTGAGACGGCCGGTGGGCCTACGGACGGGGACGCGTCCGCCCCGTGGGGCGGGGCTGCACCCCGGCACCGTGTCACGCACCCGGTACCGGAATGCATGAGGAGTGGCCAGGGCGTCTTTCCTGGGGTTGTCCGCCGAGGTCTTTGCCTTCCGGGCCGGGGTGCCCTGTCAAGGGTGGAACGAAGTGGAATCGCCGAAGGCGACGCGGAGCGCAGCGGAGCGCCCTTGACAGGGTGCCCCGGCCCGGAAACCCTCGGTCGGCGGACGGCCCCAGATACGTCCACTTCCCTGAGACCGGCCCGGGAGCTACCGCTCCTCCGGCCACCTCCCCCACACCGGCCCAGGTGGTACCGGTCCCCGCCCACCTCCTCGACACCGCCCACCCAGCGCTCAGAGCTGGCCGTGTTCGCGGAGGACTCGGCGGGCCTGGGCGAAGAGCATGCCCACGTTCACGGTCTTGCGGCAGACGACGACCGCCACCACTTCGTCGGTGCTGTCGATGCGCAGGAAGAGGTGGGCCAGGTTGTCACTGTTGACCAGGATCTCCTGGAAGTAGTGGCGGTCGCTGACGATGCCGCGGCGCTCCTTGAAGATGCCCTCGATCATCACGACATTGCGGCCCTGGAAGAGTTCGAGCGTCGCGGCGGCCAGCATGTCGAGGACTTCCGCCGGGTGGGAGTCGACGGTCTCGACGGACAGCAGCATGCCGGTCGACATGTCGATGACCCCCGCGGCCACGCAGTCGGGAACCTCCGCACGCAGCCTCTTGACCAGGGTCGCGACCTGTTCGGCCATGCTCGGACCCCCGTGGGGTGTCGGGGTGCTCATCGTGCGTGCTCCTTGGTGAGGTGAAGTGAAGTGTGAGGAAGTGAGAGGAAGTGAGAGGAAGCTGGGTGAAGTGGGGTGAAGCGTGGCGATGCAGTGTGGTGGTGGGATTCCCGGGGCGTTGCCGGCCGCGTCACGTGCCCGTCGGCGCCTCCGGCGCCTCCGGTGCCTCCGGCCTCTCCGGCCCCTCCGGCCCCTCCGGCGCCGTCAGCAGCGCCGTCAGGCGTTGGAGGGTGGCCTGGGTCTCGGTGTGGAGGCGGCGGACGTCCAGGCCCGTGTCGCCCAGTACGCCGATCAGGGCCATGTCGCCGACGGGGTGGGCGACCAGGTAGCCGCCGGTGAAGCGCGACACGGTGTGGTGCAGCAGCCCCTTGCTGGTCATGGCGCCGGCGCGGCGGGCGAGGCTGACGGCCGCTGCGGTGAGTGCGGCCAGGCTCTCCGCGTCCGCGGTGTCGTCGGTCTCCGCGGTGATCAGCAGACCGTCGGCGGACGCCACCACGACGTCGGTGACGCCCACGACGCGGTCCCGCAGTTCCCGCATCTCCGTGGCGAGCTGGGCATTCCTGGTGGTCACGTTTCTCCTGTCGCGCTGCGTGTTGCCTGTTCGTGGGCCCAGCGGGTGCCGCCGAGCGCCCGGTACCTGGCGAGGAACGCCGGTGGGGGCTCCCAGGGCCCGGTCACGGGGCGCAGCGGCAGTACGTCGCCGATGCCGCTCGCGCCGGGGCGGCGTTGTGGGAGCCGGGCGTGGCCGGGCCGGCCTGAGGGCTGGCCCGGGGGCGGAGGTGCGGGGGGCGGGGGTGTCGTCGGCTGGTCGGTCCGGGGCACCGTTTCGAGGAGGCCTTCGTCCAGCAGTCGGGAGACCTCGACGGTGACGGCGTACAGGCTCCGGCCGAGCAGGAAGGCGATGTCCCGGACGCTGCGGCGGCCGTTGGCGCGTAGCAGGATCTCCCTGCGTTCGCCGGTGGCCGGGCCGGCGAGCCGGGCCGAGCCCGCGGCAGTGCGGGCGATGCGGGTGCGGAACGGGGAGGGGCACTGGCCCAGGGCGCTGAGCACGCGGATCCGCCGGCCCGCCTCCTCCACCAGCCATTCCGGTTCGATGCCGGCGGGGGCGGCGAGGCGGCAGGTGTCCGCGTCGCGGTCGAGGGTGAAGCCGTTGATGCGGCCCATCCCGACGGCCAGCGCGCCGTCCAGGGCGGCCATCGTGCACATCAGCTGTAACTCGGCGCTGCCGACCAGGTCCTGGGCGATCAGCGCGGTTCCGAGGCGGCCGTCACCGGCCGCGGAGCGGGTGACGGACGCCCACTCGGCCTCGCTCACCCGGCCCGAGCGCAGGAGAAGGGTCTCGACGCCCGGGGCGCCCGGGGAGGCCACCTCCAGGAGTGCGCCACTGCGGAGGTGGAAGGAGCCGCCGGGCTCTCCGGAGACCAGCAGTTCTCCGGAGAGCCGGTCGCGTGACGCCTCGGTGAGCGCCCTGGCCAGGTCGAGCCCCGTCACCCTCGATGGATTCCGACGTGGCGCCGGTGCGTCGATTTCTGCCATGCCCCTGCAATCAGCCGTTGTCGCATATGCCAACTCGCTGACCGCACCGTAGCCATGCTCACTGATCATTCGATATGAATATTCAGTAGTGATCGGCTTATGTCACGACCCGAGCGTTCGGGACCCGGTTGATTGCTTATTCGATTGTTTTCGGGGTCGGCAGCGATTACGGCAATGCGCGGCGCAGTTCCACGTACGCGATCTCGTCGCCGTCCAGGACGTAGCGGTCGAACTCCTCGAAGCCCCGGGCCAGGGCGAAGGCCAGGCCCGACCTGTTGGTCTCCAGGACCACCGTCTCGACCTGGGTGACCCCCATGGCGCGGGCCGTCGTCAGGGCGTGCTCGTAGAGGGTCCGGCCGTGGCCGCGTCCGCGGTGCGCCGGGAGGACGCGGGCGATGACCATGGCCGCGTCGGGGTTCTCGTCCGGGGGGCGGACCGTCGTGTTGCCCACCGGCTCGTCGCCCAGGTACGCCACGTCGAGGTGGTGGCGCCCGGCCCGTTCCCGCACGTCCACCAGGGACAGCAGGTGGGTCGGGATGATCGTGTTGTGTACGTGCCGCCAGTGGTCGAGCATCTCGTCGCCCACCGGCCGCACGATCCGCAGCTGGTCCATGGCGGGCAGCCAACCCGGCCGGGCCCGCGCCCGTCAATCGTGTTTGTGTGCTGGGAGGATGGGGCCATGACGACCACCGCCGAGGAATTCCGCAAGGCGCTGCACTCCCTGCGCGTCTGGGACACCGAGCTGCCCGCCTTCGACGTCGACCGGGCTCCCGCGGAGCCGCTGGGGCTGTTCCACGAGTGGTTCGCGCACGCCGTCACGGCCGGCCAGGCCGAGCCGCACACCATGTCCCTCGCGACGGCCGACGGCGAGGGACGGCCGGACGTGCGGACGCTGATGCTGCACGACGCCGACGAGCGCGGCTGGCACTTCGCCTCGCACTCCGGCAGCGCAAAGGGGCGTCAGCTGGCGGGCCGGCCCGAGGCCGCGCTCGGCTTCTACTGGCCGGCGGTGGGGCGGCAGGTTCGGGTGCGGGGCCGGGTGGTGACCGGCGGCGCCGAGGAGGCCCGCGCGAGTCTCGCCGTACGGTCGCGCGGGGCGCTCGCCGCCGCGCTCACCGGGCGGCAGAGCGAGGTGCTGGGGTCCCTGGACGAGCTGTACGCCGCCTCGTCGGCCGCCTGGGAGCGGGCCGGCTCCGAGCCCGACGCGCCCGCCCCCAGCTGGACGCTGTACGTGCTGGAGCCGCGCGAGGTGGAGTTCTTCCAGGGCGACGCCCAGCGCCGCCACGTCCGGCTCCGCTACCGCCGCTACGACGCGGGCGCCGACGGCGACGCGGGCCGTGACGACGACGCGGGCCACGGCGGAGGCGGCGCCTGGGTACGCGAGCTGCTCTGGCCCTGAGGCCCGCGGCCCGGGAGTCCCGGCCTGGGAGTACCGGCCCGGGAGTACCGGCCCGGGAGTACCGGCCGAGGAGCACCGGCCGGGGAGCACCGGCCGGGGCCCCGCCCTCTCGCCGCGCCGACCGCGCCACGGCCCCCGGTCAGGCGCGCGCCGGGCGGAAGACCGGGACGTGGATCCCGTCCGTCTCCACCCGGAAGGCGAGCTCCAGCGGCATGCCGACGCGCAGGCCGTCCGCCGCGCAGTCGATCACCTCTGTCATCATGCGGGGGCCCTCCGCGAGGTCGGCCACGGCGGCGACGTACGGCACCCGGGAGCCGAAGGGCGGCAGGTCGTTGCGGTACACGACGGACCAGGTGTAGAGCGTGGCGCGGCCGCTCGCGGGCTCCCAGTCCACCGTCTCGCTCCAGCAGTGCGGGCAGAATTCCCGCGGGTAGTGGTGCGCCCGCCCACAGCTGCCGCACCGGCGCAGCAGCAGCCGCCCCTGAGCGGCGGCCTCCCACCAGGGCCGGGTGAAGGCGTCCACGTCGGGCAGGTCGAAGCGGGGCGCGGGCGCGGCGGCGGTCACAGGAAGAGTCCCATCGTGTGGTCGAGCGACCAGGCCTGCCAGCTCATGGTGAACAGCGCGACGAGGGAGATCAGCGCCATCATGGCGTTCTGCCCCTGCTCGGCCCAGTCGTGGATCATCAGCACCAGGTAGAGCAGGTTGAGCAGCAGGCCGCCGATCAGCGCGACCGGCGTGAGGAAGCCGGCCACCAGACCCAGCCCCAGGGCGAGTTCGGCGTAGACGACGACGTACGCCATCAGCCGCGGGCGGGGTTGTACGACCTTCGCGAAGCCGGTCTTCACGAACGGCCAGCGGTGCTTGTTCGCGACGTCCGCCGCCCACGCGATGCCGGTGCCGCGCTCGAACCAGCCCTTCTTGTCCTTGTGCCGCCAGCTCTCCAGCCACCACAGGCCGAGGCCTATCCGGAGCACGGCGACCCACTCGGCCCCGCCGAGCAGGATGGTCCGCATCGCCCGTCCACCTCCCTCACCCACACGCACGTATCTGACGGTACGTCAGTTCAGCGGATCGGACCCGTTCCGCACAAGACCCCGGTGCCGTGATCGATTCGCAACCGGATCCCGCCTTGACCGAGACCCATCAACGCTGTGTGCCGATACGCTCACAGCTCATGCTGGACACCACCCCCCTCGAGAACCACACCGAACCCCGCCCCGTGTACGTCATCGGCGCCGGGCCCAGCGGGCTCGCCGCCGCCGCGGCGCTGCGCGCCCGGGGCGTACGGGCCGTGGTCGTCGAGAAGTCCGACGCCGTGGGCGCCTCCTGGCGCCGCCACTACGACCGGCTGCGGCTGCACACCACCCGGCGGCTCTCCGCGCTGCCGGGGCTGGCGATGCCCCGCAGGTTCGGCCGGTGGGTGGCCCGCGACAACGTGGTCCGGTACCTGGAGAAGTACGCCGAGCACCACGAGCTGGAGCTCGTCACCGGCGTCGAGGTGACCCGCGTCGACCCCGCCGAGGACGGCGCGGGCTGGGTGCTGCACGCCACCGGCGGACGGGAGCTCGCCGCCTCCGCCGTGGTCGTCGCCACCGGCTTCAACCACACCCCCCGACTGCCGGACTGGCCGGGCGCGGACACCTTCACCGGCAAGCTGCTGCACGCGAGCGAGTACCGGAACCCGGGCCCGTACGAAGGGCTCGACGTGCTCGTGGTCGGCGTCGGCAACACCGGCGCCGAGATAGCCGTCGACCTCGCCGCGGGCGGGGCCGGGCGCGTGCGGCTGGCGGTGCGCACCGCCCCGCACATCGTGCGCCGCTCCACCCTGGGCTGGCCGGCCCAGCGCACCGGGATCCTGTGCCGGCGGCTGCCGGTGCGGCTGGTCGACCGGCTGGGCGCGGCGGTCGGGAAGCTGTCGGTGCCCGACCTGTCGGAGTACGGGCTCCCGCGCCCGGACACCGGGCTGTACACCCGGGTCCGCGAAGGGGCGATCCCCGTGCAGGACGTGGGGCTGATCGACGCGGTGCGGGAGCGGCGGGTGGAGCCCGTGGCGGCCGTGGCGTCGTTCGAGGGTGCCGAGGTGGTGCTGGCGGACGGCAGCCGGGTGACGCCGGACGTGGTCGTCGCGGCCACCGGGTACGGCCGGGCGCTGGAAGGGCTGGTCGGGCACCTCGGGGTGCTGGACGAGCGGGGGCGTCCGGTGGTGCACGGCGCCCGGACCCCCGCGGGGGCGCCGGGGCTGTACTTCACCGGTTACACGAACCCGATCAGCGGCATGTTCCGCGAGATGGCGCTCGACGCGGAGCGGATCGCGAAGGCGCTGGCCCGCGCCCGGGGTGGAGCGGGCACTTCCGCGACCCGCCGGTAACCCGGCCGGATCCGTACCCATAAGCTCCCCTGCAAGATCGAACATGGGGGGAACATGACGTTCAGCTTCGGCCTGCCCGCGCGCCTGACCCGCGCCGCGGCCACCGGCCTCGGCACCGCGGCCGTCGTACTGGCCACCACCACCGCGCTCGCCGCGCCGGCCGCCCTGGCGGCGCCCGTGCCCGGAGCCGCCGGGGCAGCCTTCGGGGCGGCCGCGGAGGACCCGTACGCACGGGTCGTGCTCGGCACCAGCCTCGGCTGGAACGGGGTGACCGTGGACCTCGGCGGCGCGCCGCGCCCGGCCGGTCTCGCGGTGCACGTGCGCATGCCGGGGAGCGACACCCGGCTCGCGACGGTGACGGAGTTCCCGTACGGCGGGAAGACGGTGGCCGGGAAGGTGCTGCCGCTGCAGTCGGCGGCCCTGAAGCTCGCGGAGCTCGGCAACTACGCCCTGGACCTGGAGTACCAGGACGCCCGGGGCGTACCGGTGCTCAGGAAGGACCTGGGGCGGCTCACGTACCAGGTCAGGCCCTGGCTCTCCGAGGTGGGACCGGTCGGCGGCTCGGTGTCCCTGGACTCCCTGCGCACCGCCGTGAAGGGGCGGCTGACCGCCACGGACCCGCGCGACGGCCAGGAGGTGCCGCTGCCCGGGACCGCGGTGAAGGTGGACTTCACCGGGGACGCCCTGCCGGCGGAGCCGGTGAAGACCGGTGCCGACGGGCGCTTCGTGCTGCCGCACGCCTTCGCGGGCACCGAGACCTCGACCGAGTTCACGGTCTCGTACCGCAGCGTGCCCGCGGAGCAGACGGTCAGCGCCTCGGGCAAGGTCTGGTCGAGCAACCGCTACCCGGAGATCCGCCTCGACTCGGCCGCGGAGCTGACCGCGCGCCACGGCTCGACGGCCAAGGTCACCGGGACGGTCGTGCGGAAGGCCTGGAAGGGTGCCGACGAGCCGGAGCTGGTGACCGTGCCGGGGATCTCCGTGCTGGTCAGCACCGGCTACTGCCCCACCGCCGGGTGCGCGCCGCAGCAGCGCCTCCAGGTGGTGAAGACGGACTCCAAGGGCCGGTTCTCGCTGAGCCGGAAGGTGCTGGAGGACGGGACGTGGATGGTCGGCTTCGACCCGGCGCTCCCGGCCAACCCGTGGGTGTACCCGGATCCGATGGCGAAGCGGATCGAGGTGACGGCCACCGCGCGGACGGCCTTCGAGGACTACCGCGCCCGGCAGCGCTCCGACGGCAAGGTGACCGTCGCCGGCAAGCTCGCGCTGTACGAGGGCCCGGCCCTGCCGCCGGCCTCCGCCAAGGTCAAGGTGCAGTTCTCGGCGAACGGCAGGACCGGCTGGACCACCGTGAGCAGCTTCGGCACCCCGTACGGCAAGGCCTTCACGCAGACCGTGCCGGGGCGGGGCGCCGGGTACTGGCGGCTGAAGTTCACCGGCACCACCACCGGTGACGAGCCGATTCCGGGCGCGGTCTCGGCCAAGCTGCCGCTGGGCGCGGTCCGCGGGGCGTGATGCGGGGCGGGCGCGGGTACGACGTACCCGCGCCCGTCACGCTCATCCGTCCCACCCCATCCGCGGGCCGGCGTCGCACCCCCGAGGACCCGCTCCACCCCGTCCCCGGGCACCCGTCCCACCCCTCCCGCGGGGCTCCGTACGCGCCTCTTCGGCCAGGGCCGGGAAATCCGGCCACTGCAACCTGTTCCTGACTGCCCGTCAGTTCAGTAATCTGACTAAGCGTCAGCTATGGCGTCAGTCCTGGAGAGTCATCGAGCAGGAGCGGGCGGAACGATGCTTGGATCTACTCACGGCACCCTCACCACCGACTTCCGCGCCCGTGTCGAGGCCTGCGGGGAGCACCCCCGCAGGGCCGTCCACTCCACGGCCGGATCCCCCTCCGAGGGGGCACCGGACCTGGATGTGAGCGGGCGCCCCCTGCACGCCGACGTGCCCGACCTCGACCGGTTCTTCCGGCCCGAGTCCGTGGCCGTCATCGGTGCGTCCGACGCCGAGGGCAGACCCAACACCGGCATCACCCGCCAGCTCATCGCCTGGGCCGGACGCGTCGGGGCACGGCTGCACCCCGTACACCCCACGCGGGAGACCGTCTTCGGCATCCCCTGCCACGCGTCCGTGGCCGACCTGCCCGAGCAGGTAGACCTGGCCGTGCTGCTGGTCGGCGACCCACTGCCGGTGATCGAGGAACTCGCCGAGGCGAAGGTGAAGTTCGCGGTCGCGTTCGCGTCCGGCTTCGCGGAGACCGGGGACGAGGGCGCGGCCGCGCAGGCGCGGCTGGCGGCCGCGGTCCGGCGCTCCGGCCTGCGCCTGCTTGGCCCGAACACCAACCTCAACGCCTTCGAGGAGTTCCGCGAGGACCTCGAAGGCCCGGCCATCGCCCTGATCACCCAGTCCGGCCACCAGGGCCGCCCCGTCTACACCCTCCAGGAGCTGGGCATCCGGCTCTCCCACTGGGCGCCGACGGGCAACGAGGCGGACCTGGAGACCTCGGACTTCATCTCGTACTTCGCCGAGCGCCCGGAGGTCGGCGCGATCGCCTGCTACGTCGAGGGCCTCAAGGACGGCCGCTCCTTCCTGCTCGCCGCCGACCGGGCCGCCCGCAACGGCGTGCCGGTGGTCGCGGTCAAGGTGGGCCGTACGGAGACCGGTGCGCGGATGGCGGCGTCCCACACCGGCAAGCTGACGGGCGCGGACACGGTGGTGGACGCGGCGATGCGGCAGTTCGGCGTGATCCGGGTGGACGGTCTCGACGAACTCCAGGACACCGCCGCCCTCCTGGCGCGGGCCAGGAAGCCGAAGGCCGACGGCGTGGTCGTCTACTCGATCTCCGGCGGAACGGGCGCGCACTTCTCCGACCTGGCGACGGAGGCCGGCCTGCACCTGCCCACGCTCTCCGGGGCCAAGCAGGACGAGCTGCACCAGTGGATCCCGGAGTACCTGAACGTCGCGAACCCCGTCGACAACGGCGGCCACCCGGTGGGCGACTGGCGCGGCCGGAAGATCATCGACGCGATCCTGGCGGACCCGTCCGTCGGAGTGCTGATCTGTCCGATCACCGGGCCGTTCCCGCCCATGAGCGACCGGCTGGCGCAGGACCTGGTGGACGCCGCCGAGCAGACGGACAAGCTGGTCTGCGTGGTGTGGGGCTCGCCCGTGGGCACGGAGGAGGCGTACCGGACCACCCTGCTGGGCTCGTCGCGGGTGGCGACCTTCCGCACCTTCGGCAACTGCATCACGGCGGTCCGCGCCTACCTGGACCACCACCGGTTCACCAGCGGCTACCGCTCGCCCTTCGAGGACGCGCCGCGCACGCCCTCGCCCTCGTACCGCAAGGCGCAGGCGCTGATGCGGCCGGGCCAGCAGCTGAGCGAGCACGCGGCGAAGCAACTGCTCAGGGCGTACGGGATACGGGTGCCCCGCGAGCAGCTGGTGACGAGCGCGGCGGCGGCGGTGCGCGCGGCCGGGCTGGTGGGCTACCCGGTGGTGATGAAGGCGTCCGGCCCGCAGCTCGCGCACAAGACGGAGCTGGGCCTGGTCAAGGTGGGGCTCACCTCGGCGAGCCAGATCCGGGACGCGTACCGGGAGCTGACGGACATCGCGCGGTACGAGGACATCCCGCTCGACGGCATCCTCGTGTGCCAGATGGTGGAGCGGGGCGTGGAGATGGTCGTCGGCGTCACGCAGGACCAGCTCTTCGGGCCGACCGTGACGGTGGGACTCGGCGGCGTGCTGGTGGAGGTGCTGCACGACGCGGCGGTACGGGTGCCGCCCTTCGGGGAGGACCAGGCCCGGGCGATGCTGCGCGAACTGCGCGGACATGCGCTGCTGGAGGGGGTGCGGGGCGCGCCGCCGGTGGACGTGGACGCGCTGGTGGAGGTGGTGCTGCGGGTGCAGCGGATGGCGCTGGAGCTGGGGGACGAGCTGTCGGAGCTGGACATCAACCCACTGATGGTGCTGCCCCGCGGGCAGGGCGCGGTGGCGCTTGACGCGCTGGCGGTGTGCCGGTGAGCGGGGCGGCGGAGGAGCCGGTGAGCCCGGAGGCCAAGGAGCCGGACGTACTCCACCGGCTGGAGAACGGCGTCTCTTGGATCACGCTGAACCGGCCGGCCGCGATGAACGCGGTCACCTGGGACCAGCGGGAACGCGTCATGGCCCTGCTGGCCGAGGCCTCGGCGGACCCGGCCGTCCGGGCCGTGGTGGTCACCGCCACCGGCAAGGGCTTCTGCGCCGGTGCGGACCTGCGCGGCTCGCCGGCCGCCGGCGAGCGGGTCGTGGGGGACGTCGCCCGGATGATCCGGCAGGGCGCGCAGCGGTTCATCACGGCCGTACTGGACTGCGAGAAGCCGGTGATCGCGGCGGTGAACGGAACGGCCGCGGGCATCGGCGCGCACCTGGCCCTCGCCTGCGACCTGGTGCTGGCGGCCGAGTCGGCGCGGTTCATCGAGGTGTTCGTGCGCCGGGGGCTGGTGCCGGACGGGGCGGGCGCGTACCTGCTGCCCCGGCTGGTCGGCCCGCAGCGGGCCAAGGAACTGATGTTCTTCGGCGACTCGGTCCCGGCTGCCGAGGCGCTGCGCCTGGGCCTGGTGAACCGGGTGGTCCCGGACGCGGAACTGGAGTCCCTGGCCCGCGGCTGGGCCGAGCGCCTGGCCCAGGGCCCGACTCGCGCCCTGGCCCTGACGAAGCAGCTGGTCAACGCCTCTCTGGACACGGACCGTTCGACGGCCCTGGCGGCCGAGGCCGTGGCCCAGGAACTGAACATGTCCACCGCCGACGCGAACGAGGGCGTGGCCAGCTTCGTGGAACGCCGCACCCCGAAATACCGGGGGCTGTAGGGGCCGCGGTGGCCGGGTGGCCAGCTGCAGCTTCGGGCTGTTCGGGCCGCCGGAGCTTCGGGTGCCGCTCGCCGGAGCTTCGGTGGTGGGTCGTGTGGTGTGTGGGTCCCCTCGGTGCTTGACCCGTCGTGGCCTGCAGGCCCTGCGGCAGGCCCACCCCTGGGGCTTTGGGGCTTCGCCCTGGCCTTCGGCCACCCCAGGCCCGGGCCTGCCTCCGGACCAGCCTGCCACGACGCCTCAAGCACCTCCCCCACACACCACACGACCCACCAGGCCCTGCCAAGGGGAGTGGCGGCCGAGGGGGGCGGGGGGAATGCGGGCGCGCAGGTATCGGATGCCGGCTCCCGGCCCGGCTTCGGGCCAGGCCATGGCGACGAGTCGAGCCCGAGAAGCGTCGGCGGAGGTGGGCCGCCCGGTCGGCCAGCCGACTCGGCTCCCCCTACCGGCCTACTCGGCCGCCTTCTCGGCCGGCCCCGCCCCTGCTGTCCCTCCCCCGGGGCCGGCGGCGGCAGCCTCCTCCGCCTCCAGCGCCGCAAGCTCGGCCAGGCGCCGGGCGCGCGGGGCCCGTACCGCGCCGACGATGCGGGTGATGCCCCAGCCGAGCAGCCACGGCAGTGCCGTGATCACCCCGACGTACCAGAGCAGGTAGCCGCTGAAGTCGTCCCACCACCGCGAGTCCGGGTCCTGCAGCCGCACCAGGAACACGACCAGCAGCGCGAGCACCGGCTCCGCCGGCAGCAGCACCGACCACAGCCGTGGCTTCCAGCCGGGCCGGCGGGCGCACCACACCCCCGTCGCGAGCATGATGAAGGGCCCGCCCAGGAACCACAGCAGGGGTGGCAGGAAGACCAGCACCTGCCATCCGTCACCGCCTCCGAACATCATGCGCGTACCCCCTTCTCCGCCCTCTCCGCCCTCTCCGCGGCACGGCGTTCGAGGACTCCCGCTGCCAGCGCCGGCAGCAGTCCCAGTGCCGTCACGCACGCCCACACCACGCCGAAGTCCGGCAGGTACGGGCCCTGGTCGCGGCAGAGCAGCCCCGCCACGACCCCCGCGACCAGCGGCAGCGGCAGCAGCCGCCACAGGGCGCCGGGACCCGGCAGCCGTCCGGCCAGGTACTGCCCGGTCAGCACGGCCGGGCCGGTCAGGAAGACCGCCTGGAGCGTGCCGAAGACCGCGGCGGCCACCGGTACGACGAGGAACGGGCAGGCCAGGTCGGCCCCGTACTCGGGCAGCCCGTACCGGCCCCAGGACCACACGGCGTACCCGAGGCCCAGCACGGTGAACTGCGCGGCCGCGACGGCCGCCCCGTTCCGCAGCGACCGGCACCCGAACAGGGCCGCCCGCTCCCCCTCCCCCACCCCTTCCCCCTCCCCGCTCATCGCGCGACCGCCGGGTTCTTGCGCAGCACCCGGACGTCCCCGTCGTCCGGGTCCCCGACCAGCAGGAACAGTTCGGGCTGTTCGGCGGTGCCGGCGATCTCCCAGCCGTTCACCGGCATCTCCGGGCAACCGGGGGCGGAGAGGGCCACGCCTTCCCGCTGCCGTTCGCGCGGCTCCCGGTACTCCCACGTGCCCTCGCCCGTACAAGCGCCCTCGGCGAGGCCGTCGGCGTACGCGAGCGAGGTGAATTCGGCGCGCCCCTCAGGCTGCAGCAGGAGGGCCGACCCGCCCTCGCCGGTCCACAGTCCCGCGTAGTCCTTCGGGGACAGCTCCGGCGACCGGTAGTCCTCGAAGGTGAGCGACGCGGCCCAGCCCTGGAACGGCAGCACGAGCAGCATCGCCCCCACTACGGCCAGCCCGCGCAGGCGCCGGCCGTCCGCGAAGAGTTCCGCCGCCAGGACCGGCACCGCGAGCATCCCCGCGGCCCAGCCCCAGAGGACCGGGAACGAGGCGCCGAGCCCCCTGAGGGGCACGGCCGCCGCGGCGGCCACCGCGGCGACCGCGACTGCCGTCCAGACCACCCGGGGTCCGCCGATCCGCGCGGCCGGCAGGCGGCCGAGCGACGCGGCGAGCATCGCCCCGCACGCACCCAGGACCAGGCCCGCCCCCAGTGCCACGAGCGGGCCGAGCACCACCGCAGCCGCAAGGACCATCATGTCCGCGAGGTAGCCGGGATCACGGCCGTACTCGTCGGAGACCGTCACCACATCGAGGGCCCAGGTGTGCCAGACCAGCGCCACCTGCACCGTGGAGACGAGTGATGCGGCCGTCAGCGCCCTCCCGTCCCACAGCACCCGCTGCCCGCCGGCGCGCGCCGCCACGGCCGGCCCTGCCAGTGCTTCCTGCAGCTCCACAGCCCACCCACCCCCGGCCGGAGCGCTGCCCCGGACACCGCCTTGAACATGTTCAAGTTCCCGCGAGGAGCGTACACCTCGCCGTTGAACACGTTCAAGCGAGTTCCTGAACGCATTCAAGGCCCCCGCCGGACTCCGTCGACACTCCGCCGACGCCCCGCCGACGCCCCGCCACCCCTCCACCGGGGTTCCAATCTGACGAGCCGTCAGGTTCAATCGGTCCATGATGGGACACGCAGGGATGGCGGCCACCGTCATCCGCTACCTCAGGAACACCGGCACCCCCACGGCCGTGGACCCGCACCCCCGCCCCGAGCTGCGCGCAGTGGCCGACGACGAGCGGACGCCCGTCGGGGCGGGCGAGTTCCGGGCCGTGCT
This sequence comes from Streptomyces sp. NPDC101118, assembly GCF_044759445.1. Lineage (NCBI taxonomy): Bacteria > Bacillati > Actinomycetota > Actinomycetes > Kitasatosporales > Streptomycetaceae > Streptomyces > Streptomyces sp. NPDC101118. Next base: position 206,613 of record NZ_JBIVZG010000007.1, on the reverse strand, counting down.
CGGGCACTTCGCGAGCGGCGTCACGGTCATCACCGCCCCCGCCGCCGAGGGCGAGGAAGGCCCGGCCGGCTTCGCCTGCCAGTCCTTCGCCTCGCTCTCCCTGGACCCCCCGCTGGTCACGTTCATGGTGGCCCGTACGTCGACCACCTGGCCCCGCATCGCCCGCGCCGGGGTGTTCTGCGTGAACATCCTGGGTGCCCGGCAGGGCGAGCTGTGCCGCTCCTTCGCCGTCAGCGGGGCCGACAAGTTCGCCGGCGTCACCCACAGGCCCGCCCCGGTGACCGGCTCGCCGCAACTGGCCGACGTACCGGCCTGGATCGACTGCCGGATCCACGCCGTGCACACCGGCGGCGACCACCTCATCGTCGTGGGCCGCGTCGAGGCCCTCGGCGCCCCGGGCGAGGGCGACCCGCTCCTCTTCCACCAGGGCAGGTTCGGCCGCTTCACGGCCTGAGCGGCCGGCCCCGGAGGGCCGGCCGCTCAGCAGCGGTACGCCAGGACCCGCGTCAGAAGGTCAGCACCCCCCGGGCCACGCGGCCCGCGTGCGCGTCCTCCGCGGCGAGGGCGAAGTCCTCGACCGGGTACGTACGGGTCACCAGCTCGTCCAGCAGCAGCCGGCCCTCCCGGTAGAGCTTCGCGTACAGCGCGATGTCCCGCTGCGGGCGCGAGGACCCGTACCGGCAGCCCAGGATCGACTTGTCCAGGTACAGCGAGGAGACCTGGAACGAGGCCTCGTCCGCGAAGCCCGGCACCCCGAGCAGGACCGCCTGGCCGTGCCGGTCCAGCAGGTCCACGGCCTGCCGGATCAGCTTCACGTTGCCCACGCACTCGAAGGCGTGGTCGGCGCCGGCCGGCAGGACGCCCTTGACCGCCTCCACGGTGTCCTTGACCGCCGAGGCGTCGATGAAGTGCGTGGCGCCGAACTGCCGGGCCACCGCCTCCTTCGCCGGGTTGGCGTCCACCGCCACGATCGTGCTGGCCCCCGCGATCCGGGCGCCCTGGATGACGTTCAGCCCGATGCCGCCGGTCCCGATGACCACCACCGACTCGCCGCGGTCCACCTTCGCCCGGTTCAGCACCGCCCCGACGCCGGTCAGCACCCCGCAGCCGATGAGCGCCGCCGAGGTCAGCGGCACCTCCTCCGGGATCTTCACGGCCTGCACGGCCTTCACGACGGTCCGCTCCGCGAAGGCGGAGTTGGACGCGAACTGGAACAGCGGCCGCCCGCCCCGCGAGAACGGCTGCCCCGGCATCCCGATCGCCTTGCGGCACATCGTGGGCCGCCCCCGGTCGCACTCCGCGCAGGCACCGCAGTTGGCGAGGGTGGACAGCGAGACGTGGTCGCCGGGCACCACGTGCGTCACGCCCGCCCCCACGGCCTCCACCACGCCCGCGCCCTCGTGCCCGAGCACCACCGGCGGCGGGAAGGGGATGGTCCCGTCGATCACCGACAGGTCGCTGTGGCACAGCCCCGCCGCCTTCACCGCGACCAGCACCTCGCCCGGTCCCGGGTCGCGCACCTCCAGGTCGTCGACCACCTGGACCTGCTTGCCGTCGAACACCACACCTCTCACCGTGCCGCCTCCTTGGGCTCCCTGGGCAGGCCGAGCACGCGCTCGGCGATGATGTTGCGCTGGATCTCGTCCGAGCCGCCGTAGATGGTGTCTGCGCGGGTGAAGAGGAACAGCCGCTGCTCCTCGTCGAGTTCGTACGGGCGCTCCGCCGACCAGTCGTACGGGCCGACGGCGCCGGCGGCGCCCCGTACCGCCACGGCCAGCTCGCCCAGCCGCTTGTGCCAGCCGCCCCACAACAGCTTCGCCACGCTGGGGGCGCCCTCGTCGCCGGAGCCGCCGAGGGTGCGCAGCGCGTTCCACCGCATCGTCTTCAGCTCGGCCCACTGCCGGACCAGCCGGTCCCGCAGCACCGGGTCGTCCGCGCCGGGCCCGGCGAGGAAGGCGGCCAGGACGCGGTCGAGCTCGGCGGCGAAGCCGATCTGCTGGACGAGCGTGGAGACGCCCCGCTCCAGCGCGAGGAGGCCCATGGCCACCTGCCAGCCGTTGCCCTCGCCGCCCACCACCTCGGTGGCCGCGGCCCCGTCGAAGAAGACCTCGTTGAACTCGCTGGTGCCGGACATCTGGCGGATCGGCCGCACCTCGACGCGGCCCGGCTGGTCCATCGGCACCAGCAGGAACGACAGCCCGTGGTGGCGCTTCGATCCGGGCTCGGTGCGGGCCAGGACGAAGCACCAGTCGGCGTCCTGGGCCAGCGAGGTCCAGATCTTCTGGCCGGTGACCCGCCAGCCGGCGCCGTCGCGCACCGCCGCGGTGCGCAGGGCCGCGAGGTCGGAGCCGGCCCCGGGCTCGCTGTAGCCCTGGCACCACAGCTCGTCGCCGCGGGCGACGGCGGGCAGGAAGCGGTCGCGCTGCTCCTGCGTGCCGTACGCGATCAGGGTGGGGGCGAGGAGGTTCTCGCCGATGTGGCCGACGCGGCCGGGGGCGCGGACGCGGGCGTACTCCTCGGCCCACACCACCTGCTGGGTGAGGGAGGCCCGCTGCTGCCCGTACTCCCCCGACTCCCAGCCGAGGCCGATCCAGCCGCCGCGGCCCAGCTCGCGCTCCCAGGCGCGGCGTCCGGCGACGCCCTCGTGCTCGCTGCCGGGGCCGCCCAGGCCCACGGCGGCGGTGTACGGGCCGACCAGGTGCGCGCCGAGCCACTCCCGGGCCCGGGTGCGGAACTCCTCGTCCGCCGGTCCGAAGCCGAAGTCCACGAGCTGCCCCCCTCTAGGCGTTGGGGCGGTCCTTGGCGGCCGCCGCCCTGGCCATCGCCTCCAGCTGGGCGAGCATGGGCATCGGGTCGGTGCCGACGGTCCCCGGCAGGAAGTCGGCGATCTTCTCGGGGGTCCAGGTCCCCTCGGCGTACCCGGCGCGCAGTTCGCGCGGCTGCGCCCAGACGGCGATCTTGGGTCCGGCGATCGTGTAGACCTGCCCGGTGATGTTCTCGGCCCTGGCCCGGTCGCTGAGCAGGTAGGTGACGAGCGCCGCCACGTCCTCGGGCTCGCCGATCTCCTTCAGCTCCATGGGGACGTTGGCGGACATCCGGGTCCGGGCGACCGGCGCGACGGCGTTGGCGGTGACCCCGTACTTGTGCAGCCCGAGGGCGGCGGAGCGGACCAGGGAGATGATGCCGCCCTTGGCCGCCGAGTAGTTGGCCTGGGCGACGGAGCCCTGGTGGTTGCCGCTGGTGAAGCCGATGAGGGTGCCGGAGCCCTGCCTGCGCATGACGGCGGAGGCGGCGCGGAAGACCGTGAAGGTGCCCTTGAGGTGGGTGGCGACGACCGGGTCCCACTCCTCCTCGGACATGTTGAAGAGCATCCGCTCGCGCAGGATGCCGGCGACGCAGACGACGCCGTCGATGCGCCCGTACTCGGCGAGCGCGGTGTCGACGATGCGCTGGCCGCCGGCCATGGTGGAGATGTCGTCGGCGACCGCGACGGCCTCGCCGCCGGCCGCGGTGATCTCCTTGACCACCTCCTCGGCGATCTCGCTGGTGGGCTCGCCGCCCTCGATGGACACGCCGTAGTCGTTGACGACGACCCGGGCGCCCTCGGCCGCCGCGGCGAGTGCCACGGCCCTGCCGATGCCCCGGCCCGCGCCCGTGACGGCGACGACCTTGCCTGCCAAGAAGTTCCCCACGTCCCGACCCTTCCCGCGGTTTCTGACGGACCGTTAGATTCTATGGGCAGTCGGACGGACCCGCACAAGCCCCAGTCCGTGCCCGGAATCGAGGAGCTGACCAACCGATGAGCCTGCCCGCCGAGTTCCACGACATCGCCAAGCGCGTCAACAACTGGGGCCGCTGGGGCGCCGACGACGAGATCGGCACGCTGAACCTGATCACCGACGAGGTCGTACGGGCCGCCGCGGCCGGCATCACGAGCGGGCGCCGCGTCCCGCTGGCGCTGCCGCTCAAGGAGGACGGCGTGCAGGCCGGCATGATCCCGGGCCGGATCAACCCGCTGCACACGATGGTCCAGATCAACCAGGAGATCTTCGGCCCCGGCACGGTGGCCTGCAGCGACGACGCGGTGACCATGGGCCTGCAGGCGGCCACCCACTGGGACGCCCTGACGCACGTCTCCCACTCGGGGAAGATCTACAACGGCCGGCCCGCGGACAGCATCACCCCGCACACCCGCGCGCAGTACAGCGGCATCGAGAAGGCCGGCCCGATCGTCTCGCGCGGCGTGCTGCTGGACGTGGCCCGCGCCAAGGGCCTGGACCGGCTGCCGGGGAACCACGCGGTGACCCCGGAAGACCTGGCGGAGGCCGAGGAGTTCGGCCGGGTCACGGTCCGCGCCGGGGACATCGTGCTGGTCCGCACCGGCCAGGTCCAGGTCTACTTGGCGGGCGACAAGCACGGCTACGGCTTCCCGTCGCCCGGCCTGTCGGTGCGCACCCCGGAGTGGTTCCACGCCCGGGACGTGGCCGCGGTCGCCAACGACACCCTGACCTTCGAGATCTTCCCGCCGGAGATCGAGAACCTGTGGCTCCCCGTACACGCCCTGGACCTGGTGGAAATGGGCATGCACCAGGGCCAGAACTGGAACCTGGAAGCCCTGTCCACGGCCTGCGCGGACCAGCAGCAGTACACGTTCCTGCTCAGCGCGATGCCGGAACCCTTCGTGGGCGGCACGGGCACCCCGGTGGCCCCGGTGGCGATCCTGTAGACGCCCCGGGAGACAGCCCCGATTCCCCAACCAGGTGAACAGATCGCGCCAGTGGCCAATTCGTGATCTCCGTGGGGTGCCGCCGTTCGCCCGGGGGTGGATAGCGTGCGGTGCCCCCGGGCATCCGGGGGGCGTTCAGATCGCTCAGGAGACGTACATGGCCGTCAAGAAGGCCACCATCCAGCAGCAGGTCGCCGCTGCCATCACCGAGGCCAACCCCGCCGACAAGCCGCTCGTGACCATCCAGGCCGTCGCGGGCCCGAGCGTGTGGCTGATGAGCATGCTCGGCCTGATCGGCCAGGCGTTCCTCACGTACTACTTCATCACCGTCACCGAGCAGGCCGTGCTGGTCCACAAGGCGAGCAAACTGAGCAACCGGCCCAAGGAGCTGGCCTTCGCGATACCGCGCACCGAGGCCACCTGGCTGGTCAGCGACGTGAACCGGAACACCCTCTGGAGCTGGTTCCGCTTCCAGCTGCCCGGCCAGGCCAAGCCGGCCCGCATGAACGTCCACCGCATCTGGCGCGAGGAACTCGACCGGCTGCTGGACCACATCGTCGGCCAGCCGGTCGCCTGAGGTGGAGGTGGTGCCGGGCGGCCACGACGCGTCCTTCAGCGTCACCGGCGCCGTGAGCCGGGCCGAGTTCGCGGAAGCCGTCAAGGCTGCGGGCACGTTCCGGTGGGCACGCGTGGCCGCCGTGCTCGGAACCGTCTGGTTCGCCGCGGCGGGGATCACCCTCGACGCGGACGGCGTCACGGTGCACCCCGCGCCGCTCGTCATCGCGGCGGCCTACGCGGTCGTGATGCTCGTGGTCCTGCCGCGGCTGCTCGTACGGCTCTCCCACGCGCGCCGGGCCGCCGCGGAGAAGCACACCGTCGTGGACGACGCCGGCATCACGGTGTCCCGGGGCGGCGAGACGATGCGCATGACGTGGGACGAGGTGCGCTGGTACCACGACACCCCCGGCACCCACGTGCTGGTGGGGCGGTCGGGCCGGCGGACCTGCCTGCTGGTGCTGCCCAAGCGGCTGTTCACCGGCCCCGGCGAGAGCGACCTGTTCGGCGCCTTCGCCCACGCACGCGCCGGCGACCGCGGCTGAGGGCATCCGGGGGAGGTTCCGGAAGGGACCTCCCCCGGTGCTCACCCGGACGTGATCGCGTCCGCCGGGACCTCGAAGACGTACGCGATGCCGTCCTGTTCGTTGCCCCGCTCGCCGACGCGCGTGAAGCCGAAGCCCCCGATGGTGGCCAGGGAGGCGGCGTTGTCGGAGCCGATGGTGGCCCGTACGGTCCTGACGCCCGGCTCGGCGGCGGCCCTGACCAGCAGCGCCCTCAGCATGGCGCGGGCATAGCCCTGGCGCCGGTGGCGGGGTACGACGCTGTAGCCGACCTCGACCACGCCGTCCGCGTCCGGGGGCCCGTGGAACCCGGCGTCGCCGACGACCGTGCCGTCCGGCTCGGAGACCGCGGCCCGGGTGAGCCAGGGGCCGGCGGACGGGTCGCCCGCGAGCTGGTCGGCGCGGTAGCCGAAGATGTGGCGGGCCCGGTCGCCGACGAAGTGCTCGTCGAGCGCGACACCGGCCACGGCGCTGCCGCGGGCGAGGTCCCCGTCGGCGAGCGCGCGCAGCGCCTCGGCGTTGAGCTCGACGAAGCGGACGCGCTTGGGTTCGGGTACGAGTTCGTTGGTCATCGCCGCAGATGCTCGCCGACCACCGCGCCCCTGTCCACCGCTTTCCGCCCGTGCTCCGGGCGGGGCCCCGGGACCTGCGGGTGGCGGCGAGCTTTCGTGCTCGCCCCGAGCGCGGCACGGCGGGCCGCCACCCCACGACCCGCACTCGCCAAGGGCATATACCTCGGCGTCCCCTCGCGACGAATCGCTCCCCTCCAGGGTGATCAACGCATGACGGCCCGTCAACACCTCGTTAGAGGGACGTCCGCCGGATCGTCGGCCTTGGCGTCGCGGTCGACCTCGCACCAGATGCGCTTCCCGGCGCCCTCCGGCTGCCAGCCCCAGCGGTCCGCGAGGCCGTCGACCAGCTCCAGGCCCCGCCCGTTGGTGGACTCGCCGTCGGCGTGACGGCGGGCCGGCGGGTGGGCGCTCACGTCGGCGACCTCCACCCGCACCCCCGGCTCACCGAAGAGCATCCGCAGCACCGCGGGGCAGCCGGTGTGCACCACGGCGTTGGTCACGAGTTCGGAGATCAACAGGATCAGCGTCTCGGCGAGGGGTTCGTCCACTCCTATGCCGCACCCCGCCAGCCGGGACCGCGCCCATCTGCGGGCGCGGCCCACTTCGGCGGGATCCGCACCGACTTCCAGCTGAACCTGAAGCACCTGCACCGCTCACACCATCCGAACCGGCGGACACTTCGCCTCGCGAGAGAACGGGATCACCGACCGTGACCCCCTTGCGGAGCAGCATGGTTGACATACAGTCACGACAACAAGCGCTTCGGGCATATTCCAGCGCGAAGGAGTAAGCGTGGTGCATACTGTGCGACGCCCTCGCCGCTCAACCGCTCGCATTTGTGGGAGCGTACCGGAGGGCGCCCCCGACTCCGCCGCGTAACGAGTCGGACGAAGGACACAAACCGATATCAACTCTCTGTAATCGGACATGCGTCCCGCGCCGTCCCACCCGTCACCCGCGGTGCCCTCTCACAGCACGGCTCACTGCACCCCTCACAGCGTGGCCAGCAGCTCCCCCGCCAGCACCTCCTCCGCTTCCCGCGCGGTCATCCACTGCTCGGCCCGCACCCACGCCCGCTTCAGGTGCAGGTGCACGTCCGCCTCCCACGTGAACCCCATGCCGCCGTGCACCTGGAGGCAGTCCCGGGCGTTGCGCACGGCCGCCTCGTCGGCCAGCAGCTTCGCCGCCGCCACCTCGCCGGCGGCCCCGGTCACGGCCGCCGCGTACACCGCGGTACGCGCCACCTCGGCCCGTACCAGCATCTCCGCGCACAGGTGCTTGACCGCCTGGAACGCGCCGACCGGCTGCCCGAACTGCTCGCGCTCACCGGCGTACCGCACGGCCGTCCCACAGGTCGCGAGGGCGCTGCCGACCTGCAACGCGGCCGTCAGCAGCGCCCCCTCGGCCCGCCACGCCTCCGGCGGCCGCGCGCCCGGCACCCGGTGCAGCGGCGTCAGCGGGTCCACGGACCGTACGGGCTCCTCGCCCCCCGTCGCGGCCCCCAGCAGCACGTCCGCCTCCGCCAGGTACGCCACCAGCCCCCCGGAGAGGTCCGGAGCGGTCACCACCGCGGCCCCCTCCGCCGCGGCCGGCACCGAGCCCGCCGCCAGCTCCGTGGCCACCAGCGGCCCCGGCAGCAGCACCCGCCCGGCCTCCTCGAAGACCAGCACGGCCTCCGGCAGCCCGAGCCCGACCCCGCCGGCCTCCTCGGGCACCCGCAGCGCGAAGAACCCGGCCTCCCCCAGCTCCCGCCACAGCTCCCGGTCCACGGGCTCGCCGGAGTCCACCGCGGCCCGCAGCGCGTCCCGCCCGAACCGGCCGCGCAACAGCTCCCGCACCCCCGCCCGCAGGTCCCGCTGGTCCTCGGTCAACTGGAACCGCAACGAGGCTCACCGGCCCTTCGGGAGGCCGAGGATGCGCTCGGCGACGATGTTCTTCTGGATCTGCGAGGTGCCGGCCGCGATGGTGTACGAGAGGGAGGACAGCCGGGCCGGCACCCATTCCGCGCCCGCCCCGTCGCCGCCCAGCACGAGCGACCCGGCCCCCAGCACCTCGGCCGCCGTGTCGTACAGCTCCTGCCGCGCGTGCGAGTACCGCAGCTTGAAGACCGAGCCGCCGACGCCGGGCACCCCGCCCGACCCCTCGGCCTCGCTCACGTTCCACTGGGTCAGCCGCCAGAGGGCGCCGAACTCCCCGTACAGGCGCCCCAGTTTCCGCCGCAGCACCGGGTCGTCCCAGCGGCCGTTGTCCCGGGCCACCCGGGCCAGCCCGGCCAGCGTCCGGCGGCAGGCCACCACCTCCCCGACGAAGGCGGTGCCCCGCTCGAAGGACAGGGTCACCATGGTCACGCGCCAGCCGTCGTTCTCGGCGCCCACCCGGTTCGCCACCGGCACCCGCACCTCGTCCAGGAACATCTCGGCGAACTCGGTGGACCCCGCAAGGGTCCGCAGCGGCCGCACCGACACCCCCGGGGCGTCCATCGGCATCGCGAGCCAGCTGATCCCGCGGTGCTTGGGCGCGGCCGGGTCGGTGCGCACCAGCAGCTCGCACCAGTCGGCCACTTCGGCGTGCGAGGTCCAGATCTTGGAGCCGGTGACCACGTACTCGTCCCCGTCCCGCACGGCCCTGGTCCGCAGCGCGGCCAGGTCGGAGCCCGCGTCCGGCTCGCTGAAGCCCTGGCACCACACCTCGTCGCCGCGCAGCACGGGCGGCAGCCAGCGGGCCCGCTGCTCCGCGGTGCCCTCGGCGGCGATGGTGGGCCCGGCGTGCAGCAGCCCGACGAAGTTGGCGCCGACGTAGGGCGCCCCGGCGCGCTCGGTCTCCTCCAGGAAGATCAGGTGCTGGGTGGGGGTGGCGCCCCGGCCGCCCGCGTCGAGGGGCCAGTGCAGGCCGGCGTACCCGGCGTCGTACAGCCGGCGCTGCCAGCCGAGGTCGTACGCGCGGCGGCCCGGCCAGTCGTCGGGCGAGGGGGCGGGGGGCAGCTCGGGCAGCGTCTTGCCGAGCCATTCGCGCAGGCGGGCCCGGAACTCCCGCTCCTCCTCGGTGTACGTGAGGTCCACTAGACCGTCCTGCGGCGGTCGCGGTCGAGGTCCAGCCCGAGCATGCGGATGGCGTTGCCCCGCATCAGCTTGTAGACCGTCTCCTCGTCGAGGCCCTTCACGTGGTCGAGGGCGACCTCCTTGGTGTGCGGGAAGGTCGAGTCGACGTGCGGGTAGTCGGTCTCGAAGGTGGCGTTGTCGCGGCCGACGACGTCGATGGCCTCGATGCCGTGCTTGTCGCGGAAGAAGCAGCAGAAGATCTGCCGGTAGTAGTACGTGGAGGGCGGCTCGGGGATCAGGTCGCGGACGCCGCCCCAGGCGCGGTGCTCCTGCCACACGTCGTCGGCGCGCTCCAGGGCGTACGGGATCCAGCCCATCTGGCCCTCGCTGTAGGCGAGCTTGAGCTGCGGGAACTTCACGAGGACGCCGCTGAAGAGGAAGTCCATCATCGAGGCCATCGCGTTGTTGAAGCTGAGCGAGGCCTGGACGGCGGGCGGCGCGTCGGGGGAGGCGGCGGGCATCTGGGAGCTCGACCCGATGTGCATGTTGACCACCGTGCCGGTCTCCTGGCAGGCGGCGAAGAAGGGGTCCCAGTAGCCGGAGTGGATCGAGGGCAGCCCGAGGTGGGTGGGGATCTCCGAGAAGGTGACGGCGCGGACCCCGCGGGCGGCGTTGCGGCGGATCTCGGCGACGGCGAGGCCGATGTCCCAGAGGGGGACGATGCAGAGGGGGATGAGGCGGCCGCCGCTGTCGCCGCACCACTCCTCGACCATCCAGTCGTTGTACGCGCGCACGCAGGCCAGGGCGACCTCCTTGTCGTGCGCCTCGGCGAAGGTCTGGCCGCAGAAGCGGGGGAAGGTCGGGAAGCAGAGGGACGCCTCGACGTGGTTGAGGTCCATGTCGGCCAGCCGCGCCTTGGGGTCCCAGCAGCCGCGGCGCATCTCCTCGCGGGTGATGCCCTCCAGGGTCATCTCGTCGCGGTCGAATCCGACGGCGGCGATGTTCCGCTTGTACGGGAACTTGAGGTCCTCGTAGATCCACCAGTCGGTCGGCGGGCCGTCCGGGTCCATGGAGATCACGTACTTGCCACCGGTGTAGACGAGCTCGCCGATGCCCGCGGTGAGCGGCTTGGGTCCGCGGTCCCGGTACTTGGCGGGCAGCCACGTGTCGAAGAGGTGCGCGGGCTCGATCACGTGGTCGTCCACGCTGATGATCCGGGGCAGTTCCATGGGGTTCCCCTCACCGGGTTTCTGATGCACCGTCAGAAACAAGCTAGCTCCGCCACCCCTGGACCGACAAGCGCCAGCGCCCTACGCTTCCCAGTCGATCTGACGAAACGTCAGCTAAGCATCCCGACGGAGGTCAGGGCATGACCGACACCGCACACGAACTGGCCCAGGCACCCACCCTCTGGGAACTCGTCACCCGCCGGGCCGCGCTCACCCCCGACGCCCCCGTGCTCATCGAGGCCGAGACCGGCCGCACCCTCACCTTCGGCGCCCTGCACCAGCGCGCCGAACGCGTCGCCGCCGGGCTGTACGGCAAGGGCGTCCGGCCCGGCACGGTCGTCGCCTGGCAGCTCCCCACCCGCATCGAGACCGTGCTGCTGTCGGTGGCCCTCACCCGGCTCGGCGCCGTCCAGTCGCCCGTCATCCCCTTCTACCGCGACCGCGAGGTCGGCTTCGCGCTGCGCGCGTCGGGCGCCGCGTTCTTCGCCGTACCGGGCACCTGGCGCGGCTTCGACCACACCGCGATGGCCGAGCGGCTCGGCGCCACCGGGGTCTTCGAGGCGTACGAGGACCTCCCCGAGGCCGACCCGGCGGCGTTCCCCGGGCTCCCCGGGCCGCCGCGCACCGGCACCGACGTCCGCTGGATCTACTGGACCTCCGGCACCACCTCGGACCCCAAAGGCGTCCTGCACACCGACCGCTCCCTGATGGCCGGCGGCTCCTGCCTGGCCCACGCCCTCCGCCTGCAGCCCACCGACGTCGGCTCGATCGCCTTCCCGTACGCCCACATCGGCGGGCCCGACTACCTCGTGATGCTGCTGCTGTACGGCTTCCCCGCGGTCCTCTTCGAGAAGTTCGCGATGCCGGACGCGCTGGACGGCTACCGCAGGCACGGGGTGACCGTGGCCGGCGGCTCCACGGCCTTCTACTCGATGTTCCTCACCGAACAGCGCAAGGCCCCGGGCGAGAAGCTCGTCCCCACCCTGCGCCTGCTCGCGGGCGGCGGCGCGCCCAAGCCGCCCGAGATCTACCACGCGGTGGTCCGCGAACTGGGCTGCCAGCTCACCCACGGCTACGGCATGACCGAGGTCCCCATGATCACCATGGGCTCACCGGACGACACCCCCGAGAACCTCGCCCACACCGAGGGCCGGCCCCCGGCCGGCATGGAGATACGGATCACCGGCCCCGAGGGCAAGCCGCTGCCCGCCGGCACGGAGGGCGAGGTCCGGCTGCGCGGCGAGGCCGTGTGCCAGGGGTACCTCGACCCGGCGCAGAACGCGGAGGTCTTCGACGCCGACGGCTTCCTGGTGACCGGGGACCTCGGCCGCCTCACCGGGACCGGACACCTGGTCCTCACCGGCCGCAGCAAGGACGTGATCATCCGAAAGGGCGAGAACATCTCCGCCAAGGAGATCGAAGACCTGCTGCACCGGCTGCCCGGCGTCGGCGACGTCGCCGTCATCGGCCTCCCCGACCCCGACCGGGGCGAGCGGGTCTGCGCCGTCGTGGAACAGCCCGAGGACGCCGGCCCCCTCACGCTGGACGACCTCACCGCGTACCTCCGCGCCGAGGGCCTGGCCACCCACAAACTGCCCGAGCAGCTCGAACTCGTCGCCGCCCTCCCCCGCAACGACGCCCTCCGCAAGATCCTCAAGTACAAGCTGCGCGAGCGCTTCGCGTAGGCCGGCACTTCCGCGCACCCACAGGGGAGTTCGCGAGGACCCTCCGCCCTGGCCCGGATGGTGCGCCCAGGGGGAGGGTGCCGGGGCCGAGGGGGAGGGTGCGGGCCCCCGGGGGGAGGGTGCCGGGCCGCGGGGGCCCGGCACGGAGTTCCTACGCGTCCGGGAGTTCGACGCCGCAGTAGCCGGCGAAGGCGGTCAGGATCTCGTCCTCGCTGATCCGGCCGTCGCCGTCGGTGTCCAGGGCCGCCGCGACCAGGGCGGCCACGCCGGCCTCCGTGCCCAGCACCCGCAGCACGCGCGCAGCCGCCTCGGGAGTGGCGCCGCCGCCCTCCGGGTCGGCCACCGCGAGCACCGCGTGCAGGAACGGGCGGGCGATCTCGGCGAACCGCCGGGGACTGTCCCGCAGCCGCTTCGCGGCCCCGGTGACGAACTCCTCGCGGGTGACGCGCTGGTCTCCGTCGACGTCGGCGATGCCGGCCATGCCCTGCCAGAAGGCCTCCGCGCCGATGAACACGGCCTGGCCCCGGTCCGAGCGGGCGGCAGTGCCGAATTCGGCCAGGACGGCCTTCGCGGCGGTGCTGAAGTCCTCCCGGTCGATATATCCGTTGCCGTCCTGGTCGAAGGTGGCGAATCGGGCGGCGATCTTGCGCTCGTACTCTGCGCTGTCCATATTCGGCGTTCCGCCTTCACTAATGCGGTGGTTGCGTTTCAGTCAGGACGGAGCGTAAGGCCTGCGTGGCCTGCGCGTTAAGGAAAGCGGTCAAGCGGGTGGCCGCACCGGGCCCGCGCACGGGGAGCGCGCCGGGGCGCGCGGAGCCCCTTGCTAGCACGGGCGGTTCCCGTACGGGGGGAGTTCGGCCAAAGCGGGCGCACGGCGGCGCGTGGCCATTACATTCGAGAGGTCGACACAGGGCTGGGGGCCGCCATGGCGAAGGACGCACCACCGCGCTGGGACCGCAGGATGCAGCAGCGGCTGGCCCGCGGCGAGGCGGCGGCGCTGGGTGAACTGTACGACCGCTTCGCCTCCCTGGTGCACAGCCTGGCCTACCGCGTGCTGGGGGACGAGAAGGCCGCCGACCGGATCACCCGCGAGGTGTTCGGCTACATCTGGGAGAACCCCGACGCGTACGACCCCAAGCAGGGCTCCATGCGGTCGTGGGTCGCGCGCATCACCCAGGGGCAGGCCGTGGCCCGGCTGCGGCAGGCGGAGACGGCCTCGCTCGCGGAGGGCGGCGGGGGCACGCGCGAGGAGCTGGAGCAGAAGCTCCGGCTGGCCTCGGCCGCGGCCCGGGCCGACTACATCGTCACGTCCATGCCGGCGCCCCTGCGGAAGGCGCTGGAGCTCGCGTACTTCCAGCGGCGCGACTACCGCCAGGCGGCCGCGGACCTCGGGGTGACCGAGGACGAGGCCCGGCGCAGACTCAGGCTCGGCCTGCAGCTCCTCTCGACCGCCAACTCCCTGCCACGGGACGGCTCGGCACCGCCGTCCGGATACGGACGCACGCTGTGAACGCGCACAGCCGCTGGAGCGGCGACGACGAATCCCTGTACGGCGCCGCAGGCGCGGGTCCCGGCGGCGCGGGCGGCTCCGGCGGACCGGGTTCCGGCGGCTCGGGCTCGGGTGGCCCCGGCGGGCCGCTGGGACCCGTCCCGCACGGGCCTCGCCCGGGCGCGGGCGGTCCGCGGATACCGGGACCGCGCGGGGCGGCCGACGACCTGGACCCGTCCCTCGCTCCCCCGCCGCCGCCCTCGCACGGGGTGCTGAAGTCCCTGCTGGGCGCGTGGGCCCTGGCGGCCTGCTCCGCCGAGGAGACCCGGGCCGTCGAGGACCACCTCACCGAGTGCGCGCCCTGCGCCGAGGAGGCGCTGCGGCTGCGGGACGCGGTGGCGCTGCTGCACCCCGAGGAGTCCCTGGACCTCGACCCGCTGCTGCGGTCGCGGGTGCTGGAGGGCTGCCTCGGGCGGCGGCCGGCGCGGATCCCCGTACCGGCGTGGGCCGCGCCGTACGACGCTGAGACCGCACGGCTGGACGCGCTGCTGCGGGACATCGGGGACGCGGAGTGGCACGCGCCGGTGCGGCTGAAATGGTTCGAGGAGGAACGCAGGCGCAGCCGCAAGACGACGGTGGCGGGCGTCATCGGACACCTGCTGACGGTCGACGGCCTGGTGGCGACCGCGCTCGGGCTGGACGACCCGCTGGGCGCGGACGCGCCGAAGGATCCGGCGGAACGGACCGAGCAGTACTGGGAGTCCGCCGCCCGGCCCTCGACGCGGCGGGTCCGCGAGCCGTGGCGCGAGCAGGGGCACACCCTGGTCCGCACGGTGTCCTTCGCGGGGCGCGGCGTGGCCGAACTCGGCGTCTCGTACGGGAGCTTCGCGCTGCCGCTGGGCGACGCGTTCCTGGAGCGGGCCTTCGAGTGCTGGGTGCACGCGGGCGACATCGCGGACGCGGTGGACTACCCGTACGAGCCGCCGTCCGGCGCCCACCTGCACCAGATGCTGGACCTGGCGGCCCGGCTGCTGCCGGTGGCGCTGGCGAAGCGGCGCCGGGAGGGGCTGACGGCCCCGGCCCGTCGGCTCGTGGCCGCGGGGGCGCCCGGCCGCACCCTCCACCTGGAGATCGAGGGGCTGGGCGGCGGTACGTGGGACATCGCCCTGGACTCGCCGGCGGCGGCCACCTCGGAGGAGCACACGGTGGCCAGCATCGCCCTGGACGGGGACGAGTTCTGCCGGCTGGCCGCGGGCCACATCTCCCCGGAGGAAGCGGCGCTGGGCCAGCACGGCGACCGCGAGGCGATCAGGGACGTCCTCTTCGCGACGGCGTCCCTCAGCCGCCTCTAGCCTCCGGCGGTACCGGGCCCCCTCCGTGGCGGGCCCACCGCGGGCCGGCCGCGGGCGCCGGGCCCCTGCCGGGGTTCGGGCGTGCCCCTGCCGCAGCCGGCGCCGTGGGGTACCCCCTGTCCCGGGACGCGGGCCGCTGCCCTGCGGGGCTCCCCCGGCTACCGCTGGGAAAGTGCCCCACCCCGCCCTTCTCCCGTTCACCGGGGCGAGCCCCGGACCCCCTCGGGGGCTCCGCCCCCGCGCCCCCGCTCCTCAAACGCCGGAGGGGCTGAAACTGCGGCACGTCGCGGCAGCGAACCCGGGCACAGCCCGAGGTCCGGGGCACAGCCCCAAGCCGGTCCAGGCACAGCCCGAGGTCCGGGACGCAGCCCCAAGCCGCTCCGGGCACAGCCCGAGGTCCGGGACGCAGCCCCAAGCCGGTCCGGGCGCAGCCCGGGGTCCGGGGCGCAGCCCCGGTGAACGGGAGAAGGGTGGGGTGGGGGAAAGCACCCCTCATGCGGGGGCGCGCCGAGCGGGCCGGCAGGGGGAGCGGGCTGGCAGGCGCATGGCCGGTACCGGCGGCACAGCCCCCGTAGGGCCGGCGGGTGCTCGGCCCGTATCTGCGGGCGCGGCCCCGGTGCTTTGCGGCAGGCCCGCCGGGGCTACGGCGGTGGGAGGATGCGGCAGAGGGTGGCCAGGGCCGCCGTGTACGCGCTGTCCGGTGGCGTGGCGTAGCCGATGACCAGGCCGTCCGGGGCCGGGCCGGCGGCCCGGGGGTGGCGGTGGGCCGAGAGGCCGTCCACCGCCAGGCCCTGCCGCGCGGCGGCCTGCACGACCGCCCGCTCCGTACCCGCCGGCAGCCGCAGCACCGCGTGCAGCCCGGCGGCCACCCCGCTCACCGTGATGTGCGGGGCCTGTTCGGCCAGCGCCGAGGTCAGCTGGTCGCGCCGCCGCCGGTACCGCTGCCGCATCTTCCGCAGGTGGCGGTCGTACCCGCCGGACGTGACGAACTCGGCCAGCGTCAGCTGGTCCGGCACGCTCACCCACGCCTCCCGCTGCCCCTTCACCGCCAGCACCCCGTCCAGCACCGCGTCCGGCAGCACCATCCAGCCCAGCCGCAGCGCCGGGGAGAGGGACTTGCTGACCGAGCCGATGTAGACCACCCGCTCCGGGTCCAGGCCCTGGAGCGCGCCCACCGGCTGGCGGTCGTACCGGAACTCCCCGTCGTAGTCGTCCTCCAGCACCAGCCCGCCCCGCGCCCGCGCCCAGTCCGTGGCGGTGCGCCGCCGGTCGTGGTGCAGCGGCACACCCGTCGGGAACTGGTGGGCCGGCGTCAGCAGCACCTCCCGCACCCCCGGCAGCCCCGCCAGGGCGGTGGTGTCCGCGCCCCGCCCGTCGACCGGCAGGGGCAGCAGCCGGACCCGCGCCCGCTCCAGCAGCCCCCGGTGGTACGGCAGCCCGTACTCCTCCACCGCCAGCGGCCCGCGCAGCACGCCCCCCTCGTACAGCAGCCGCAGTCCGTGCGCGAAGCCCGCGCACACCACGATCCGTTCGGGGTCCGTCCGTACCCCCCGGGCCCGCGCGAGGTACTCGGCGAGGGCCGTCCGCAGTTCCACCCGGCCCCTCGGGTCACCCGGGCCGAAGGCCTCGTTGGGGGCGGCGGTCAGCGCCCGGCGGGCGGCCGCCAGCCAGCCGGTACGGGGGAACGAGCCCGCGTCGGGCTGCCCCTGGAGGAGGTTGTACGAGGGCGCCGCCGGGGCCGGCACCGGCTTCGGCCGGCGGACCGCCGCCCGCGGCGCGGCCCGCTCCGCGACCCGCGTGCCCGAGCCCTGGCGCGCGGTCAGCCAGCCTTCCGCGACCAGCTCGGCGTACGCGTCGGCGACGGTGTTCCGGGCCACCCCGAGGTCGGCGGCCAGCGACCGGTACGGCGGCAGCCGCGTGCCGGGCGGCAGCCGGCCCTCCCGTACGGCCGCGCGCAGCGCATCGGCCAGCGCGGCCCGGCGGCTGCCGGTGGGGGCCAGCTCCAGGTGCAGGTCGCTGCCGGTCAGCTCCGCCGAATTGACCCAGGATTCCGCCATGGAAATGCACCCTACAGCCGGTCGATACGGCTCATAGATTGATCACATGACGACGACGAACGAGCTCACCCAGACCCCCGGCCGCATCAACATCGCCGAAGTCGCCCCGAAGGTCTACCGCGCGCAGATCGGTCTCGACGCGGCGGCCCGCCAGGGTCTGGAGCCCTCCCTCGTGGAGCTGATCCAGATCCGCGCCTCGCAGCTCAACAACTGCGCGTACTGCCTGCACATGCACACCTCGGACGCCCGGAAGGCGGGCGAGAGCGAGGAGCGGCTGCACATGGTCGCCGTCTGGCGCGACGCGGCGCACTTCTTCTCGGCCGAGGAGCGCGCGGCGCTCGCGCTGACCGAGGCGATCACCCTGATCGCCGAGCGGGGCGTCCCGGACGCGGTCTACCGCGAGTCGGCCGACGTGCTCGGCGAGGAGAAGACGGCCCAGGTGGTGGCCGCGATCTGCGCGATCAACACCTGGAACCGCTTCTCGATCGCCACCGGCAAGATCGCCGGCACGGACGAGCGCAAGAAGTAGGAGACAAAGGGCGGCGCTACGCGAAGACCACCGTGCGGCTGCCGTTCAGCAGCACCCGGTGCTCGCTGTGCCACTTCACGGCGCGCGCGAGCGCCTGGCACTCCACGTCGCGCCCGATCGCCACGAGCTGGTCGGGCGTGACCTCGTGGCCGACGCGCTCGACCTCCTGCTCGATGATCGGGCCCTCGTCGAGATCGGCCGTCACGTAGTGCGCGGTGGCGCCGATCAGCTTCACGCCGCGCGCGTGCGCCTGGTGGTAGGGCTTGGCGCCCTTGAAGCTCGGCAGGAAGGAGTGGTGGATGTTGATGATCCGGCCGCTGAGTTCCTTGCAGAGGGCGTCGGAGAGCACCTGCATGTAGCGGGCGAGCACGACGAGCTCGACGTTCTCCTCGCGGACCAGCTCCAGCAGCCTGGCCTCCGCCTCGGCCTTGTTGTCCCTGGTCACCGGGATGTGGTGGAAGGGGATGTCGTACGAGGCGACCAGTTCGGCGAAGTCGGTGTGGTTGGAGACCACGGCCGCGATCTCGACCGGCAGCGCGCCGATGCGGGACCGGAACAGCAGGTCGTTCAGGCAGTGGCCGAACTTGGAGACCATGAGGACGATCCGCATGCGCTCGTCGGCGCGGTGGATCTGCCACTCCATCCGGAAGGAGTCGCCGATGGCGGCGAAGCTCGCGCGCAGCTTCTCCAGCGTCACCGGGGACTCGGCGGAGAAGTGCACCCGCATGAAGAACAGGCCGGTCTCGTGGTCGCCGAACTGCTGGCTGTCCTCGATGTTGCAGCCGGTCATGAAGAGGTAACTCGACACCGCGTGCACGATGCCCTGCTTGTCAGGGCAGGACACGGTCAGGACGTACTGCTCGGGCCTCGCCGCCGCGGAGGCGCTCTTCGGGTCGCTCATGACGCCCAAGACTCCCATACGCGCAGGCCGGGAACCTACCGCGGCCCTATACGCCCAGGGCCGCGGGGAACGCTATGCGGCCCTCGTCATGATCCGCAGCACTTCCAGCGAGCGCGGGGCGGTGTCCGGGTCGTCGCCGTCGGCCGTCGCCAGGCGTACGTGGGCCTCGCGGGCGGCACGGACGGCCTCGGGCCAGCCGTGGTGCTCCAGGTAGGCGGAGACGGGGGCGTCGGGCCCGACCTGGTGCAGGATCCGCAGCACGCGCAGGACGGCGACGTCGACGAGCGCGGCCTCCTGGCTGTCCCGGAAGATCGTGCCGACGTACTTCTCGGCGGACCAGTTGTCGAGCCAGGTGTCCTCGACCAGCCGGTACACGGCGTCGGTGACGTCTCCGTAGCCCTCCTGGCCCCCCAGCCAGCACTCCTCCTGGAAGGCGGGGTCGGAAAGCATGTGGAGCGCCGAGCGCACGTTGCAGCGCCAGCGCCACCAGGGCATGTCGTTGAGGGGCATGCCGCCCATGGTGGATGAGCGACCGCCGCGACGGGAAGAGTTCTTCGAACCTTGGACGAATGTCACGGTTGTCGATCGTACGTTCCCGCTTGGGCCGATCTTGACGCCCCCGGAGTTCACCCGGACGTCACCGAACGTTGAGTGGACATCACTCCGTCGTTACCCGCGAGGCGGAATCGTGCATGCACATGACCGGTCGGCGACGCACCACTGCATTCCGTTCCACCACATCAGCGGCGATCACCGCGCTGTGTACGGCGGTCTGCGCGTCCCTCATCACGGCATGCGGGGCGCTCCCCGGGAACGCGGGGGGATCCGGGGAGCCCCTCACCGTGATGACGTGGGCGCCCGACGGCACCAAGGCCACCAACATGCCCGGCATGCCCGCCATGGCCAAGGCGTACGAGCGCTGGGTCAACGCCAACGGCGGCATCAACGGCCACGACCTCAAGGTCCTCACCTGCAACGAGCACAACACCGCCCAGGGCGCCGCCGCGTGCGCCCGGAAGGCGGTCCAGGCCGGCGCCGTCGCGGTCGTCGGCTCCTACAGCCAGCACGGCCTCGCCTTCATGGCACCGCTGGAGACGGCCGGCATCCCGTTCATCGGCGGCTACGGGGTCTCCGCCGAGGAGTTCCAGAGCGTGCTCTCGTACCCCGTCAACGGCGGTCAGCCGGTGCTGCTCGCGGGCGCCGGCCGCCAGCTCGCCCGCACCTGCGACAAGGTCGCGCTGGTCCGCCCCGACACCCTGCCCGGCGACACCATGCCCATCCTCCTCAACGCCGGCCTGAAGTCGGGCGACCAGCACGCGGCGGCCGACGTGCGGGCCGCCGAGGACGCCACGGACTACAGCGCCAAGGCGCGCGAGGCCCTGGACGAGGCCGGCGCGAGCGCCTCGCTGCCGGGCCGGATCGGCACCTCGGCCGCGAAGGACAAGGCCGCCAAGGGCTGCGTCACGGCCGTCCTCGGCGAGCGCACCGAGACCTTCTTCGACTCGTTCCGCCGCGTGGAGAGCGACGACCAGCGGGTGCGGATCTCCTCGGTGCTCGGCAGTGTCAGCCAGTCCCTGGTGGACCGCACCGGCGGCAAGGAGGGCCCGTTCGAGGGGGCGTACGTCACGGGCTGGTACCCGGTCGCGACGGACGCGCGGTGGGCCCCCATGCGCAGGGTGATCACCCGGCACGCCTTCGGCGACGACCGGATCGACCCGGCCGACACCGGGGTGCAGACCACCTGGATCGCGTACACCGTCTTCACCGAGATCATCAAGGGCCTCGGCGACTCCGAGATCACCGGCCGCAAGGTCGCCAAGGCCCTCAACCGCAGCGAGGGCGTCAAGACCGGCGGGCTGACGCCCGACCTGAGCTGGCGCTTCAAGGACCTGCGCGCGGTCGGGGGCTTCCCCCGCCTCGTCAACGGCCGGGTGACCTTCCAGGAGGTCCGCGAGGGCCGGCTGGTCGGCCAGGGCGAGGGCTCCAGGGACATGACCGACACGCTGGAGGCGTCGCGCGCCACCGGCTGACCACCGGCGTGGAAGGGGGCCCCGCCCCCTTTCCGCTGGGTGCGGGCGGCCGGCGCCGTGCACCGGGCCGGCCCCCGGAGGTGCGCCGGCCCGGCCCTCAGAGCTGGGTCTTGTCCCGCTTGGTCAGCTCGTACTTGACCGCGATGGTGTTCCAGAGGCCGGCGGCTTGCTCCTTGTACTTGCTGGCGTTGCCGCTCGCCCGGTTGCCCGCGCTGGTGTGGCTGGTGGTCCTGGCCTTGCCGTTCTTGCAGTACTTCTTGCCGCCGTCGACCTGCTCGGCCCATTCCGCGTAGTGCTTGTCGGCCGAGGCCGAGTACTTCCAGGCCTTGGTCAGCGCCGACGAGAGCCGCTCGTGGTCCGGGAGCTGGTCGATCTTCAGCTCCTCCAGGCGCGTGACCAGCTCCTCGCGCTCGCGGGCCGCGTCCCGCAGGTCGTCGGCGGCCTGCTCCAGGTTGTCGCAGCCCTTGATGTCGTCGACGGCGCCGATCACGGTGTCCCGGCTGCCGCCGCTGTCGGCGAGCAGCTTGTCCAGCTGCACGGCCTGGGCGCGCGCCGGGTCGACCGGCTTCTCGCCGGCGTCCTTGGTGGCGCCCGGCTTGGTCGCGTCGGAGGAGACGGTCGCCGGGTTGTTGTTGCCCTTGGTCCCGTCGCCGGCCATCAGCGCACCCACGCCGAGGCCCACCACCGCGAGGCCGAGCACACCGGCCGCTATCAGCCCGACCGGCGCGCGGCGCGGCTCGGGCTCCTCCTCGTACCGGTACGGGGCCGGCGGGGGCGCCTGGTGGTGCGGGGGCTGGTGCGGGGGCTGCTGGCCCGGGTACGGGCGCGGTGCGGCGACCGGCTCCTCGATGCGCGGCATCTGCTGGGTGGAGCCGGGGGCGTCGGCCGGGTAGCCGTAGCCGCCGGGGGCGCCGGGCGCGCCCGCGGGGAGGCCGCCGCCCTGGGTGCGGAAGAGGCCGTCGAACTCGGCGGGGGGCCCGGCGGGGCCGCCGGGGACGGGCGGGATGTACTGCGTGGCCGCCTCGTCCAGCCCCGTGGGGGCCGCGGGGACGGGCGGGATGTACTGGGTGGCGGCCTCGTCCAGGCCCGTGGGGGCCGCGGGGACGGGCGGGATGTACTGGGTGGCCGCCGCGTCGGGGCCGGCCGGGACCGGCGGGATGTACTGGGTGGCCGCCGCGTCCGCGCCGCCGGGGACCGGCGGGACGTACTGGGTGGC
The DNA here is from genome assembly GCF_044759445.1 of Streptomyces sp. NPDC101118. Taxonomy (NCBI): domain Bacteria; kingdom Bacillati; phylum Actinomycetota; class Actinomycetes; order Kitasatosporales; family Streptomycetaceae; genus Streptomyces; species Streptomyces sp. NPDC101118. Next base: position 184,671 of record NZ_JBIVZG010000007.1, on the reverse strand, counting down.
CGCGCCCGGGTCGAAGGGCGGGATCAGGGCCGTGGCCTCGGCGTCCGCGCCCGGGGCCGCGTGCCGGGGTGCCGGGGCGCCGAAGGGGTCGCCGGGGGCGGCGTACTGCTGGTCGTAGCCCGGCTGTGCGGCCTGCGGCTGCGGGTCGTAGCCCTGTTGCCCGTGCGGGTCCTGGGGCGCGGCGTACTGCCCGTACGCGTCCTGCCCGGGGTAGCCGGCGCCGTACGACGGCTGCTGCCCGTACGCCTCGGGCTGCTCCGGGTACGGCTGCGGGTACCCGTACGCCGCCGGCTGGTGCGGCTGCTGCGGGACGCCGCCCATCGGCTGGGCGGGGGGCGGCGGCACGCCGGGGCCCTGCGCAGGACCCCACTGGTCGTCCCACGGGCTGCCGCCCACGGGCGCGGTCTCGGTCGCCCAGGGCTCCTGGGGAGGTCCCGCGGGGACACCCGGGATGATCGGGGCGGAGCCGTCGGCGGGCAGCACGATGCCCTCGTGGGCGGGGCGCGCCGAGGGGTACTGCGGCTCGCCCCCCTGTCCGCTCTGCGTCACCGGGACTCCTTCTGCTGCCTATGGAATCGTCGGTTTACGCTACCGGGTCGCCCTCCCGCCCTGCCACGCGCCCATGATCGACAGCAAGCGGACACGCGGGGGAACGCGCCGTGAACTGAGGAGGCGTCATGCCGCCTGGAGTTCCAGACGGGCCGTGAACTCCCGTACGGCGGCCTCCTCCCGGTACGGCTCCAGACGCTGCCGGAAGTCGTCGAGGTACTCGGCGCCGCGGTTGCTGCGCAGGGTGCCCAGCAGCTCCACGGCCTGCGTGCCGGTGTGGCAGGCCTGCTCCACCTCGCGCGCCTGCACCTGCGAGGCGGCCAGCAGCAGCAGCCCGATGGCGCGTCTGCGGGCCTTGGTCCCGGGCAGGGCCCGCAGGGCCTCCTCCGCCCGCCGGCCGGCGGCCTCGGCCTGCCCGAGGTCGCGGTGGCAGTGGGCCAGCTCGTCGGCGAGGTAGGCCTGGTCGAAGTGCTTGATCCACACCGGGTCGTCCCCGGAGTCGGGCTCGGCCCGCTCCAGCGCCGACACCGCCCGCCCGGCGAGCAGCTGGGTGGCCCGGACGTCCCCCATCAGCGCGTGCCCGCGCGCCTCGGCGGCGAAGAACATCGCCTGCACCCGCGGCGTGACCTGGCTGCGGGCGCCCTCCTGCGCGGCCCGCGCCAGCTGGGCGATCTCCCTGGGGTTGCCCAGCTCGGCGGCCAGGTGGCTCATGGACGCGGCGAGCACGTACCCGCCGTACGCGCGGTCGCCCGCGGCCTGCGCCAGCCGGAGCGCCTGGATGTAGTACCGCTGGGCCAGCCCGGGCTGCCCGGTGTCCACGGCCATGTACCCGGCGAGCTCGGTGAGGCGGGCCACGGCCGCGAAGAGGGAGCGGCCCACCGGCTCGCGGTAGGAGCCGCCGAGCAGCCCGGAGACCACGCTGTTGAGGTAGTGCACGACGACCGGGCGGACGTGCCCGCTGCCGAACCGGTGGTCCAGCTCGGTCAGGGCCTCGGTGGTGGCGCGTACGGCCTCGACGTCCGAGGCGCCGACGCGGGCGCCCGCGGTCCGGGCGACCTGGGCGTCGGCGCTGGTGATCAGCCAGTCCCGGCTGGGCTCGACCAGGGCGGAGGCGGCGACGGTGGAGCCGGACAGGAAGTCGCGGCGGCCCACGTCGCTGCGCCACAGCTCGCAGACCTGCTCGATCGCGCCGACGACGGTCGGGGAGAACTGCAGGCCGACCCCGGAGGCGAGGTTCTTGCCGTTGGCCATGCCGATCTCGTCGATGGTGACGGTCCGGCCGAGCTTGCGGCCGAGGGCCTCGGCGATGATGCCCGGGGCGCGGCCGCGGGGCTGCTGGCCGCGCAGCCAACGGGCGACGGAAGTCTTGTCGTACCGGAGATCCAGTCCGTGTTCCGCACCGGTCATGTTGACCCGGCGGGCCAGTCCGGCATTGGAGCACCCGGCTTCCTGGATGAGCGCCTGGAGCCGTTCGTTCGGCTGGCGGGCGACGAGAGGCCTGGCTGCCATGAAGAAACCCCCTGTGGCCGCGAGTGTCGTGCGTACGATCACTGCCCGGCGGATCGGCGGAGAATGCGGAACTTGCCCGGAACGTGGTGCTCTTGCGCTCACTCGCCTGGGATTGTCGCGCTTTCACGTCACTCGCTACCCCGGACCCGCTCCCTCGTCCCCTGCGCGCCCCCGCCCGTGCACCGGTGCGCCCCGCGTGCAGGATCGATGCTCCGCCCCCTGGCTGGTTTACGCCCGTAACCCCAGGTGACGGCTGTAGTTGTGAAGGGCGTGGAAGAGACCATGGGAGTCACGGAGACCGCACCCATCCCCAAGCAGCGTGGCGAGCAGCTGCTGGACCATGCCGTGCGGTACGCGGAAGAGCGGCACTGGGATGTGTTCCCCGGCACCTGGCTGGAGGCCGAGGAGGGCCGGGAGCTGTGCTCCTGCGGGAACTCGGAGTGCGTGGCCCCCGGGGCGCACCCGGTGATGCAGGGGTGGGCGGCCTCCGCCACGGGCAGTGCGGTGCAGGTGCGCCGGATGTGGCAGAAGCAGCCCAAGGCGGCGATCCTGCTGCCCACCGGCCGCACCTTCGACGCGATCGACGTGCCGGAGACCGCCGGGTTCCTGGCGCTGGCCCGGATGGAGCGGATGGAGCTGACGCTGGGGCCCGTCGCGCTCACGCCGGACCGCCGGATGCTGTTCTTCGTGCTGCCGGGGGCCTCGGCCAAGGTGCCCGAGCTGGTGCGGAAGCTCGGCTGGTCGCCGTCCACGATCGACCTCCTCGCGCGGGGCGAGGGCGACTACGTGGCGGCCCCGCCCACCCGGTTCGGCGGGCGGGGCGCGGTGCAGTGGGCGCGACGGCCCACTCCCGCGAACCGCTGGCTGCCGGACGCGGAGGAACTGATCAACCCCCTTGCCTACGCGTGCGGTCGCGAGGCGGCGGCGGCCCGGGCACGGCTGGGCTGAACCGGGCCGGGAGCCCCGCCGCGGGTGCGGCCCGGCGCCGGCTCCGGGATCTTCAGCGCCGGTGTGCTGGCCTCGTAAGGTGACTCCGACCAACGGGGAACAGTACGAAAGGCAGGGCGCAAGTGCCTGACCAGACGTTCACGGACGGGGCGGGGGCGCGACCCGCGCCGCCCGCGGCCGTGCGGATAACGGGGCTGTGGAAGCGGTTCGGCGAGCAGGTGGCCGTCTCGGGGATCGATCTGGAGCTCCCGGCAGGGAAGTTCATCGGCCTCGTCGGGCCGAACGGTGCGGGGAAGACCACCACCCTGTCGATGGTGACCGGACTCCTCCGGCCCGACCAGGGCACGGTGGAGGTGGCCGGCTACGACGTGTGGGCCGACCCGGTCCAGGTGAAGTCCCGGATCGGCGTCCTGCCGGAGGGGCTGCGGCTGTTCGAGCGGCTCTCCGGCCGTGAACTGCTCGGCTACATGGGCCGGATGCGGGGGCTGCCGGGCGACGAGGTCGACAAGCGGGCCACCCAGCTGCTCGACGTGCTGGACCTGGCCGGCTCCCAGCACAAGCTGGTGGTGGACTACTCGACCGGCATGCGGAAGAAGATCGGGCTGGCCGCGGCGCTGCTGCACAACCCCGAAGTGCTGTTCCTGGACGAGCCGTTCGAGGGCGTCGACCCGGTGTCGGCGCAGACCATCCGCGGGGTGCTGGAACGTTACACCGCCTCCGGGGCCACCGTGGTCTTCTCCAGCCACGTGATGGAGCTCGTGGAGTCGCTGTGCGACTGGGTCGCCGTGATGGCCGCCGGCCGGATCCGCGCGTCGGGCACGCTGGCGGAGGTGCGCGGCGACGCGTCCTCGCTGCAGAACGCCTTCCTCGAGCTGGTGGGGGCCGGCGGACGCGACGCGGGCGAGTCCCTGGACTGGCTCGGCGGCGGGGCGGGCCGGTGAGCGCCGCGGATCACACTGCCGCTGCGGGTGCTGCCTCTGCGGGGCCTGCCTCTGCGGGCCCTGCCGCTGCGGGCCCGGCCGGTTCCGTCGGGGCGCTGGCCCCGGTCTTCGTACGGCTGAAGCTGTCGCTGCTGCGCAACGGGCTGCGGCAGAGCTCCAAGCGCAAGGCCGCGTACGTCGTGTCGCTGGCGTTCACGCTGTTCTTCGCCGCCCTGACGGTGCTGCTCCTGGTGCTGCTGCGCGGGTTCCCCGACGCCGCCGGGACCGTGGTGGTGCTGCTGGGCGCCGTGCTGGCGCTGGCCTGGGCGGTCATGCCGCTGTTCTTCTCGGCCGGCGACGAGACGCTGGACCCCTCGCGGCTGGTGATGCTGCCGCTGCGGCCGCGGCCGCTGGTCGGGGCGCTGCTGGTGTCCTCGCTGGTCGGGATCGGCCCGTTCTTCACCCTCTGCCTCGCGGTGGGTTCGGTGATCGCGCTGGCGCGGGGTGCGGCGGGGGTCGTGGCCGGTGTGCTGGCGGTGCCGGTGGTGCTGCTGGGGTGCGTGGCGCTGTCGCGCGCCGTGGCCACGGCGAACGTCCGGCTGCTGACCAGCCGCAAGGGGCGTGACCTGGCGCTGCTGAGCGGTCTGCTGATCGCGGTGGGCGCGCAGGTGGTGAACTTCGGGAGCCAGCGGCTGTTCCAGCAGGGCGGCCTCGACACCCTGGAGCCCGCGGCGGCAGTGCTGCGCTGGGTGCCGCCCGGTTCGGCGCTGGGCGCGGTCCAGTCCGCGAGCGAGGGCGCGTACGGGGCGGCGGCCGTGCAGCTGCTGCTGGCCCTCGTGGCGCTGGGTGCGCTGGTGTGGGCCTGGGAGCGCTCGCTGACGAAGCTGATGGTCACGCCCGACGGGTCCACGGTCGCGGCGGCGGAGCCGACCCGCTCCAAGGAGTCCGGCGGCGGGGCCTGGGGTCTGCTGCCGGGCGGCCGCACGGGCGCCGTCATGCAGCGCACCCTGCGGTACGTGATGCGCGACCCGAAGACCAAGGCGGCCTGGGTGACGGCGCTGGCGATCGGCCTGATCGTGCCGGTGTTCAACGCCCTCCAGGGCACCGGCTCGATCTACTTCGCCTGCTTCGGCGCCTGGATGCTGGGCGTGCAGATGTACAACCAGTTCGGCCAGGACACCTCGGCCTTCTGGATGGTCGCGCAGACCATCGCGACGCCCCGTCAGGCGTACGAGGAACTGCGCGCCCGCGCGCTGGCGCTGCTGCTGGTGACCCTGCCGTTCACCACCCTGGTGGCCGTGGTCACCGCCGCGCTGCTGGGCGACTGGCAGTCGCTGCCCGAGGCACTGGGGCTGGCCTTCGCGCTGCTGGGCGCGATGCTGGCCACGGGTGCCGTGTCCTCGTCCCGCTTCCCGTACTCGATCCCGCAGGACGGCGCCTTCAAGAACGCGGCGCCGGGCCAGGGCGGCCTCGCCTGGATGAGCGTGTTCCTCGGGATGCTGGTGTCGGCCCTGCTGTGCGCCCCGCTGATCGTGGCGACCGTCTTCCTGCACGTCACCGGCCAGCACGGGCTGCTGTGGCTCCTGCTGCCCGCCGGCGCACTGTACGGCGGCCTGCTCGTCTGGGCCGGCATCCGCACGGCGGCCCCCTGGACGGCCGAGCGCCTGCCGGAGATCCTCGCGGCGGTCAGCAAGGGCTGACGCCGGCGCCGGTGCGCGTTCACCCGGGCGCCCGTCGCCGGAGCCCCTGCGCGGGGCTCCGGCGGCGGGCGTTCTCAGTCTTCCTGCGGCTGCTCCGCGACATCGGCGGCCTGGACCCGGTCCGGGGGATCGAGGGCTTCGAGCGCGCCGCTCACGACGCCCTGGTCGGCCACGCCGCCCGTGGCGTAGACGCAGTTGCCGGCCACGCCCGTCGGGCACTGCATGGCAGCCGCGGCAAGGTGCGTGCGAGGGGTCGGCATCGGGGGCAGGTCCGTCCACAGGTTGGATGCCGGGTTGTACGACTGAACGCTGCTCAGGTTGACGCCACCCATGGTGTAGACGCAGACACCGCTCTGGCCGGGCGGGCAGGTCGAGGCCGCAGTGCCCGCAGCCCAGCGTCCAACGGGCAGTGGCGCAACGGGGCTCCAGACGTTGGTGGCGGGATTGTAGGAGTGCACGGCCGTCGTGGGGGCGGTGTCGAACCCACCGACGGCGTACACGCACGTGCCCTGCTGGCCCGGCGGGCAGGCCGCTGCCGCCGATCCCAGCAGCGCCCTGGGCACGGGCATGGTGGCCACCGTGCTCCAGGCGTTGTTGGCAGGGTTGTACGACTCCGCCAGGCCCGTCACCGGCGCCGCGTTGCTGCTGCCGCCAACGGCGTAGACGCAGGTTCCGGACTGACCGGGCGGGCACGGAGCCGCAGCGGCCGCCAGACCGGACCGAGGCGTCCGCAGGGGGGCCAGGATGCTCCAGGCGTTGGTCACCGGGTTGTAGGACTCCACTGCCGACTGGAACGTCGCAGTCTCCCCCTCGGTGACGAGTCCTCCGATGACGTAGACGCAGGTCCCCGACTGCCCGGGCGGGCACGGGGCGGCGACCGCGGCGGCGTGCGAGCGCCGGGTGGGCATCGGCGGCAGGGTCGACCAGGCGTTCGTGATCCGGTTGTAGGACTCGATGGTCGCCACCTGGCTCGTGCCGGCCTGCCCTCCCACCGTGTAGACGCATGTGCCCGCCTGGCCCGGCGGGCAGGGAGCCGCGGCCGACGCCGGCGCACGCCGCGCCGTCGGCATGCTCGGCAGAGACGTCCAGATCGTCCCGTTGCTGGCGGCGGCCGGAAGCATGCCGGCCAGGACCGCGGCGGTGGCCAGGACGGCGGCGAGCGCGAGCCGCTTCCGCCACTTCTTCCGGGTCGGGGCAGGGGGTGGTGTGCGCATGGGTGGCACGGGGGCTCCTCCTTGGTAGGGGTCAGACACCCGGGGATGTCCCACGCCGCACCGCGGAACCCGCCCGCCTACCGGCGGGTCTCCTCCCGTCGGCCCCGGCGGACCGCGGCAGACGGAGCACTGCACCGCCACGGGAGCGAACCGTCGGCACGAGCCCCGCGCACGCATCCACGCCGCGCCTCGGCCGCGCACCGCAGGCCGCCTCCGCCACGCCTCGCCGGCCGCCTCAGCCGCGCACCCACGCCGGCCCGCCCCGCCCCGAACTACTCCCGCACCGGTGCCGGCAGGTCGGCCAGGAACGGTTCCACCGCTGCGCGCCAGGCGGCCGGCTGGTCCCAGTGGACCAGGTGGCCGGCGTCGGGGATCTCGGCGTAGGCGCCCAGTGGGAGGACCCGGACCATCTCCTGGGCCTCGGCCCGGCCCAGCTCGCCGTCGAGGCCGCGGACGACCAGGGTCGGGCAGCGGACCTGGCCCAGCTCCTCCCAGTGCGCGTCGTGCACCCAGGTCTCGCGGGCCCGCAGCATCTGGCGGCGGGAGAAGACGGGACGCCAGCCGTCGGGGCCCTCGGTCATCACCTCGGCGAAGAACTCGCCGCGGGCCGGGCTCGGGCGCTCCACCCAGGGGTCGTCCTCACCGAACCACTTGCGCACGTCGCCGAGCGTCGCGAAGGGCAGCGGCCAGCTGCGGAACCAGTCCTCCCACTCCCGCTGGGAGGCCGCGCCGAGCGCCGTGGCCCGCATGTCGCAGATGACCAGGGCCTGGACGAGGTCCGGACGGCGGGCGGCCAGCTGCCAGGCAGTGAGGGCGCCCATGGAGTGGCCGATGAGGATCACGGGGGCGAGCCCGAGCTGCTCGATGGCCGCCTCGGCGTCGCGGATGAAGGCGTCACGGGAGTACGGGCCGTCCGAGGGGCGCTCGCTGCGGCCGTGGCCGCGCTGGTCCAGGGCCACCGCGCGGTGCCGGGCCGCCAGCCAGCGGGCGGTGCCGGCCCAGTGGGAGGCACGCCCCATCAGCCCGTGCAGTAACAGCACCGCCGGTTCCGCCGGGGCTCCGCCGTCGGTGTCCTTGGGCGGGTCAGCGAACTCCCAGGCGGCGAGCCGCACACCGTCGGCTCCCGCCACATCGATGCGCCGTACCACCGTCGATGCACCCCCTTCGCTCCGCGCCAGACTATCGAACCTGCATTCGAAAACGGGCGTCTCCCCGGCAACACCGCTCTTTCGAGTGACCTTCCTCAAGGATTGGCGGCCGCTGCCGAGGGGAGATCTTCATCGGGAGGCGGGCCGCTCGGGGAAGACGGTCCGAGGGGATTGACCCTGAGAGCTCGGGGCTCCGGGTCAGCAAAGGGGAGGACAGGTCCCGGCGTCGTAAGGCGCCGGGACCTTCTCGTGCCGGGGCGCGCCGGGCGCGCGGGGCCGGGCACATCGCATCGCCCCCTCCCGCAGTTGCCTGGGGCAAGCCTGGCACGGGAGTCGCGCGGTCGCTTCCATTCCGAGGGATTAGCCGGAATTCGACATGGCGGAGCCGGGGCCTCCCGGCGGTTGCCGGGGGCGGGTGGGGTCAACGGGGCCTGAGGGGTCGTCCGGTGGCCCCGGATGGCGGGCTCGGTCGGCCCGGGGGAGAGGGCCGGATGGGCCCGGGTGGGGGGCCGGATGGGCCCGGGTGGGCCGGATGAGCCCGGGGAGTGGGCCGGATGGGCCCGTGGAGAGGCGTACGCCCGGTGGTCCTGGGGCGGCCCGGCGCGCACCGAGGTGCGGGCAGGACACGGCACGGGTTCCGCACCCGGGACCTGTGGATGCCGCCGCGGGCTACCGCTTGGCGACGAAGACGTGCGACGCGGTGTCGTCGTCCAGCTCGGCGGCCTCGCCGCCACTGCCGACCAGCACACCGCCCGGCGACTCGGTCACGCTCACCACGGCACCGGGCTGCACGCCCGCACGCCGCAGCGTGTACATCAGCTGGGCGTCGGTCTGGATCGGCTCGCCGATCCGGCGGACGACCACCGTCTTGCCGTCCGGGCCCGGCTGCAGCTCGCCCAGGCTGACCATGCCCTCGTCGAGGAAGGGATCCGCCTCGGCCTTCTCGCCCAGCTCCTCCAGCCCGGGGATGGGGTTGCCGTACGGCGACTCGGTCGGGTGACGCAGCAGCTCCAGCACGCGCCGCTCCACCGCCTCGCTCATCACGTGCTCCCAGCGGCAGGCCTCGGCGTGCACCTGCTCCCACTCCAGGCCGATCACGTCGACCAGCAGGCACTCGGCGAGCCGGTGCTTGCGCATGACGCGGGTCGCCAGGCGGCGGCCCTCCTCGGTCAGCTCCAGGTGCCGGTCGCTGGCGACGGCCACCAGGCCGTCACGCTCCATGCGCGCGACCGTCTGGCTGACCGTGGGACCGCTCTGGTCAAGCCGTTCGGCGATGCGGGCGCGCATGGGGACCACACCTTCCTCTTCCAGCTCGAGAATGGTGCGGAGATACATCTCCGTGGTATCGATCAGTCCGGACATCCGTGCCCCTCAATATCGTGCGCTGGCCCTGTCCCCAATTCTGACGCATCACGCCGACAACCGTCCCGTGCCTGAGCGCGCGGCCTCCCACCGACACGGCTGACCGGCTATTGACAGGCCACTGGTCCAGACCGCACGGTGATCCGCGGACACGGACGCACCCCGACTTCTGGAAGGGCCCTCGGCGATGAGCGAGAGCAAGCTGGCCGGTCAGTTCTTCGACGCCGCGATCGGTCTCCTACAGCGGGTCCGCGACGAGGAGTCCGCGCACATCGCCGCCGCCGGAGAACTGATCGCGGACGCCGTGGCCTCGGGCAACCGCCTCTTCGCCTTCGGCGCCGGACACTCCTCGCTGCCCGCGCAGGACGTCGTCTACCGGGCCGGCGGCCTCGCCCTGATGAACTTCCTCGCCGTGCCCGGCACCGCCGGCGTCGACGTCATGCCCGCCACGCTCGGCAGCGCCCTGGAGCGGGTGGACGGCCTGGCGAGCGCGGTGCTCGACTCCAGCCCGGCCGCCGCGGGCGACGTACTGGTGATCATCTCACTCTCCGGGCGCAACGCACTGCCCGTCGAGATGGCGATGAACGCGCGTGCCCTGGGCCTCAAGGTCATCGGCGTGACGTCCGTGGCCTACGCGACCGAGACCAAGTCCCGGCACGTGTCCGGCGGCTTCCTCAAGGACCACTGCGACATCGTCCTGGACAGCAAGATCGCGGTGGGCGACGCGGAGCTGACCCTGGACGGCATCGACGCGCCCTTCGCACCCGCGTCCACGGTCGTCACCAGCGCGATCATGCAGTCGGTGATGGCCGCCGCGGCGGGCTCGCTGGCCGAGCGGGGGATCGAGCCGCCGCTGCTGCGCTCCGGCAACGTCGACGGCGGCCACGAATGGAACGGCCGCGTGATGACGGAGTACGGCGACCGCATCTTCTACCGCCACTGAGCGGCCGGGGGTCCGGCGGGCCGGCCCCGGCCGTGATCCGCCGAACCCCCTCTAGTCCGCCGTGACGCCCGCCAGGGAGAGGTCTGCGGCCACCCTGGCGGCGATCTCCTCCGCGTAGACCGCGTCCGGGCGCTCGAAGGCCGGGCGTGAGGGGGCGCGCAGGAAGGTCAGCACGCCCAGGGTCCGGCCGCGGCTGCGGAGGACCGTGCACAGGCCGTGGGCGACGCCGTCGGGCCAGCCGGACGGCAGCCGCGCCGGGGCGCTGACCCGTACCGAGCCGACCCGGTCCAGCGCCTGGAACGCCGGGTGCCCCGCCTCGTACCTCGCCGGCAGGCCGCCGGTGGAGGTCAGGCCGGGCGGCGAGGTGGCCGAGCGCACCAGCCGGTCCCCCACCGCCAGGTCCACCAGCGCGTGGTCGGCGAACCCGGCCAGCGAGAAGTCCAGCCGCACCGCCACGGCCTCGGCCGGGTCCTCGCACTCGGCGGCGGCGCGGGCCGCCCGGTGCAGCTGGTTGGCCCGGAACCGCAGCTGCGCGGTGTCCAGCTCGGTCTGGCGGGCCTCGGTGATGTCCTGGAACAGCCAGGCCACGCCCAGCGGCACCGGCTCCTCCCCCAGCGGCGAGGCCAGCCGCAGGAACCCGGAGCGCCAGCAGCGGCGGCGCACGCCCTCGGGCGACTTCACGGACACCCACAGCTCCGCCGGCGGGGGCGGCGCGCCCTCGGCCAGCACGTGCTGGATGGCGCCCTCCAGCTCCTCCACGCCCTGGGTCAGCAGCTCCCCCAGCGGCCGGCCGAGCAGCACCGTCCGCCCGGCCCCGAAGGCGCGGGCCGCGTGCGCGTTGACCACCGCGGGCCGCAGGTCCACGTCGACCAGGACCACGCCCCACGAGGCGTCGTCCAGCAGCGCCTCGCTCAGCGCGATGGAACGCTCCAGGTCGATCTGGGTGTGCACCTCGCTGAAGGCGCAGTAGACCCCGGCCGGCTTGCCGTCCGCGCCGGGCACGCGGGCCGACTGGGTGCGTACGAGGACCCGGCCGCCGTCCTTGGTGACCAGGGCGAACTCGTGCACCTGGCGGCCCGGCGCGTCCATCGCCGACATCAGCCGGCGCTGCACGTCCTCCGCGTCCGCCGCTCTGGCGGCCCACCCGGCGAAGCCCCGCCGTCCGACCGCCTCCGCGGCCGTCCACCCCAGGATCCGCTCTGCCTCGCGGTTCCAGTGGGTGATCACGCCGTCGGCGTCGAACGCGCACAGTGCGGCGTCCATGCCGTCCAGTAGCGCGGCGAGCAGATCGTCGGCGGTCTCACTACGTCCGGAAGCACTCACCTGGCACCCCCTGCAGGTGTTCGCGTGTGCGGCACGTCAGATCATTCAACTCCAACGTGACGCAGCCCACACGGGGTTCTCGGAAAAGAGCCGGGTCTATTAATCGGTTGCGCCGGTTCCGAGGGGCTCCTAGCGTGTGGGGCACACGAGAAGGGAGGTGGTTCCGGAAATGTATGGCAACCGGACGCGTGAGGTGACTGCGGGCTAGCGCCCGTCGTCGCACGCACCCAGTGTGCTCGCCGGCGTCGTGGCGTCGGCCAATCCCAAGCAGTCACCCGACCCGCGGGCTCGCCGGCACGTCCGGCCGGCTTCTCTTACTGCAGAAGAGAAACCCGAGCCCGCGGGTCGCCTGCTTTTCCAGGCACTACGGCTGGAGCCGCTCCACCCGCCACCCCTCGTCCTCCCGTACGTAGCGGAGGCGGTCGTGGAGGCGGTTCTCGTGGCCCTGCCAGAACTCCACCGCCTCCGGTACGACGCGGAAGCCGCCCCACTCCGTCGGTACGGGGACCTGCTCGCCCTCCGGGTAGCGCGCGGTCAGCTCCGCGTAGCGCGCGTCCAGGTCCGCCCTCGACGCGATCACGGTGGACTGCTCGCTCGCCCACGCGCCCAGCTGGGAGCCGTGCGGCCGGGAGCGGAAGTAGGCGGCCGTCTCGTCGCGGCCGACCCGGGCCGCGGTGCCGGTCACCACGACCTGCCGGGCGATGGGGTGCCAGGGGAAGAGCAGCGCCACGTGCGGGTTCTCCGCCAGCTCCCGGCCCTTGCGGGAGCCGTAGTTCGTGTAGAAGACGAAGCCCCTGGAGTCGAACTGCTTGAGCAGCACCGTGCGCGAGCTGGGCCTGCCGTCCGCCGTGGCGGTCGAGACGACCATCGCGTTCGGTTCAAAGACGTGCGCGTCGGCGGCCTGCTGGAACCAGCGGGCGAACTGCTCCATCGGGTCCGCGGCGAGATCGGCCTCGAAGACGATCTCGGAGCGGTACTGCTTGCGCATGACAGCGGGATCAAGGTCCTGGTTCGGCACACCGCCATCCTGCCCCAGTGACGCCCCCTACCCCGCCCGGGGTCCGCCCACGCCCCGCGGGCGCCCGCGGCCGGTGTGCCACACGTCACGCTTCCGCGCGCCTGGCCCAACGTACAAAATCTTGAGGCTGGGCCGCCTCCTGCGGCCGATTCCCGCGGCGGGCCTCCTCCCCGGAATCCCGTCCCGGTGTTCGGCATCGGCCGCACGGGGCATGACGGGGTTGACCACCCGCACCGCGCAGCGTGCGGAAGCGTACAAAGGTGTACGCACCCGCCAGATCCTTACGCCTGTTCACAGCCGGACCGCACAGCCGGCCCGTAGGCAGCCGTTCTGGTCACAGCCGTTCGCCGCACTACCTTGAGGAGCCGCCTGATGTCCGACTTCGTACCCGGACTCGAAGGGGTCGTCGCGTTCGAGACGGAGATCGCCGAGCCCGACAAGGAAGGCGGCTCGCTGCGCTACCGCGGTGTCGACATCGAAGACCTGGTGGGCCACGTCTCCTTCGGGAACGTGTGGGGCCTGCTGGTCGACGGTGCCTTCAACCCCGGTCTGCCCGCCGCCGAGCCCTTCCCGATCCCGGTGCACTCCGGTGACATCCGCGTGGACGTCCAGTCCGCGCTCGCCATGCTCGCCCCCGTGTGGGGCCTGAAACCGCTGCTGGACATCGACGAGCAGACCGCGCGGGACGACCTCGCCCGGGCCGCCGTGATGGCCCTGTCGTACGTCGCCCAGTCGGCCCGCGGCCAGGGCCTGCCGATGGTCCCGCAGCGGGAGATCGACAAGGCCGACTCCGTCGTCGAGCGGTTCATGATCCGCTGGCGCGGCGAGCCGGACCCGAAGCACGTCAAGGCCGTCGACGCCTACTGGACCTCGGCCGCCGAGCACGGCATGAACGCCTCGACGTTCACCGCCCGTGTGATCGCCTCCACCGGCGCCGACGTCGCCGCGGCCCTGTCCGGCGCCGTGGGCGCCATGTCCGGTCCGCTGCACGGCGGCGCGCCCTCGCGCGTGCTGGGCATGATCGAGGAGATCGAGCGCACCGGCGACGCCGTGGCGTACGTGAAGAAGGCCCTGGACAAGGGCGAGCGCCTGATGGGCTTCGGCCACCGCGTCTACCGCGCCGAGGACCCGCGCGCCCGCGTGCTGCGGCGTACGGCCAAGGAGCTGGACGCGCCGCGCTACGAGGTGGCCGCCGCCCTGGAGAAGGCCGCGCTGGAGGAGCTGCACGCCCGCCGCCCCGACCGCGTGCTGGCCACGAACGTGGAGTTCTGGGCCGCGATCATGCTGGACTTCGCGGAGGTCCCGGCGCACATGTTCACGTCGATGTTCACGTGCGCGCGCACCGCCGGCTGGTCCGCGCACATCCTGGAGCAGAAGCGGACCGGCCGCCTGGTCCGGCCGTCGGCGCGGTACATCGGCCCGGGCCCGCGCGACCCGCGCCAGATCGAGGGCTTCGGGGACATCGCCTCGACCGCCTGACCGGTCTCCGTCCCGTACGGCGCGCCGCATCCCTTCCGGGGTGCGGCGCGCCGTCGCGTTCAGGGGCGGGGGGCGGGTACGAGGGCCAGGTCGACCAGCGCGGACCACTGGGCGACGACCCGGGCCCGCCGGGCGGCGTCGTCGGTGAGGACGTTGGCCAGGCCCAGGCCGCGGGCCATGTCGAGCAGGCCCTGGACGGTCTCCCGGACACCCGGTACCGCCTCGTCGGCGCCCAGCAGCTCGACGGCTATCCGGTGGGTCTCGCGACCCACCCTGGCCTCCAGCTCGGTGACCCGGGGGCGCAGCTGCTCCTCGTTGGAGGCGGCGACCCAGAGCTGGAGCGCGGCCCGGAAGAGCGTGCCGGTGTAGAGGTCGACCAAGGCCCCGACCACCGCGGGCCGGGCGGCCGGCCCGTCGGCGAAGAGGCCGCGCAGGGCGGCGGAGCGCTCCTCGGCGACGTACTCGACGGCGGCGGTGAAGAGGTCCTCGCGGGTGGGGAAGTGGTGCTGGGCCGCGCCCCGGGAGACGCCGGCGCGCTCGGCGACGACGGCTACGGTGGAGCCGGCCCAGCCGTGTTCGGCCAGGCAGGCCACGGCGGCCTCCAGGAGGCGGCGACGGGTGGCGCGGCTGCGGTCCTGCTTGGGGGTGCGGTCGGGGACCGGGGCGGTCACGACACCCATGACGGGCTCCGGCGCTCGAAGCGGGCGGTGATGCCCTCGCGGGCCTCGTCGGAGGCGAAGAGCGCGGCCGACAGGGCGGTCAGCCGGGCGGCGTCCCGGTCGAAGGCGGCCCGTACCCCGGCGGTGACCAGCTTCTTCGTCTCGGCCAGGCCCTGCGGGGAGGCCTTGCGCAGGCCGTCGAGGACGGGGGCGAGGGCCAGGTCGACGGGGTTGGCGGGGCTGGCGGGGATCTCACCCGAGTCGGTGGCGGGTGCGTCGGCGGCCTCGTCGGCGGCCTCGTCGGCGTCGGCGGACAGGGTCAGCAGGCCGATGCGGGCCGCCTCTGCGGGGCCGAAGGGCTCGGCGGTGAGGAAGTAGCGTGCTGCGGCCCGCGGGTCCAGGCGGCACAGCAGCGGGACCGAGATGACGGCCGGGGCGAGCCCCAGGTGGGTCTCGGTGAAGGCGAACGTGGCTCCCGGGCCCGCCACGGCGATGTCGCAGGAGCCGAGCAGGCCGAGACCGCCGGCCCTGACGTGCCCGGTGACCCGGGCGACGACGGGCTTGGGCAGCTCCACGACCTCCCTCATCAGCGCCACGAAGTCCTCGGGGTCGCAAGGCGACTTGAGGTCGGCGCCCGCGCAGAAGGTGTTCCCGGTGTGGGTGAGGACGACCGCCCGGACCGCCGGGTCCTTGCCGGCGGCGGCGAGCGCGGCGCGGAGTTCCCCGACGAGGGCCGCGGAGAGCGCGTTGCGGTTGGCCGGTGAGTCGAGCGTGAGCGTCGTGACGCCGCTCGCTTGCGCGGCGCTGACCAGGGGGTCCATGCCGGTGTCCTCCGGAGATGTGCGGGTGGCGACGGGATCCTGCCGGGGAGCGTACGCGGGCCCCCGGACCCGGGCCCGGGCGGGCGGGGGTCCGGGAGGCCCGCGGGGGTGCGGCTCAGTAGGACTTCGGGAGGCCCAGGGTCTGGTGCGCGACGAAGTTCAGGATCATCTCGCGGCTGACCGGGGCGATCCTGGCCACCCGGGAGGCGGTGATGAGCGAGGCCAGCCCGTACTCGCGGGTCAGGCCGTTGCCGCCCAGGGTGTGCACGGACTGGTCCACGGCCTTCACGCAGGCCTCGGCCGCCGCGTACTTGGCCATGTTGGCGGCCTCACCGGCGCCCATGTCGTCGCCCTCGTCGTAGAGGTGGGCGGCCTTCTGCATCATCAGCCGGGCCAGCTCCAGGTCGATGTGGGCCTGGGCGAGGGGGTGGGCGAGGGCCTGGTGCGCGCCGATCGGCTGCTTCCAGACCTGCCGGGTCTTCGCGTAGTCGACGGCCTTGGCGAGCGCGTGGCGGCCCATGCCGATGGCGAAGGCCGCCGTCATGATGCGTTCGGGGTTGAGCCCGGCGAAGAGCTGGAGGAGGCCGGCGTCCTCCTCGCCGACGAGGGAGTCCGCGGGCAGCCGCACCTCGTCCAGGACCAGCTCGAACTGCTTCTCCGCGGCGTGCAGTTCCATGTCGATCGCCGAGCGGCCGAAGCCGGGGGTGTCCCGGGGGACGATGAACAGACAGGGCTTGAGCCGGCCGGTGCGGGCGTCCTCGGTACGGCCGACGATCAGCGTGGCATCCGCGATGTCGACCCCGGAGATGAAGACCTTGCGCCCGGTGAGGACCCAGTCGGTGCCGTCCCGGCGGGCCGTGGTCGTGATGCGGTGCGAGTTGGACCCGGCATCGGGTTCGGTGATGCCGAAGGCCATGGTGCGGCTGCCGTCGGCCAGCCCGGGCAGCCAGGCGCGCTTCTGCTCCTCGGTGCCGAAGCGGGCGATGACCGTGCCGCAGATGGCCGGCGACACCACCATCATCAGCAGGGGACAGCCGGCGGCGCCCAGCTCCTCCAGGACGATGGAGAGTTCGGCGATGCCGCCGCCCCCGCCGCCGTACTCCTCGGGGAGGTTCACGCCGAGGTAGCCGAGCTTGGCGGCCTCGGCCCACAGCTCGTCGGGGTGGCCGCCCTCGGCGGCCACCCTGGCGAGGTACTCGCGGCCGTAGCGCCGGCCGAGGGCGGCGACGGCGGCGCGCAGCGCCTTGTGCTCTTCGGTTTCGAGGACGGTGCCGGTCGGGGTTCCGGGGGCGGTGCTCATGACTGCGTTTCCTCCAGGACTACGGCGAGTAGGGCGCCCACCTCGACCTGATGGCCGGGGGCGGCGTGGAGTGCGGTGAGCGTGCCGGAGGCGGGAGCGACGATGCGGTGCTCCATCTTCATGGCCTCCAGCCAGAGCAGCGGCTGCCCGGCGGTGACGGGGGTGCCGGGGGCCAGGCCCTCGGCGACGCGGACGACGGTGCCGGGCATGGGGGCGAGCAGGGATCCGGGGTCGGTGCGGTCCTCGGGGTCGGCGAAGCGGGGCAGGGCGGTGAGGGTGTGCGAGCCGAGCGCCGAATCGACGTACACGACCCCGGTGTTCGAATTGTGTTTCACGTGGAACATCCGCTGGACGCCCTCGACTTCGAGGGTGACCAGGTCCGGGGTGACCGCGACGACCCGGACGCCTTCGTACCCCTCGGCGGGCTCCGGGCCGGTACGGGTGTGCCGGTAGCGGATCTCGTGTTCGGTGCCGGAGGGCTCGGCGCGGTAGCGGCGGAGCTGGGGCGCGGAGGGTACGTTCCGCCAGCCGCCGAGCCGGGCGGCGACCCCCGCGCCGGGGGCGGGCAGGGCCTGGGCCAGGGCTGCCGCCAGGGCCGGGAGCGCGGCGTCGGGGGTGCCCCCGGTGAGGGCGGCGAGGTGGCGGTCGTAGAAGCCGGTGTCCAGCCGGGCGGCCCGGAACTCCGGGTGGCGCAGGGACCGGACGAGGAGGTCCCGGTTGGTGGTCAGGCCGTGGATGCGGGCACGCTCCAGGGCGCCGGCGAGGACCCGTACGGCCTCGTCCCGGGTGGGGGCGTGGGCGATGACCTTGGCCAGCATCGGGTCGTAGTGGATGCCAACCGGGTCGCCCGCCGCGTAGCCGGCGTCGACCCGGACCCCGTCGGGCACGTCCAGGGTCTCCAGCGTGCCGGTCTGCGGGCGCCAGCCGCGGGCCGGGTCCTCGGCGTAGAGGCGGGCCTCGACGGCGTGGCCGGAGGGCCCGGGCGGGGTCAGGGGCAGCGCGTGGCCCTCGGCGACACGGAGCTGGAGGGCGACGAGGTCGATGCCGTGGACGGCCTCGGTGACGGGGTGCTCCACCTGGAGGCGGGTGTTCATCTCCAGGAAGTAGGGGCGGCCGTCGGCGGTGACGAGGAACTCGACGGTGCCGGCGCCCTGGTACGAGACGGCACGGGCGGCGGCGACCGCCGCCTCGTGGAGCGCGGTGCGCAGGCCCGCCGGGAGGCCGGGGGCCGGGGCCTCCTCGACGACCTTCTGGTGGCGGCGCTGGAGGGAGCAGTCCCGGGTGCCGAGGGCCCAGACCGTGCCGTGGGCGTCGGCGAGCACCTGGACCTCGACGTGCCGGCCGCGTTCGACGTAGGGCTCGGCGAAGACCTCGCCGTCACCGAAGGCGGCGGTGGCCTCGGCGGAGGCGGCGGCGAGTTCCTCCTTCAGGGCGTCGAGGTCGCGTACCACCCGCATGCCGCGGCCGCCGCCGCCCGCGGCGGCCTTGAGGAGGAGGGGCAGGTCCGCGGCGGTGGCGGCGGCCGGGTCGACCGGTTCCAGGAGGGGGACGCCGGCGGCCCGCATCAGCTCCTTGGCGCGGGTCTTGGAGGCCATGGCCTCGATGGCCGCGGGCGGCGGGCCGATCCAGCGCAGGCCGGCGTCCTGGACGGCGCGGGCGAAGTCGGCGTTCTCGGAGAGGAACCCGTACCCGGGATGGACGGCGTCGGCGCCCGCCGCCAGGGCGGCCTTGATGACCAGGTCGCCGCGCAGGTACGTGTCGGCGGGCGCTGCGCCGGGCAGCCGGACGGCCGCGTCGGCCTCCCGGACGTGCAGGGAGCCGGCGTCGGGGTCGGCGTACACGGCGACGGTGGCGAGCCCGAGGGCGCGGGCCGTGCGGAAGACGCGGACGGCGATCTCGCCGCGGTTGGCGACGAGGAGGGAGGTGAGGGGGGTGGTGACGGAGGTCGCGGGGGCGGTCGCGGGGGCGGTGGTGTCTGGTGTCGTGGTCATCTGCGGGCTCACATCCGGAAGACGCCGAAGCCGCCGCGGGCGCCCTCGACGGGGGCGTTGTGGAGGGCGGACAGGCACAGGCCGAGGACGGTGCGGGTGTCGCGCGGGTCGATGACGCCGTCGTCGTAGATCCGCCCGGACAGGAAGAACGGCAGGGACTCGGCCTCGATCTGCTGCTCGACGAGGGCGCGCAGCCCGGCGTCGGCCTCGTCGTCGTAGGGCTGCCCCTTGGCGGCGGCGGAGGCGCGGGCCACGATCGAGAGCACGCCGGCCAGCTGCTGGGGGCCCATCACCGCGGACTTGGCGCTGGGCCAGGCGAAGAGGAAGCGGGGGTCGAAGGCGCGGCCGCACATGCCGTAGTGGCCGGCGCCGTAGGAGGCGCCCATGAGGACGGAGAGGTGCGGGACGCGGGAGTTGGAGACCGCGTTGATCATCATGGCGCCGTGCTTGATGATGCCGCCCTGCTCGTACTCCTTGCCGACCATGTAGCCGGTGGTGTTGTGGAGGAAGAGGAGGGGGATGTCGCGCTGGTTGGCGAGCTGGATGAACTGCGCGGCCTTCTGCGACTCCTGGCTGAACAGCACGCCGTGGGCGTTGGCGAGGATGCCGAGGGGGTAGCCGTGGAGTTCGGCCCAGCCGGTGGTGAGGCTGGTGCCGTAGAGGGGCTTGAACTCGTCGAAGTCGGAGCCGTCGACGATGCGGGCGATGACCTCGCGCGGGTCGAAGGGGGTCTTGAGGTCGGCCGGGACGATGCCGAGGAGTTCCTCGGGGTCGTACTTCGGCGGCTCGGCTGGGCCCGGGTCGGGGTGCGCCTTGCGGTGGTTGAGCCGGGCGACGATGCGGCGGGCCTGGCGGAGCGCGTCGTGCTCGTCGAGGGCGTAGTAGTCGGCGAGGCCGGAGGTGCGGGCGTGCATGTCGGCTCCGCCGAGTGACTCGTCGTCGCTCTCCTCTCCCGTGGCCATCTTCACGAGCGGCGGGCCGCCGAGGAACACCTTGGAGCGGTCCTTGATCATCACGGTGTGGTCGGACATGCCGGGGATGTAGGCGCCGCCGGCGGTGGAGTTGCCGAAGACCACGGCGACGGTGGGGATGCCGGCGGCGGAGAGCCGGGTGAGGTCCCGGAAGATCGCCCCACCGGGGATGAAGATCTCCTTCTGGGAGGGGAGGTCGGCGCCGCCGGACTCGACGAGGCTGATGCAGGGCAGCCGGTTCTGGAGGGCGATCTCGTTGGCGCGGAGCGCCTTCTTGAGGGTCCAGGGGTTGCTGGCGCCGCCGCGGACGGTGGGGTCGTTGGCGGTGATGAGGCATTCGGTGCCCTCGACGACGCCGATGCCGGTGACCATGGAGGCGCCGACGGGGTAGTCGCTGCCCCAGGCCGCGAGGGGGGACAGTTCGAGGAAGGGCGTGTCCGGGTCCAGGAGCAGCTCGATGCGCTCGCGGGCGAGGAGCTTGCCGCGCTTGCGGTGGCGCTCGGTGTACTTCGGGCCGCCGCCGGCCAGCGCCTTGGCGTGCTCCTCGTCGAGGTCGGCGAGTCTGGCGAGCATCGCGGTGCGGTTGTCCGCGTGGGCGGGGTCGCGGGGGTCCAGGGCGGTTCGGAGCCGGGTCACTGCGTGGCCTCCGGGGGTGGTGTGCCGTCGGGTTTCACGGGGCGGGGGCGGGGTCTGGCGGTTCCTGCGGCGCGGGGTGCTGCGGGGGCCCTGCCGGGTTGGGGGGTGCGGGGCCGGGTCCCTACGGGGCCGGGTGCTGCGGGGCCCGGTGCTGCGGGGCCGGGTGCTGCGGGGCGAGGTGGGCCGGTACGTCGACGTGCCGGGCGCGGAGCCATTCGCCGAGGGCCTTCGCCTGCGGGTCGAAGCGGTGCTGGGCGGCTGCGCCGTCGCCGAGGAGGCCGGTGATGACGAAGTTCAGGGCGCGGAGGTTGGGGAGTTCGTGCCGGGTGACCTGGAGGGGGGCGGTCTCCGGGAGGAGCTCCTTGAGGCGGGGGACGGTGAGGGTGGCGCGGAGCCAGTCGTATGCGGCTTCCGTTTCCGTCCAGAGGCCGAGGTTGGCGTCGCCGCCCTTGTCTCCGCTGCGGGCGCCGGCGATGCGGCCCAGGGGGATGCGGACGGTTTCGGCGCCGGTTCCCGTGCCGTTGCCCGTGCCGTTGCCCTTGCCGGGGGCCGGTGCTTCCGGGTGCGGGGCCGTGCCGGCGGCCGGTGCTTCCGGGCGCCTGTCGGGGGCGGGTGCGGGGCTGAGCCCTGCGGGGCTGTCCCCTACCCGCCCTTCCTCCGTTCCCCGGGGCTCCGCCCCGGACCCTTCGGGGGCTCCGCCCCCGTACCCTCCCCCAGCTACCGCTGGGGGGACCCCCAGCTCCTCAAACGCCGGAGGGGCTTGATCTACCCCCAGGGGCACTTCCAGCCTCGCCGGCGTTTGAGGCGCGGGGTCCGGGGCGGAGCCCCGGTTCGGGAAGGGGCGGGGTGGGGAAACGGCTCCGCGCAGCGGCAACGGCGCCGCACCTGGGGCGTCTTCGGTCACCGAGCCCGCGGCCCCGGACGTTTCGGGCTTCTCCCGGGTCTCGCCCCCATGCCCCGCACAGGAGGCGTCTCCGGGCATCGGGGCGACCAGGACGGCCGTGCCGTCCGGGAGGACTGCCGTGTGGGGCGGGGTGGCGGACGGGATCAGGGGGGAGGCGAAGACGCCGTAGGGGGTGGGGGCGGCGGGAGGGCTCGTCACGTGGAAGCCCGGGTAGCTCGCGAGGGCCAGTTCGATGGCCTTCGCGGTGAGTGGGCGGCCCACCTTGGCCGGGTCGGGGTCCTTCACCGTCAGGCGCAGCAGCGCGCTCGCCGTTTCCTGGGTGGCCGCGTCCTCGTGGTCGGTGCGGGCCAGGGTCCATTCCGCCGAGGCGATGCCGGCCAGCGCGTCCGCCAGCTGGGCCTTCAGCAGGGCCGCCTTGGCCTCGACGTCCAGGCCGGTCAGCACGAAGACGACCTCGTTGCGCCAGCCGCCGATGCGGGTGAGGCCCAGTTTCAGGGTGCCGGGGGCGGGTTCGCCCCGGGTGCCCGACACCAGGACCCGGTCCGGGCCCTGCTGCGTGAGCCGCACCGTGTCGAGGCGGGCCACCACGTCGGGGCCCAGGTACCGGGCGCCCTGGGTCTCGTACAGCAGCTGGGCGGTGACCGTGCCGGTGTTCACCACGCCGCCCGTGCCCGGATGCTTGGTGATGACCGCGCTGCCGTCCCGGGCGACCTCCGCCAGCGGGAAGCCGGGCCGCCGTACGTCGTGGCCGGTGAAGAACGCGTAGTTGCCGCCGGTCGCCTGCGTGCCGCACTCCAGCACGTGCCCGGCCACCACCGCCCCCGCCAGCGCGTCGAAGTCGTCCCGCGCCCAGTCGAAGAACCAGGCGGACGGCCCGCTGACCAGCGCCGCGTCCGTCACTCGGCCGGTGACGACCACCACCGCGCCGGCCTTCAGGCATTCGGTGATTCCCCAGCCGCCGAGGTACGCGTTGGCGGTGAGGGCGTCCTCGTACGGCATCAGGTCGTCGCCCTCGACGTGCGCCACCGCCACCGGTACGCCCAGCCTGGCGGCGAGCTTGCGGATGGCGTCGGCCAGCCCGGCGGGGTTCAGGCCGCCGGCGTTGGTCACCAGGCGGACGCCCCGGTCGACGGCCAGGCCGAGGCTCCCCTCCAGCTGCTTCAGGTACGTCTTCGCGTACCCCAGCGCCGGGTCCTTCAGCCGGTCGCGGCCGAGGATCAGCATCGTCAGTTCGGCGAGGTAGTCGCCGGTCAGCACGTCCAGCGGGCCGCCGGTCAGCATCTCCGCCACCGCGTCGAAGCGGTCGCCGTAGAAGCCCGAGGCGTTGCCGATGCGCAGGATCCGGTCGTCAGGCACCGCGCCGCTCCCGGCCCTCGCCCGCCGGGCCCGCGAAGGCCTGGGCGATGTCCAGCCAGCGGTCGGCCTCCGCGCCCGAGGCCGTCACGGCGAGGTCCGCCCGGTGCGCCCGCTGGGTCACGAGCAGGCAGAAGTCCAGCGCCGGTCCGGTGACCCGCTGCGCCGCCTCCGGTGGCCCGTACGCCCACAGCTCCGTGCCGTCCGGCGAGGTCAGTTCCACCCGGAACTCCCCTTCGGGCGCGGGCAGTCCGCGTACCGCATAGGCGTAGTCGCGGGCCCGCACCCCGATCCGGGCCACGTGCCGCAGCCGCGCGGTCGGGACCCGGACGGCACCCAGCGCGTCCGCCACGTCCTGGCCGTGCGCCCAGGTCTCCATGAGGCGGGCGCTGGCCATGGAGGCGGCCTTCATCGGGGGCCCGTACCAGGGGAACCGCTCCCCCGCGGGCGCCTTCGTCAGGGCCGCGTCGAGCTCCGCGCGCCCGGCCCGCCAGCGGGCCAGCAGTTCGGCGGGCGGCAGGGCGGCACCTGCCCCGGCGCCCTCGTCGACGAAGGTGTCGGGCTTGCCCAGGGCCTCCGCGGCCTGGCGTGCGAAGCCGTCGGCGTCGGTGAGGGCGAGGAGGGCCGCCCGGTCGGTCCACTCCAGGTGCGCGATCTGGTGGGCGACCGTCCAGCCGGGTGCGGGGGTGGGCCTCGCCCACTCCTCGGCGTCCAACGCGCCTACGAGCTGGTCGAGTTCCTCCCCTTCGGCAAACAGATCGGCGATCACCAGGGACGACGGATCGGGCACGGCGGACTCCCCCACGCGGACGGCGACACGACGGTGTGCCCCGAAGCGTGGCAGCGGGCCGAGAAACAATCAAGCGTGCTTGCATGATTTTTCGCCCCGTGTTCCCCCGGGGCGCCCACCGCACCAACTCCCCTGCGGAGACGGCGAGTCAGCCGGTCAGGCCCTCCGGCAGCGAGTCCGCCAGGTACGCCGGCACGTCGGGCTCGCCGGACAGCATGTGCCGCACCCACGCGTTCCGCTCGTGGCCGATGGGCGGGAGCTCCCAGACGCACCCGATCAGCGAGCGGTCCAGCCGGACGAAGTGCGTGCTGTCCCGGTCCGGGCAGCCCAGCACCGGCTGGCCCGCCGCCCCGCCCGCGAAGTGCAGGACGTTGTCCCACACCCAGCTGTAGACGTTGAGGTACGCGCCGTCGTCCCCTCCCCTGTGGAGGACGACGAAGCTCACGGGCGGCGTGCCGTCCGGCTCCGGCAGCGTCGCGAGCAGTTCGGGCAGGAAGGCGTAGGCGGCTTTCTCGACCTCCGGCTCGATGCCGGCCGGGTCTGCGGTGACGTGGTACCGCTTCACGAGACGGCCCTCGACCTCGACGGGTCCGGGGACGCTCAGGTGCTTCTCCTGGAATGCCATGCGGGGACCGTACGGGCGCTTCCCTGACACCTTCCGTCAGGGGATGCGCGCACGGATCCGGGTCCGGCGCGACCCCGTGGCGCGTCGGCCGACACGCCCGGACGGAGGATCCGGTTCCGGCCAGATCCGTAAAACTGACGACACTTCCGGGCGCGGGTCCGCCCATACTGGGCCCGCTCCGCACACGGAGCGATCACGCCGTTGCTCACCGTAGAGGAATGGACCGCGACATGACCTCCGAAGCAGCACAGCAGCCGATCACGCTCTACCCCCAGCTCGACGAGGCCGCGTTGCGCGCCTTCGTGGCCGCGCTCCGGAGCGGCGACACCTCCGGGCTCGCGCCCGCCCGCGCCGCCGAGGTCGACCAGGCCCGCTCGCTGCTCACGTTCACCCCGGTCAAGGTGCCGGGCGCGGCGGATCCGGCCACCGGCGAGCCCGCCTTGCTCGACGCGGCCCTCTGGCGGCACACCGGCCCCGATCCGCGTCCGGTCGTCGTCATGCCCTCGCCGTGGACGGACCTCGGCTGGCTCTCGTACGCCGTCCAGGCCACGGCCTTCGCGGCCAAGGGCTACAACGTCCTGGCCTACAGCGCCCGCGGCTTCGGGCTCTCCGGCGGCGAGGTCGAGGTGGCCGGCCCGCTCGACGTCGAGGACGGCACCCGGGCGCTGGACTTCCTGATCGAGCGGACGCCGTCCGGGGTCACCGCGGCCGGCTTCCTCGGCGACAGCTACGGATCGGGCATCAGCCAGCTGGTCGCGGCGCACGACACCCGGGTCGACGCGGTCGTCGCGATGAGCACCTGGGGCGACCTCGGGGAGGCCTTCTACGAGAACACCACCCGGCACGTCGCCTCGGTGACCGCCCTGCTGAACGCCGCCAGGAACGCCCGGCTGAGCCAGGAGACGGCGGCTGTCTTCGCCGACGTGCTGAACAACCGGAACATCGAGGCGACCCTGGCCTGGGCCGCCCGCCGCTCACCCCTCACGTACGCGGACGAGCTGCGCGAGCGACAGGTGCCCGTCTACTTCGCGCACGCCTGGCACGAGACGCTCTTCCCGGTGAACCAGACGCTGCGGATGTTCGAGGCGCTGACCGGCCCCAAGCGCCTGGACCTGTCCATCGGCGACCACTCCTGTCCGGAGATGAGCGGGATCATCGGTCTGCCGAACCGGATCTGGTCGAACGCCCACCGCTGGCTCGACCAGCACCTCAGGGGCGAGGACACCGGCATCGGCTCGGAGGGCCAGATCCTCAGTCAGGTGATGTGGAACAAGACCCTGGAGGACCGACCCACCTGGACGGCCGTGACGACGCGCCGCCAGCGCGTGTACCTGACGGGCGGCGCCGCGGGCGGCTCGCTGGCCGACAAGCCGGAGACCGGCTGGACCATCGAGGCGCTGACCGGCATCGACACCCCCGCCACCGTGGCCGACGCGATCATCACCACCGGGTACGACGAGATCGCCGGCCGCCCGAAGACCTACCCCGCCGACGGGATCAGCCGCGACGTGGCGGCCGTCTGGACGGGCGCGCCGCAGGACGCGGTGCTGCGGCTGCGCGGGATCCCGAGGCTGCGGCTGAGCTGCGCGGCGGCGACGCCGCGGGCCACGTTCGTCGCGTACCTGCTGGACGTGGCGCCGGACGGGACCGGGCACATCGTGACGCACGCGCCGTTCACCCGGCTGCAGGGCGACCCTGAGAGCCCGTACGCCGCCGAGGTCGAACTCCAGGCCACGGCGTACGACGTGCCGGCGGGGCACCGGCTGATGCTGGTGGCGGACACCGTCGACCCGTTCTACGGGGGCGCGAACCTGCCCCGGGGAACCCTGCGGTTCGGCTCCTCTGACGAAGACCCGGCCTTCCTGGAACTGCCGCTCGGCTGAGCCGTACGGCAAGCCGTCGGCCGGGACCGGGCCAGCCGACGGCGCGCCGCGCCGTGCTGCTGGGTGGCCGTGCTGCTGGTGTCCCCTTGGCAGCGCCCGGCCGGGCGTGTGGTGTGTGGGGAAGGTGCTTGACGCGTCGTGGCAGGCTGGACCGGAGGCAGGCCCGGGCCTGGGGTGGCCGAAGGCCAGGGGCGAAGCCCCCTTGCCCCAGGGGTGGGCCTGCCGCAGGGCCTGCAGGCCACGACGCGTCAAGCACCGAGGGGACCCACACACCACACGACCGGCCACCCCGCACCACCGCCCCGGGGCACCACGGCCAGGGCTGGCGCACGGTCGGAAGCCGACGCACCGTCGAAGGCCGACGCACCGTCGAAGGCCGACGCACCGTCGGAGACCGACGCGTGGTCAGGCCTCGGCCGTCGGCGGCATGCGCTTCGCCTGCGAGCGGACCGCGCCCATGCTGGCCGCGATGACCAGGGCGATGGCGAGCGCGTCGGTGAGGGAGAGGCCCTGGCCCAGTACGAGGAAGCCCGCCGTGGCCGCGATGGCCGGCTCCAGGCTCATCAGCACCGCGAAGGTGGGCGCGGGCAGCCGCCGCAGGGCGAGCAGCTCCAGCGTGTACGGCAGGACCGAGGACAGCAGCGCGACACCGAGGCCCAGCGCCAGCGTGCCCGGCACCACCAGCCTGTCCCCGGCCTCGGCGATGCCCAGCGGCAGGCTGATCACGGCGGCGAAGGCCATCGCCAGGGCCAGACCGTCGGCCTGCGGGAAGCGGCGCCCCGTACGGGCGCTGAAGACGATGTACGCCGCCCACATCGCGCCCGCGCCGAGGGCGAAGGCGGCACCCAGCGGGTCGAGCGAGCCCATCCCGGACCCGCCGGCCCCGCCGAGCAGGGCCACGCCGCACAGCGCGAGCCCCGCCCAGAGCAGGCTGGACAGCCGCCGCGAGGCGAAGACCGACAGCACCAGCGGGCCCAGCACCTCCAGCGTGACGGCGGGGCCGAGGGGGATGCGCTCGACGGCCTGGTAGAAGAGGCCGTTCATGCCCGCCATGGCCACGCCGAAGGCCAGCACGGTGGTCCAGTCGGCGCGCGAGTAGCCGCGGATCCGCGGCCGGCAGATCAGCAGCAGCACGACGGCCGCCGCGACCAGCCGGAGCGAGACCACGCCGGCCGCTCCCGCGCGGGGCATCAGCGTGACCGCGAGCGCCGCGCCGAACTGCACCGAGACGCCGGCGGAGATCACCAGCGCGACCGGGCCCAGCCGCCCGGGACCGCGGCCCCGAAGGCGCCCGGCGAGCCGGCCGAGCCCGGCAGCCGGGGAGGTCCCCGCCGTCCCGGTGGTCCCGGCGGCCCCGGTGGTCCCGGCCGCCCCGGTGGTGACGGGGGCGGCGGCGGGCGCAGGGGCGGGCGCGGCGGAATGGGTCATTCCACCATGCTAAGCCCGCCGTAAGGAGCGTGGCTCCATGTTTTCCCTTACATGGCGGCGGCCGCCCCCGCCCCTCGCTCCTCTCCTCAGTCCGTCTCGGGCTCCAGGGCGCCGCGCCAGACCGTCACGTCGACCGTTGAGTGCGTGCTCGGGTCGTCCTGGCCCGACATGCCGCGGTAGGTGACCAGCGCGATGTTGCCGGACTTGGTGCGCAGGCAGATCTGGTCACCCCGCGACAGGGTCTCCAGGAGGAT
Organism: Streptomyces sp. NPDC101118; assembly: GCF_044759445.1. NCBI lineage: Bacteria > Bacillati > Actinomycetota > Actinomycetes > Kitasatosporales > Streptomycetaceae > Streptomyces > Streptomyces sp. NPDC101118. Next base: position 156,943 of record NZ_JBIVZG010000007.1, on the reverse strand, counting down.
CTGGTTGGTGAAGCGGGTCGCCTTGCGGCAGGTGTCGAGCGAGCCCTTCTCCGCCGAGTCGAGCAGCACCATCTTGGTGACGTACGAGGTGAACTTGCAGCCGTCGGAGCTGCCGCACGAGAAGTTCAGGTCGTCGCTGAACTGCGAGTCCCGGGGCGTGAGCGGGTCGTCCCCGAGCTCGATGTGGTAGCCCGCGGGGAACTCGAAGTTCGCGTACGTGGCGGGCTTCGGGTCCGTGCGCGGCCGGGTGCTCCCGCCGGCCGAGGGGTTCCGGCTGCCGCTCGCCGAACCGCCGCCGCTGCTCGCCGCGGAGCTCCCGCCGGTGCGGCGCGCCGCGTTGTCGTCGTCCTTGCCGGCCAGGTTGGCCAGGGCCGCGCAGCCGCCCAGCAGCAGGACCAGGCCGCCGAAGATCGAACCCAGCACGATCCCGGCCCGCTTGGCGTCGGAGCTGCGCGGGGCGGGCGCGGGTACGGGCGTCGGCACCGCGTAGCCGCCGGTCCCGGATCCCGGGTACGGGGTCTGGTACGGGTTCACCGGCGGCGGGGTGTGGTTCACCGGCGGCGGGGTGTGGTGCGCGGGCGGCGGCGTGTGGTGCGCCACCGGCGGGGGCGTGGGGTACGTACCGGGCGCGCTCGGCGGGGGCGTGGGGTAGGTGCCCGGCGCGCTCGGCGGGGGCGTGGGGTAGGTGCCCGGCGCGCTCGGCGGCGGCGTCGGGTGCGCTCCGGCGGCCGGGTGGGCCGGGGCGGTCTGCTGGTGGGCGGGACCGGCCTGGGTCGGCGTGGCGTACGGGGCCACCGCTGCCGGGGCGACGGCTGCGGCCGCCGGCGCCGCGGCCGGCATCGGGGGCGGCGTGGCGCCGGACGCGCCCGGCGCGCCGGCCGGCATCGGGGGCACGCCCGGGGCCGCGGCGGCCGTCGGCACCGCACCGGCCGGGGCCGTGGCCGGTGCGGCCGCGGGCGCCGGAGCCGTGGCCGGCGCCGTCGGCGGAGGCGTCGCCGCGTCCTGAGCCGGCACCGTCGGCGGAGGCGTCGCCGCGCCCTGAGCCGGCACCGTCGGCAGCGGACCCCCGGCCGGACCGCCCGCCTGACCCCCGGCCGGACCGCCCGCCTGACCCCCGGCCGGACCCCCCGCCGGACCGCCCGCCTGACCCCCGGCCGGACCACCCACCGGACCCCCCACCGGCCCCGGCACGATCCCCACCCGCGAGGTGATCCCCGCCGCGACGCCGCCCGGCAGCCAGTCCTCGGGCCGGCGCAGCTGCGTCTGGCCGTCCGCCGCCCGGCACAGCTCCAGCACCTCGGCGAGCGAGGCCCGGTCGGCGGCGTCCTTGGCGAGGCACCGCTCCACCAGGGGCCGCAGCTCCTCCGGCAGGCCGGTCAGCCGCGGCTCCTCGTGCACGATGCGGTACAGGACGCCGTGCGAGGGGCCCTCCCCGTACGCGGGGGCGCCCAGGGCGGCGTACGCGGCGACCTGCCCCAGCGCGAAGATGTCGGTGGCCGGTCCGATGCGGCCCCCGGCAGCCTGCTCGGGGGCCATGAAGGAGGGCGTGCCGATCGCGACCCCGCTCGCGGTCAGGGAGGTGGCGTCGGCGGCCCGCGCGATGCCGAAGTCGATGACGCGGGGCCCGTCGGAGGCCAGCAGCACGTTCGACGGCTTCAGGTCCCGGTGCACGATGCCCGCGCCGTGGATGACCTGGAGCGCCTCCGCGATTCCGGCGGCCAGCATCAGCACCGTGCGCGCGGGCAGCGCGCCGTGCTCGGCGACGGCCGCGGCGACGGTGGGCCCGGGCACGTACGCCGTGGCGAGCCAGGGCACCGGGCCGTCCGCGTCCGCGTCGATGACCGGCGCCGTGAAGAGGCCCTGCACCCGCTGCGCGGACTGCACCTCCTGCTTGAACCGCCGCCGGAACTCGGCGTCTTCGGCGAACTCCGGCCGGATCACCTTGATCGCCACCGGCCGGCCGCCGGGGGTGTGGGAGAGGTAGACCTTGCCCATGCCGCCCGAGCCCAGCCGGGCCGCCAGCCGGTATCCGGCCACCATCTGCGGATCGTCCGCCTCAAGCGGCTGGAAGATCCCGTCAGTTGCCGACCCGCTCATCCCTGCGCCCCCTTCACGCCCGTGTGTTCAGGCGTCACCCTATTGCTCCCGCGGCACTTCCCCGGCGTCGAGCGCGGAAGCGAGCAACTCCGCCAGGTGAAGGGCCCGTCGGCCGCCGAGCTGTGCGAGCTGCGTACGGCAGGAATAGCCGTCGGCGAGTACGGCGGCCCGCGCGTCCGCCGCCCGGACGGCGGGCAGCAGCCGCTCCTCCGCACAGTCCGCCGACACCCGGTAGCGCCCGGCGCCGCGCTCGAAGCCGAAGTTCCCGGCCAGCCCGCAGCAGCCGCCCTCCAGCTCCCCGGTCAGGCCGGCCCGGTCGCGCAGCCTGCGGTCCGCCGCGTCGCCCAGCACCGCGTGCTGGTGGCAGTGGGTCTGGCCGGTCACCGGGCGGTCCAGGCGCGGGGGCGCCCAGTGCGGCGCGTACTCCTCCAGGGCCTCGGCGAAGGTCCGTACGGCCCCGGCCAGCCGGACCGCCCGCGGGTCGTCGCGCAGCAGCTGCGGCAGGTCGCCCCGGAGCGCGGCCGCACAGCTGGGCTCCAGGACCACCACGGGCCGCCGCTCGTCCAGCACGGGCTCCATCACGTCGAGGGTGCGGCGCAGCACGGCCCGCGCCCGGTCGAGCCGCCCGGTCGACACGTACGTCAGCCCGCAGCAGACCCGGCCCGGCGGGAGGCCGGCCGGCAGCCCGGCGTCGGCGAGGACCCGTACGGCGGCGTGGCCCGCGCCCGGCGCGAGGTACTCGGTGAACGTGTCGGGCCACAGCACCACCTCGCCCGGGCCGTCCGGCCGCCAGCCCCGCGTGAACGGCACCCGGGCCGGCGCCGGCAGCTCCCGCTCCGGGGTGATCCCGGCCAGCCGCTTGACCAGGGAGGACAGCACCGGCGCCCGGCCGGCCGCACCCACCAGCGGCGCCAGCCGGAGCGCGGCGGCCAGCCGCAGCCAGCCGGGCAGCCCGCCCATCGCGTAGTGGGCGGCCGGCCGGATCCGCCCGGCCCAGTGGCGGTGCAGGAACTCGGCCTTGTACGCGGCCATGTCGACGCCCACCGGACAGTCGCTCAGGCACCCCTTGCAGCCCAGGCAGAGGTCCAGCGCCTCCCGCACCTCCGCCGACCGCCACCCGTCGGTGACCACCTCGCCGGCCAGCATCTCGTGCAGCAGCCGGGCCCGGCCCCGCGTGGAGTGCCGCTCCTCGCCGGTCACCCGGTACGAGGGGCACATCACCCCCGGACCCGGCCCGGGCGTACGGCACTTGGCCACCCCGACGCACCGGCCCACCTCCCGCGCGAACTCCGTGGGCGGCAGCACGGTCAGCCGCAGGCCCTCGTCCAGCGGCTCCGGGCGGACCAGCACCCCCGGGTTCATGCCGCCCTCGGGGTCCCACAGGTCCTTGTACGCGCCGAAGACCCGCACCACGTCGTCCCCGTACATCCTCGGCAGCAGCTCCGCCCGCGCCCGGCCGTCCCCGTGCTCCCCGGACAACGAGCCGCCGTGCGCCACGACGAGGGAGGCCAGCTCCGCGGAGAAGGCCCGGAAGCGGCGCACGCCCTCGGGGCCGACCAGGTCGAAGTCGATCCGCACGTGGACGCAGCCCTCCCCGAAGTGCCCGTAGGGGACGCCCCGGAGGCCGTGCGCGGCCAGCAGCGCCCGGAACTCCCGCAGGTACGCGCCCAGCCGGGCCGGCGGCACCGCGCAGTCCTCCCAGCCGGGCCAGGCCATCTCCCCGCCGGGCAGCCGGGTGGCCGTACCGGCCGCGTCCTCCCTGATCCGCCACAGCGCCCGCTGCCCGCCCCGGTCGGCCACCACCGCCGCGTCCACCGCGTCCGCCGCCCGCACCAGGGCCCGGGCCGCCCCCGCGTCCGGCATCTCCACGAACAGCCAGGCGCCCCCGCGCGGCAGCCCCGCCGCGCCCCGCACCAGGTCGGCGGCCATCCCCTCCACGGTCAGCGGCCCGTAGGGCAGCAGTCCGGCCGCCGCGTCGGCCGCGGCGCTCTCGTCCGCGTACCCGAGCACGACCAGCACCGGCTCCGCCGGCACCTCGACCAGCCGCACCACCGCCTCGGTGACCACCCCGAGCGTGCCCTCGCTCCCGCAGAACGCCCGCGCCACCTGCGCGCCCCGCTCGGGCAGCAGCGCGTCCAGTGCGTAGCCGGAGATGCGGCGCGGGAAGCCGGCCGGCATTCCGGTGCGCAGCGGCGCGAGGTTCCGGTCGACCAGCTCACGCAGCCCGGCGGGCGCGTCGGAGAAGCCCCGGGAGAGGCGGTGCCGGCCGCCCCCGTAGGTGAGGACGTCCAGTTCGGCGACGTTGTCCGCGGTGGTCCCCCAGGCCACCGAGTGCGCGCCGCAGGCGTTGTTGCCGATCATCCCGCCGAGGGTGCAGCGGGACCAGGTGGACGGGTCGGGGCCGAAGGTCAGCCCGTACGGGGCGGCCGCGGCCCGCAGCGCGCCGAGCACCAGACCGGGCTGGACCACGGCCGTCCGCGCCTCCGGGTCCAGCCGGACCAGGGCGGCCATGTGCCGGGTGAAGTCCAGCACCACACCGGTGCCGACGGCCTGGCCGGCGATGGACGTACCGCCGCCCCTGGGCACCACGGGCACCCCGGCCTCGCGGCACACCCGCAGCACCTCGCGCACGTCCGCCGCGTCGCGCGGGGCCACCACGCCCAGCGGGACCCGCCGGTAGTTGGAGGCGTCCATGGTCACCAGGGCGCGGGCCGAGGCCCCGAAGTCCACTTCGCCCCGGACCGTCCCCCGCAGCGCCCGTTCCAGTTCCACCGTGTCGGTCACCCGCCCATCCTCCCGCCCTGCACGGCTCGTCTCATCGGGTGGACGCGCGGCCGACGGGAGGGTTCCGACCGGATACGCTCCGCTCGTGGCTGAGATCCAGATTCCCGCTGACATCAAGCCCGCCGACGGACGATTCGGCGCGGGCCCCTCCAAGGTGCGGACGGAAGCGCTGGACGCGCTGGCCGCCACCGGAACCTCACTGCTCGGTACCTCCCACCGCCAGGCCCCGGTCAAGAACCTGGTCGGGTCCGTGCGCGACGGCATCCGGGACCTCTTCTCGCTCCCCGAGGGCTACGAGGTGATCCTGGGCAACGGCGGCTCCACCGCCTTCTGGGACGTCGCGACCCACGGTCTGATCGAGCGGAAGTCCCAGCACCTGACCTTCGGTGAGTTCTCCTCGAAGTTCGCCAAGGCCGCCAAGCTGGCGCCGTGGCTGGACGAGCCGAGCGTGATCTCCTCCGACCCGGGCACGCACCCCGAGCCGGTCGCCGAGGCGGGCGTGGACGTGTACGCGTACACGCACAACGAGACCTCCACGGGTGTCGCCGCGCCGGTCAAGCGCGTCGCGGGCGCCGACGAGGGCGCCCTGGTGCTGGTCGACGCGACCTCCGGCGCGGGCGGCCTGCCGGTCGACATCACCGAGTCGGACGTCTACTACTTCGCCCCGCAGAAGTCCTTCGCCTCCGAGGGCGGCCTGTGGCTCGCGGCGTTCTCGCCGGCCGCGCTGGAGCGCGCCGCGCGCGTCCACGCCTCCGGGCGCCACATCCCCGAGTTCTTCTCGCTGCCGACCGCGATCGACAACTCGCTGAAGAACCAGACGTACAACACCCCGGCGCTGTCCACCCTGTTCCTGCTGGACCAGCAGCTGAAGTGGATCAACGGCCAGGGCGGCCTGGACTTCGCCACGCAGCGCACGGCGGCCAGCGCCCGGACCCTGTACGGCTGGGCCGAGGAGTCGAAGTACGCCACCCCGTTCGTGACGGACGCGGCCAAGCGGTCCGCGGTCATCGGCACGATCGACTTTGCGGACGAGATCGACGCCGCCGCGATCGCCAAGGTGCTGCGCGCCAACGGCATCGTGGACACCGAGCCGTACCGCAAGCTCGGCCGCAACCAGCTGCGCATCGCGATGTTCCCGGCGATCGACCCGGCGGACGTCGAGGCGCTGACGAAGTGCATCGACTACGTGATCGAGAAGCTCTGACGGCTTCCCGAACCGTACGGTCCGGAGCCCCCGGTGACGCCCTGTCACCGGGGGCTCCGGCGTTGCCCGGGCTCTGCCGCGCCCGGAGCACGGGACGCCCGGCCGGGACCTTGGTCCCAAAAATGCCGGCAAAGGCAGCGCAAACGGAAGATCAGCCCGCACCCCTGGGCCTGCGGCTACGTCCCGCAGGACCTTCGGCCGGGGCCCCGGCCACCCGTGCGGGGCCCGCAACCGGGCGCGCAGGATGTCCCTCATGTCTGGTGTGCCCCGAAAAACCGGGGCCCTGTCAGGAGGATCCACCATGCGCAAGGCACTCACCGTCCCGGCGATCGCACTCGCCGCGTCCCTGGCCCTGGCCGCCCCGGTCGCCGCGTACGCCGCCGGCCCGACGGCGGGCACGGGCGGCAGCACCCCCGCCCCCGCCACTCCCACCACCGCCACCGCCACCGCCACCGCAGCCGGCACCGGCACCGCCACCCCGAAGGTCACCCCGACGGCCACCACCCCCGCGACCCCGACGCCCGCCCCCGCCACCTCCACGGTCTCCCTGTCCAAGGACAGCGGCGCCCCGGGCGAGAAGATCGCGGTCACCGTCAGGACCACGGTCAAGGACGCCGACGCCCACGTCAGCTCCAAGGCCTTCGGCGGCAGGGTGCCCGTGAAGGACGACGGCCACGGCGTCTGGACCGGCACCGCGGTCGTCGCCAAGGACGTGAAGCTGGGCTACTACGGCGTGGACGCCTTCGCCGGCGGCAAGAAGTTCGACACCGTGAAGTTCACCGCCACCGAGGGCCGGCACGGCGGCGACTCCAAGCCGGTCACCCCGCTCAAGCCCGCCCAGCACAAGAAGCCCAAGGGCGGCGTGAACACCGGCCTGGCCCCCGCCGGCGTCACGGCCGACGATGACTGAGCGGCGGCGCACCACCGCCCACCACGCGCGAGGCCGTGTTCCACGACCTGAAGAAGCTCACCAAGGGCGAGCAGGTCGAGGTTCACCGGGCCGACGGCACGACCGCGGTCTTCGCGGTGGACGGGGTGGAGACGTACAGGAAGAGCGCCTTCCCCACGGAGAAGGTCTACGGCGCGACGAAGGACGCCGAGCTGCGCCTGATCACCTGCGGCGGGAAGCTGACCCCGGACCGGCACTGGGACTCGAACGTCGTGGTCTTCGCCCACCTGACGGGCACGGCCTGAGCCGGCCCGCGGTACGGGCGGCCGAGCGGGTACGAGCACGGGCGGCCGACCGGGTACGGGCACGGGCGGCCGTACGGGTACGACGTGGGGGGGGGCGGGGGGGGCGGGGGGGGGGGCCCCCCCCCCCCCGGGGGGGCCCCCCCCCGGCGGGCGCGGCCCCCAGTACGGGCCCCGCCGGGGCGCGCCGGGCGGCGGGGGCGGGGGCGGGCGGGGGGGGGGCCGGGGGGGGCCGGGGGGGGGGGGGGGGGGGGGGGGGGGGGGGGGGGGGGGGGGGGGGGGGGGGGGGCGCCCCCCCCCCCCCCCCACGGCTATCGCACCTCCGGCTGCCGCGCTCACGAGACCGGCAGCTTCGGCGGCTCGCCGGGCAGCTTCGGCAGGCCGGGCAGGTCCGGCAGGCCGGGCAGGGCCGGCGCGGGCAGGCCGGCGCCGAGCAGCAGGGCCAGCACGGTGTCGACCAGGCCCGTCACCACCTCGTTGACCTTGCCGACGGCGTCGGCGGAGCAGCCGCAGGGGGCGGAGGCCTTGGCGAGCCCCTCGACGGACTTCACCAGCTTGTCCAGGGCGGCGGTGATCAGGTCGAGCGGCGCGGCGGCCCGGGCCTGGCCCGCCACGGCGGCGACGGGCAGCTTCGGCGCCTCGACCGGCAGCTTCGGTGCCTCCACCGGCAGCTTCGGTGCCTCGACCGGCGTCTTCGGTGCCTCCACGGGCAGCTTCGGCGCCTCCACCGGTAGCTTCGGCGGGTCCACGGGCAGCTTCGGCGGGTCCACCGGCAGGTCCACCGGGGGCTTGGGCACCTCCACCGGCGGCGCCGGCAGCGAAGCCTTCAGCTTCTCGACCGCGGCCTTGACCGCCGCCACGTGTTTGTCGAGGTCCGCCTGCGGCAGTTTGCCGTCGTCCGCCTTCAGCACCGCGGTCAGCAGGTCCGTGACGGGCGTCAGGAGACCTCCGACGGCCCCCAGCGCCTGCACCTGCTTGAGCAGGGCGTCGGCACCCGGCAGGGGCGCGGCGGCCCGGGCCGCCAGGGCGGGCCGCTCGGGCGCGGCCGCGGCACCGGCGAGGCCGGGTGACGCGCCCAGCAGGGCCAGGGACAGGGCGGCGGGCAGGACGAAACGCGTAGTGGTACGCAATGGGCTCTCCTCCTCGGGGAGTGGACGTTCAGTCACCACTCACGAGCAGTCGGCGCGGCCCCGCAACCGGGGTGCGCCAGTCACGTGAAAGCCCGTCAGGTCAGTCACCCCGACGCAGCAAGCGCCGCATCGCCAGCAGTGCGGCCGCGCCGAGCACCAGCACCACGGCTCCCACGGTGAAGCCCCCGCCGCCCTCGGCCGCCGCGCCACCGGTCCCCCCGCCCGCGGCCGCCGCGCCCGGCTTCGCGCCCGGCCGCGTGGCGTCGGGCGTCCCGTCCGCCGCGCGCCCCGGCACCGGCACCGCCACCACCCGGCTGCCCTCGCCTTCCGAGCCGAACATCAGCGTCGAGCCGTCGGGCGAGTACGTCACCGCCTCGGCCTGGCCCTGGAAGGGGGCGTTCACCCGCTCGCCCTCGCCGACGGCCCGGCCGTCCTTCCAGGGGTAGGTCTCCGCGAAGAAGTAGCCGCGCAGGACCAGTTGGCGCCCGTCGGGCGAGAAGGCGCCGTCCGTCACCCACGGCACGTCGCCCACCCGGCGGAACACGTTCGTGCCGGACGCGCTGAGCCGGGCCGGGCCCTCGTACAGGTGCCCCGAGTCCTCGCTCTTGCTCGCGATGTAGACCCGCCCGGTCACGGGGTGCACCATCAGCGCCTCGGCGTTGCGCGCGCCGTCCGCGTAACGGACGGTGAACTGGGTGGCCTTGACCGTCGTGTCGGCCAGCCGGTCGGGCTCGGGCAGGCGGTAGATCCACACGTGGTTCCAGGAGCCGTCGGCGTTGTCCCCGATGTCGCCGACGTAGAGGTTCCCGTCCGGCCCGAGGGAGATCCCCTCGACGTCACGCGGGCGGCCCACGCCCGTCATGGTGACCCGGGCGACCGTACGGCCGCTGGCCGAGTCGACCGCGTACAGGTACGGCCCGTCCTCGCTGTCGTTGTGCGTCCAGTACACGCCGGGGTGCTTCCTGCTGGCCGCGAGGCCGCTGGACTCCTTGATGCGCGGGTCGGAGATCGTGAACGAGGAGGTGCCGGGGCCCTCCGCCCCGTCGGCGGCCAGGGCGACCGCCGGGGACGACAGGACCGCCGGGACCAGGACGGCCGCACACAGGACGGGACGCAGAAGACGACGCATCCCCCCAGCCTGCCACCCCCGCGGGGTGTCCAGGCTCACAGCACGGCCCCGGGGCCGATCCGCGATGATGACCGGATGCGTTTCATGTTCGTCGGCGACTCCATGACCATCGGACGCGCGGGCGACTACACCTGGCGCTACCGGATGTGGCAGCACCTCAACGCGTCCTTCGGGGGCCCGTACAAGATCGTCGGCCCGCGCCGCGAGGTGTACGACACCTTCGCCGACGCACCCGTCTCGCACGACTACGCCGACCCCGCCTTCCCGGACCACGCCCGCCGCCACCTGGCCGGCTGGGGCGAGGGCTGGCAGCACATGGCCCCGCTGATCGGCGAGACCGTGGCCGTGCACAAGCCGGACGTGCTGCTGGTCTCCCTGGGCCTGATCGACCTCGGCTTCTACACCGCCTCCGACGAGACCGCGGACAACGCCCGCCGGTTCGTCGGCGAGGCCCGCGACGCCCGGCCGGGCATCCGGATGGTCTTCCTGCCGGTGATCCCGAACGTCCGCGCCGAGTCGGACGCCCCCTTCGCCGCCGAGTGCGCCCGCTTCAACGAGCTGCTGGCCAAGGCGGTCGCCGACCTCGACACCCCGGCCTCGCCGATCCTGCTGGGCGCGCGGCCGAAGGAGTACGACATCCACTACGACACGTACGACGGCACTCACCCGAACGAGTCGGGTGAGCACCGTCTGGCGGGCGAGTTCGCCGATGCCATGTACCAGGCGTGGGGCATCGGCGCGCCGTACGCGATGCCCTGACTAGCGGGTCAGCAGACCGAAGAAGTTGTTCCAGGCCTCGATCTTCGGGTCCTTCACGGGCTCGACCACCCGCGTCGGGGCGGCGCCCACGACCCCGTTCTTCACGCCCACCGACCAGACGGAGCCGCCCGTCCAGGTGAGGTTCAGCTCGGGCCTCTTGTCACCGTTCAGGTCGACCGGCTTGAGCTGGGAGCCGAAGCGGACGATCCCGCCGGGCTTGAGGAAGCCCTCCGACGCGTAGTCGTAGAACTTCGAACCGGTCGCCGTGACACCCGACTTGCCGCCCTTGAGGACGTAGAAGCCACCGCCGCTGCGGTTCCGGCAGTGGTCGTCGCAGACCGGGGACTTCTCGCCGGCGGCGCCGACGACGAGGTCCGGGTAGCCGTCACCCGTGATGTCGGCCGCCCGCACGTCGGAGCCGAACTGGTCCCTGCGCTGCGGGGTGCCCGGGACGCCGACGGTGTCCTCGGTGATCACCCGGACGCGCCGGCCCGCGTCGAGGCCGCCGCTGCCGCCGTACGCGATGTGGACGCGGCCGGCCTGGGACAGGTCCTCCCAGTTGTAGTCGGGGTGGCCCACCGCGACGTCGCCGTAACCGTCCTTGTCGAAGTCCGCGATCACGGCGCTCGTGCCGGTGCGCACCTTCGCGGACGTGGCCTTCAGACCCTTCGGGCCACCGAGCAGCACCTTGCCGGGGCGGTCGCCGAAGGCGTTGGTGTCCCCGAGGACGACGAGGTCGTCGGCGGCGTCCTTGTTGATCCGGCCGGCGGCGATCCGGCCGCGCTGGTACTGCGAGTAGCGGAAGTCGATGCCGTCCTCGACCGGCAGGATCGCGGCGGGCTTGCCGGTGCGGGTGAACGGCCCCTTGAAGAGGTCCAGCCGGGTGCTGTGCCCGACGATCAGGTCGGTTTTCCCGTCACCGGAGAAGTCGCCCGTCACCAGGACCTCGCCGAAGGCGCCGTACGGCAGGTCCGGGTCGTTGTTGGCGATGTCGGTGCCGCCCTTGAGGCCCGTGGGGCTGCCCCACAGGATCGTGACCCGGCCCAGGTCCTTGCCGCCCAGCTCGCCGGTCCAGTCCTCGGAACGCACGACGAGGTCGGCGTAGCCGTCGCCGTCGAGGTCGCCGTTGGCGATGACCTGGCCGAAGCGGTGGTTGAGCGCGGCCTTGCCGGGGACCCCGGCGGTGTCCTGGGTGATGGCCTTGAGGCCGGTCCGCTGGGCGCCGTACCTGCCGCCGTACGAGACGGTGACGTATCCCGCGCCCCAGCCGGCGTTGGGCGTCTGCGCGGTCTCGGGCACGACGACGTTGGAGTCCTGTACGGCGACCGCGAGGTCGTGGTACCCGTCGCCGTTGAAGTCGTCGGCGTACCGGGTGGCCGCGGGGCCGACGGCGGTGGCCGCCCGGGCCTCGGTGCCGCCGGAGACCAGCAGGCCTGCGGTGAGTGCCGTGGCCGCCGCGGCGACGGAGACGGCGTGACGCGTGTGGCGTCGCATGTGGGGTTCCCCCTGTTGGTGCGGTGGTTGCGGGCCCGGGGGCGTCCGGCGCGCTCGTACGCGACGGACGCCCCCGGCCTTCGAGGTCTGCGGGAAGGGTCAGTTGGCGAGGACGCCGAACTGGGTTGCAGTGCCCTGCAGTTGCGCGTCCGTCGGCGGGTTGACCACGCGGGTGGGCGAGGTGCCGGCGACCTTGCCGTCCTTCGTGCCGGCCGACCAGACCTGCGGCACGGTCGCCTTGACCGGGAAGGTCAGCTCGGGCTGCTTGTCGCCGTTCAGGTCGGTGGCCTTGAGGTACGACGGGATGCGGTACGTGCCCGCGGGGCGGGGCAGACCGGGTGCGTTGTAGGCGTAGAACGCGGCGCCGGTGCCGGTGAGGCCCTTGGCCGTGCCCTTCAGCACGTAGATGCCGCCGCCGCTGACGTAGCAGTGCTCGCAGGTGGGCTTGAACTCGCCGATGGCACCGACGGCCAGGTCGGCGTAGCCGTCCCGGTTCAGGTCGGCCGCGGCGACCGACCAGCCGAAGCGGTCCGCGGCCCCCACGCCACCCGGGATGCCGGCGCTGTCCTCGGTGAACGTCCGCACGGCGCGGTTCTCGTCCACGCCGTCGGGGCCGCCGTAGTTGATGCGCACCAGGCCCGCGGCGTACTCGGTGTCGATCTGGTTCTCCGGGTCGCCCACCGCGATGTCGCCGTAGCCGTCCTTGTCGAAGTCCCCGACGGCGACGCTGCTGCCGCCGCGGATGGTGACCGGCGTGAAGCGCGGCCCGGACGCCCCGCCGAGGAGCACCCGGCCCCGCATCGGTCCGCCGATGTCGCGCCGCTCACCGAGGACCACGAGGTCGTCGATGGCGCCCTTGTTGATCCGGCCCACGGCGATCCGGTTCTGCGCCCCCGGCTCGAAGACGGGGTAGTCGCGGCCGAGGTCGATGTGCTTCGGGGCCGCGGCGGGCGAGCCGTCCGCCGCGAACGGCCCCCGGAACAGCCAGAGCGTGGTGGAGTAGCCGACGACGAGGTCGGACTTGCCGTCACCGGTGAAGTCACCGGCCTTCAGGACCACTCCGTAGCCGGGCCGCTTCAGGGGGTCGGCCATCAGGGTGCCGCCCTTGAGGCCCGAGGCGCTTCCCCAGAGCAGGGAGACCTGGGCGTTGCGTGCGCCCACGGCGAGGTCCGCGTAGCCGTCGCCGTTGAAGTCGCCGCTGGTGAGAACCGCACCGAAGCCACGGCCCTGCGCCGCGTCGCCCGGCACGCCGGGGCTGTTCTGGGTGAGGACCTTCAGGCCGGTCTTCTGGGCGCCGTACTTCGAGCCGTACGAGACGGTCACGTAGCCGGCCGCGGAGAGCAGGGTCTCGCCGTCCGCACCCGTCACCTTGACGTTGCCGTCCGGGGCGCCGATCGCCAGGTCGTGGTACCCGTCGCCGTTGAAGTCGTCGGAGTACCGGGTGGACGCGGGGGCCGTGGTGGCCGCCTGCGCCTGCGTGGGGACCAGCAGGCCCCCGCTGAGCGTCGCGGCCGCCGCGGCGACCATCACGGCCTGACGGATGTGACGTCGCACGTCCGTTTCCCCCTAGTTGATTCGTTCGGATACGTACTCAAGACCCCTGCCGGGCCGGGAAGGTTGTAGGCGGCACGGCCCCGGATCTCAGCGGGTGATCAGGCCCAGGGTGCCCGGGGCCGTCGGCGTGCGGTGGATCAGCGGGTCGGCCGGCGGCTGGACCACGCGGGTCGGCGAGGTGCCGGCGACCTTGCCGTCCTTCGTGCCGACGGACCAGACCTGCTGGCCGGACTCGTACATGCTCGACAGGGCCAGGGTGATCTCCGGCTGCCGGTCGCCGTCGAGGTCGGTGACCTTCAACTGGCGTGCGATGCGGGCGACACCGGGGAGGGCGGGCAGGCCAGCCGCCTTGTGGCCGTAGAACGCGGCGCCGGCGCCGGTCGGGCCCTTGGCCGTGCCCTTGAGCACGTACAGGCCGCCGCCACTGACGTAGCAGTGCTCGCAGGTGGGCCGGTTCTCGCCGACCGCGGCGACGATCAGCTCCGGGCGGCCGTCACGGTCGAGGTCGCCCACGGCGACCTCGGAGCCGAACTGGTCGCCCTCCCCCGGGGACCCGGGGACGCCGGTGGTGTCCTCGGTGAACGTCCGCACGGCGCGGTTCTCGTCCACCCCGGCGGAGGAACCCATGGTGACGTGGACCCTGCCCACCCAGGCCCGGCCGTCCCGCTCGTGCTCCGGGTCGCCCACGGCGATGTCGCCGTACCCGTCCTGGTCGAAGTCCCCGACGGCGACGCTGCTGCCGCCGCGCAGGGTGCCCTCCGTCAGGCGCAGGCCGGACGGGCCGCCGAGGAGCACGCGGCCGCGGCCGCGCCCGTCCGGGAGGACGACGAGGTCGTCGATGGCGCCCTTGTTGATCCGGCCGACGGCCAGTCTCTTGAGGACACCGGGGGTGCCGAAGTCGACGTTCGCGCCGACGTCCACGGGCTGGACCCGGGAGGGGCTGCCGTCGGCCGCGAACGGGCCGCGGAACAGGTGGAGCCCCGAGTCGTGGCCGACGAGCAGGTCGGCCTTGCCGTCCCCGGTGAAGTCACCGGCCACGAGCGCGGCACCCAGGCGGTACTGCAGCGCGGGCGCCACCGGGACGGTGCTGCCGCCCTTGAGGCCGGCCGGGCTGCCCCACAGCAGGGTGACCACGCCCTTCTGCGGCGTGTCCCAGTCGACGAAGGCCGAGCGGGAGGACACCGCCAGGTCCGCGTACCCGTCGCCGTTGAAGTCGCCGTTGGCCAGCGCCAGGCCGAAGGACTGCCGCTCGCCCGCCGCGCCGGGCACGCCCGGGCTGTTCTGGGTGATGGCCTTCAGGCCGGTCTTCTGGGCGCCGTACTTCGAACCGTACGAGACGGTCACGTAGCCCGCCTCGTAGGCGATCACGGTGCCGCCGGCCGCCGCCGGCACGTTGAGGGCGGCCCCCGCGGACGCGGCCGCCAGGTCGTGGCGGCCGTCGCCGTTGAAGTCGTCGGCGTACCGGGTGGGCGCGGGCCCCGTGGCCGCCTGGGCCTGGGTGGAGACCAGCAGGCCTCCCGTGAGCGTGGCGACCGCCGCAGCGGTCATGACGGTCCTGCGGAGGTGACTTCGCACGTCCGGTTTCCCCCCTGGGAATGCGATCGGTAACACCCCCAAGACCCCTGACAGGAGAGAACGGTTGTACGGATCTTTGCCCCGCCTCCCGCCCCGCGCCCTTGCCCGCGCCGCGCCGATCGAGTTGGCTTGCGGACCATGAAGTACACGCAGCTCGGACGCACTGGACTCAAGGTCAGCCGACTCGTACTCGGCACCATGAACTTCGGCCCGCAGACGAACGAGGCCGACAGCCACGCGATCATGGACGCGGCGCTGGACGCGGGCATCAACTTCTACGACACGGCCAACGTGTACGGGTGGGGCGAGAACAAGGGCCGCACCGAGGAGATCATCGGCACGTGGTTCGCGCAGGGCGGCGCGCGCCGCGACAAGGTGGTCCTCGCCACCAAGGTGTACGGCTCCATGGACCGGCAGGGCGAGACCTGGCCGAACCACGACAGGCTCTCCGCGCTGAACATCCGGCGGGCCGTCGACGCGAGCCTCAGGCGGCTCCGTACCGACTACATCGACGTCTACCAGTTCCATCACGTCGACCGCCGGACCCCCTTCGAGGAGATCTGGCAGGCGATCGACGTGCTCGTCCGGCAGGGCAAGGTCCTGTACGCCGGTTCCTCCAACTTCCCCGGCTACAAGATCGCCCAGGCCAACGAGACGGCCGCCCGGCGCGGCATGGTCGGCCTGGTCAGCGAGCAGTGCCTGTACAACCTCGCGGAGCGGCGCGCCGAGATGGAGGTCATCCCGGCCGCGCAGGAGTACGGGCTCGGCGTCATCCCGTGGTCGCCGCTGCACGGGGGCCTGCTCGGCGGCGTGATCAAGAAGGAGGCCGCGGACGGCCGCCGGGCCTCCGGACGGTCCGCGGACGCACTGGCCAACAGCACCGTGCGGGCGCAGGTGCAGGCGTACGAGGACCTGCTCGACAAGCACGGTCTGGCGCCCGGCGAGGCCGCCCTGGCCTGGCTGCTCACCCGGCCGGGCGTGACCGGCCCGATCGTCGGGCCGCGCACGGCGGAGCAGCTGGAGGGCGCGCTGCGGGCGGTCGAGCTGGAGCTGCCGGACGAGGTGCTGGGCGGGCTGGACGAGATCTTCCCGGGCCCGGGACCCTCCCCGGAGGCCTTCGCCTGGTAGCCGGGCCGCGTACGGCGGGCCGCGCGCAGGGCGTGGCCGCGTGCGGGGAGCCTCGCGTACGGCGTACCGCGTGGTGGCGGCTGCTGTTACTTCAGGGCGGCCGCCACCGCGACGACGACGAACATGACGGCGAGCACACCGGCCATTACCCGGTTCCTGGTCTTGGGATCCACCCTTCGAGCGTAACCGGCCCCGCGGGTCACCCCGCCAGCGGCCAGGCCTCGACCACGTCGTAGCGGGGCTGCTCGCCGGGCACGCCGTGCGCCGGCAGGGTGCTGCGGACCAGGGACAGCTCGCCGACCTGCCAGGACGCGCCCTCGAAGGAGCCCAGCGCCTCGGTGTACGCGTGCAGGTCGGCCCGCGCCCGGCTGCGGGCGACGGTCAGGTGCGGGGTGAAGCGGCGGTGGCGCTCCATGGGGACGCCGGAGCGGCGGGCCGCGGCGTCCGCGCGTTCGGCGAGCAGGTGGATCTCGTCGACCCCGCCGGCCGCGCCGATCCAGAGGGCGTGGCCGCTGAACTGTCCGGCGCCGTGCAGGCGGAGCGGGAAGGGCGCCGTGCGGTGCGCCGCGCGGGCCAGCCGGGCGTGCAGCTCGGGCAGCAGCTCCTCCCCCACCTCCCCCATGAAGGCCAGGGTGAAGTGCCACCCGGCGTGCCCGGTCCAGCGCAGTTCGTCGCCGTCGGCCCGGCGCAGCGGGTCCACGACCCGCGCCAGCTCGTCGAGCACCTCCTCGGGAGGCAGCACGGCGGCGAAGAGTCTCATGCGGCGACGATAGTCCTCGCCGCGGGAGTCGGCAGGGGGTCCGGACGCCGGACCGGCCCGGGCGGACGCCGGGCGGCCCGGGCGTAGGCCAGGCGGACCCGGGCGGCCCGCCGGGTGGCCCCCGGTGGACGCAGGGGACGCCAGGTGGACCCGGGCGGCCCGGCGGGCGGTCCTGGCCGCCCGCCGGGCGCCGTCACGCGGCGGTGGCGAGCTGCTCGCGGCGCGGTACGAAGGCCACGTGCGTACGGCCCGGCCGCAGGTCCACCCGGAGGCGGAGGTCGCCGACGCGGGCCAGCACCAGACCGACGCCGACCGCGGCGGCCAGCGACACGAGGCCGCCCGCGGCCATGCCCACGCGGGCGCCGTAGGTGTCCGTGACCCAGCCGACCAGGGGCGCGCCCAGCGGCATGCCGCCGGTGAACACCATCATGAACAGGGCCATGACGCGGCCCCGCATCTCCGGGTCGGTGGCCATCTGGACGCTGGAGTTCGCCGTGACGTTCACGGTGAGGCCGAACATGCCGATCGGCACCAGCAGCGCGGCGAAGAGCCAGAAGCCCGGCGCGAACGCGGTGACCGTCAGCAGGGCGCCGAACATCGCGGCGGCCACGACCAGCAGCCGCAGCCGGGCCAGGCCTCGCCGGGCCGCCAGCAGCGCCCCGGCGAGGGAGCCGGTCGCGATGAGCGAGTTGAACAGGCCGTACGTGCCGGCCTCCCCGTGGAAGACGTCGTCCGTGAAGGCCGACAGCCAGATCGGGAAGTTGAACCCGAAGGTGCCGATGAAGCCGACCAGCACGATCGGCCAGACCAGCTCCGGGCGCCCGGCCACATAGCGCAGTCCCTCGCGGAGCTGGCCCTTGGCGCGCGGCCGTGGCTCGACCACGTGCAGCTCGCGGGTCCGCATCAGCAGCAGGCCGGCGATCGGTGCCGCGAAGGACAAGCCGTTCAGCAGGAAGGCCCAACCGGAGCCGACGGCGGTGATCAGCACACCGGCGACGGCGGGGCCCACCAGCCGCGCGGTCTGGAAGTTCGCGGAGTTCAGGCTGACCGCGTTGGCCAGCTGCCGCTTGCCGACCATCTCCGAGACGAAGGTCTGCCGGGCCGGGTTGTCGACCACCGTGACCAGGCCTGCCAGGAAGGCGGCCAGGTAGACGTGCCACACCTGGACGTGCCCGGTGACGGTGAGCGCGCCGAGCGCGACGCCGGTGAGGCCGAGGGCCGAGTTGGTGGCGATCAGCAGCGGCCGCTTCGGCAGGCGGTCGGCGAGTACGCCGCCGTAGAGGCCGAAGAGCAGCATCGGCAGGAACTGCAGGGCGATCGTGATGCCGACCGCGGAGGCGGATCCCGTCAGGGAGAGGACCAGCCAGTCCTGCGCGATGCGCTGCATCCAGGTGCCGGTGTTCGAGACGACCTGGCCGGTCGCGAAGAGCCGGTAGTTCCGGATCCTCAGCGAGCTGAACATCGTGTTCTTGCGGGTGGTGCCGACCGGGGTGCGGCCGGCGCCGGGAGCTGCGGGTACGGCAGGTGCTGCGGGTCCAGCGGGTGTTGCGGGTGTTGTCGGGGTGGATTTCGGTCCGGGTGCGGAGTCTGCTCCGTTTCCCGTACTCAAAGGCTTTCGCCTCCTCGGCTCGTCCTTACAGGTGCGCGAGCTTGTCGAGGACGGGCGCGGCGGCGCGCAGCTTGGCCCACTCGTCCTCGTCGAGCTCGGCCGCGAGCCGGGCCAGGAACGCGTTGCGCTTGCGGCGGCTCTCCTCGAGCATCGCCTCGGCGCGTTCGGTCTGGCTGACCACCTTCTGCCGGCGGTCGTCCGGGTGCGGCTCCAGCCTGACCAGTCCCTTGGCCTCCAGCAGCGCGACGATGCGGGTCATCGACGGCGGCTGGACGTGCTCCTTGCGGGCCAGCTCACCGGGGGTGGCCGAGCCGCAGCGTGCGAGGGTGCCGAGCACCGACATCTCTGTCGGGCTGAGCGATTCGTCGACGCGCTGGTGCTTCAGGCGCCGGCCCAGCCGCATGACGGCCGAGCGGAGGTCGTTCACGGCGGCAGCATCGTCGCCATGGGTGAGGTCAAGCATGTATTTAGAGTAGCTCATTAGTCAGTCTAAATACCAACGGATAACGCGCGGCGCGCCGTGATACCCCGCACTCGACCTCCTGACGGCACGTGTCACCCATAAGGGTGAGACCCTTCCGGAAAGTGACCCATCCCGCGGCCCGCTGCCCCGACCCTGTGCCCATGGGGACACACGTGCTCAGCATGCGCATAGACGGGGAGCTGCTGGCCCGGCTGCGGGACCACGCCGCCAAACGCGGAATGAGCGTCCAGGACTACGTGGTCCGGACGCTCATCCGCGATGACTTCGACGAGCGCTTCAAGGCGGCCGTCGACGAGACGGAGAAGTTCTACGGGCTCACCTGAGCCCGTGGAACCCCACCGGGGGAAGGTCCTACGTGAGGCCCAGGGCAGGCATCGCGTAGTAGAAGACGAACACCGCCGACACGACGTACATCGCCGCCGGGACTTCACGGCCCCGTCCGGCGGCCAGCCGCAGCACGGTGAAGCTGATGAAGCCGATGCCGATGCCGTTGGTGATCGAGTACGTGAAGGGCATCGTCAGCATCGCCAGGAAGGCCGGGACGGCGATGGTGAAGTCGCTCCAGTCGATGTCCTTGACGGAGCCCGCGAGGATCAGGAAGCCGACCGCGACGAGCGCCGGGGTGGCCGCCTGCGAGGGCACCATCGTGGCCAGCGGGGTGAGGAACAGCGCCACGGCGAAGAGCGCGCCCGTCACGACGCTCGCCAGGCCCGTACGGGCGCCCTCGCCGACGCCCGCGGTGGACTCGACGAAGCAGGTGTTCGCGGACGAGGACGTGGCGCCGCCGGCCGCGACGGCGATGCCGTCGACGATCAGGACCTTGTTGATGCCGGGGAGGTTGCCGTCCCGGTCCATCAGCTTGGCCTCGTCACCGACGCCGAGGATGGTGCCCATCGCGTCGAAGAAGCAGGACAGCAGCACGGTGAAGACGAAGAGGGCGCCGGTCAGGAAGCCCACCTTGCCGAAGCCGCCGAACAGGCTGACCTGACCGACGAGCCCGAAGTCGGGCGCGGCGACCGGGTTGCCCGGCCACTCCGGCACGGTCAGGCCCCAGGCCTGGCCCGGCAGGTCCGCGATCAGCTGGACGGCCACCGCGACGACCGTCATGACGACGATCGAGATCAGGATGGCGCCCGGGGTCTTGCGGATGAGCAGCGCCAGCGTCAGCAGCACGCCGAGCACGAAGACCAGCACGGGCCAGCCGTGCAGGTGGCCGTCGCTGCCGAGCTGGAGCGGGACGGTGGTGTGCGCGGCGTCCGGGATGCGGGAGACGAAGCCCGAGTCGACCAGGCCGATCAGCATGATGAAGAGACCGATGCCGATCGCGATGCCCTTGCGCAGGCCCGGCGGTACGGCGTTCATCACGCGCTCGCGCAGGCCGGTGGCCACCAGCAGCATCACGATGAAGCCCGCGAGCACCACCATGCCCATGGCGTCGGCCCAGCTCATGCGCGGGGCGAGCTGGAGGGCGACCACCGTGTTCACGCCGAGGCCGGCGGCCAGGGCGATCGGGACGTTGCCGATCACGCCCATGAGGAGGGTGGTCAGGGCCGCGGTCAGCACGGTGGCGGTGACCAGCTGGCCGCCGTCGAGCTGGTGGCCGTACATGTCCTTCGCGCTGCCGAGGATGATCGGGTTCAGCACGATGATGTAGGCCATCGCGAAGAAGGTGGCGAAGCCGCCGCGGACCTCACGGGCCACGGTGGAACCGCGCTCGGAGATCTTGAAGTAGCGGTCCAGGACGGAACCGGTCCCCTGCGGGGAAGGCTGGGGGGCGGTGGCCGGGGCGGCGGGGGCCGACGTGCTCATTCGGTCCTCAAAGGGTTTGCTTAGGAGATTCGCACCAATAAATTCGGGTCGCGAACAAACCGTTTCAGTATGAACACATGAACGAAGGGGCGTCCATCTCCGCGCGTAGACCGTTCAGGAGGCCACCTAGACTGGCCCGCATGGCGAAGTGGACCCCCAAGCACGAGGCACCCGAGCCCCTGGAGGGGCCGGTCGTCGCCACCATCACCGGCGGCACGATCCTCTGGTTCGCCATGTTCGTCGTGCAGCTCCCCTTCTACGGCTGGTTCGCCGACCGGGACCTCCTCTGGTGGGTCTGGACCTGCGCGGCCGGCGGCGCCCTCGGCCTGATCGGCATCTGGTACGTACGCGCCCGCGACGCCGCACTCAAGCGCCACGCGGCCGAAACCGCCGGGCGACCCCAGGACGATCCGGGTCATACCGAGGTCTGATCTTCCCGTCGCTCGGCGGGTGAAGCGGCACGACCCCGCTTACCGTCGAAACCATGACGCAGCGGGCGAAGATCGACACCGACGGGCCGGAGCCGGGCGGCGGGGGCGCGGGCGGCACCCGCGGCACCGCGATCGACGCGGGCGCGGAGCTCGACCCCGTGCACCCTGTACGGATGCCCGCCCCCGTCTTCCAGCCGGGCGGCCTCACCGCGGCGGCCGTCGCCGAACGCATCGCGCGTGGCGACGTGAACGACGTACCGGTCCGCAGCAGCCGCTCGACCGCCGACATCGTCCGCGGCAACGTCTTCACCCGCTTCAACGCGATCATCGGCGTGCTCTGGGTGATCATGCTCTGCGTCGCGCCCATCCAGGACAGCCTCTTCGGCTTCGTGATCATCGCGAACACCGGCATCGGCATCGTCCAGGAGCTGCGCGCCAAGAAGACCCTCGACGGACTCGCCGTGATCGGCGAGGTCAAACCCACCGTCCGGCGCGACGGCAGGGCCGCCGAGATCTCCACCTCCGAGATCGTCCTCGACGACGTGATCGAGCTCGGTCCCGGGGACAAGGTCGTCGTCGACGGCGTGGTGGGCGAGGCCGACGGACTGGAGGTCGACGAGTCGCTGCTGACCGGCGAGGCGGACCCGGTCCTGAAGAAGCCCGGCGACGAGGTGATGTCGGGCTCGTTCGTGGTCGCGGGCGGCGGCGCCTTCACCGCCACCAAGGTCGGCCGCGAGGCGTACGCCGCTCAGCTGGCCGAGGAGGCCTCCCGCTTCACGCTCGTCCACTCCGAGCTGCGCTCCGGCATCTCCACCATCCTCAAGTACGTCACCTGGATGATGATCCCGACCTCGATCGGCCTGATCATCAGCCAGCTCGTGGTCAAGGACAACAACCTCCAGGACTCCATCGCCCGGACCGTCGGCGGCATCGTCCCGATGATCCCCGAGGGCCTGGTGCTGCTGACCTCCGTGGCCTTCGCCATCGGCGTCATCCGGCTGGGCCGCAAGCAGTGCCTGGTCCAGGAGCTGCCGGCCATCGAGGGGCTGGCCCGCGTGGACGTGGTGTGCCTCGACAAGACGGGCACCCTCACCGAGGGCGGCATGGACGTCACCGAGCTGCGGCCCCTGGGCGGCGCGGACGTGACGTACGTACGCAAGGTCCTCGGCGCCCTCGGCGAATCCGACCCGCGGCCCAACGCCAGCCTGCAGGCCATCATCGACGCCTACCCGGACGAGGAGGAGTGGCGCTGCACGGAGTCGCTGCCCTTCTCCTCCGCCCGCAAGTACAGCGGTGCCAGCTTCAGCGAGGGCGACGGGGAGAACTCCACCTGGCTGCTGGGCGCGCCCGACGTGCTGCTGCCCTCCGGCGACCCGGCCCTGGACGAG
Organism: Streptomyces sp. NPDC101118; assembly: GCF_044759445.1. Lineage (NCBI taxonomy): Bacteria > Bacillati > Actinomycetota > Actinomycetes > Kitasatosporales > Streptomycetaceae > Streptomyces > Streptomyces sp. NPDC101118. Next base: position 134,417 of record NZ_JBIVZG010000007.1, on the reverse strand, counting down.
ATCAACGCGCTCAACGAGCAGGGGCTGCGCGTGCTGCTCCTCGCCAGGTCCGCCCGCGAGCTGGACGACCCGCAGATCGGCGCCGGCGCCCGCCCCACCGCCCTGATCGTCCTCGAACAGCGGCTGCGCCCCGACGCCGCCGACACCCTGCGCTACTTCGACGAGCAGAACGTCCACGCCAAGGTCATCTCGGGCGACAACGCCGTCTCCGTCTCCGCGGTGGCCGGGAAGCTGGGCCTGCCGGGCGCCGAGAACACCGTGGACGCGCGGCAGCTGCCGGCCGACCAGGCCGGGATGGCGGCGGAGCTGGACCGGAACGCGGTCTTCGGCCGGGTCACCCCGCAGCAGAAGCGGGACATGGTCGGCGCGCTCCAGTCCCGCGGCCACACCGTGGCGATGACCGGCGACGGCGTCAACGACGTCCTGGCGCTGAAGGACGCCGACATCGGCGTCTCGATGGGCTCCGGGTCCGAGGCCACCCGCGCGGTGGCCCAGATCGTGCTGCTCAACAACTCCTTCGCCACGCTCCCCTCGGTGGTCGCCGAGGGCCGCCGGGTCATCGGCAACATCACCCGGGTGGCCACGCTCTTCCTGACGAAGACCGTCTACTCGGTGCTGCTGGCCATCCTGGTGGTGTGCTGGCAGGTGGAGTACCCCTTCCTGCCGCGGCACCTGACCCTGCTGTCCACCCTCACCATCGGCGTCCCGGCCTTCTTCCTGGCCCTGGCCCCGAACAAGGAGCGGGCCAGGCCGCACTTCGTGAAGCGCGTGATGCGGTACGCGATCCCGGGCGGCACCATCGCGGCGCTGGCCACCTTCGTCACGTACCTGCTGGCCCGGAACCACTACACCGGCGAGGGGGCGCTTGAGGCCGAGACCAGCGCCGCCACCCTGACCCTGTTCCTGGTGTCGATGTGGGTGCTGGCGATCATCGCCCGCCCGTACACGTGGTGGCGGGTGGGGCTGGTAGGGGCGATGGGGCTGGCGTTCCTGCTGGTCCTGGTGGTGCCGTGGCTCCAGCACTTCTTCGAGCTGAAGCTGGTGGGAACGACCATGCCGTGGGCCGCGGTGGCCATCGCGGCTGCCGCCGCGGTGCTGGTGGAGTTCACCTTCCGCTGGGTCGACCGCAGGTTCCCGGCCTAGCCGGGTTCCCGGCGGGGCCGGTGCGGTCCCCCGGTCCGGCGCGTGCGGTTCCGGCCCCACCCCCGTGGGAGCCCGTTCCGCACGCGCCGGACCCGTTCGGGGAGGCCGTGCGCAGTCCGGACGTGCGCCGTCCGGCCGATTGCTACGACGCGTTCTCGGCCGGAATGGTTGTACGCGGGCCGTGACCGGCTCGCGGGACCGTCTAGCGGACGTCGACGTAGTCCTCGCGGGAGACCGTGCGGTTGGTGGTCGCGTTGCCCTGGATCTTCCACTGCCAGTAGCCGTCCTCGCTCGCGAGGACGCGCTTGGTGAAGTTGCCCTTGCCGTCGGTCTCGACGCCGGTGACGTAGCTCTGGACGGTGGCGCCCTTCTTGCGGAACCACAGGCCCATGCCCACGGCGCCGTTGTAGTTGCGGTAGTCGCCGGTCTCCCAGTTGGCGCGCTGGACCGTGCCCTTGACCGTGAGGATCTGGCCCTTGACCACCGGCTCCGGTCCGGCGTCCATCGGCAGGTACGCGGCGCGCGGGGTGTACACGTTGCCGCTGAGCGGGGTCGTGAAGACCTCGGAGGGCCGGGACTTCCGCCAGGAGCGGCCGGTGAGCTCCCAGGGCGACTGCGAGTCGGCGTTCTTCAGGTCGGTGCGCGGGTCCACGGTGATGACGACCTCGCAGACGGCCGAGGTGCGGTCGGCCGCGACGCACACCGGGGCCTGGCGGGGTGCGATCGTCTTGCCGCCGTAGGCCTCGGCCTTGGCGAGCAGGACGTCCGCGTGGATGTCGGACAGCGGCACATCCGCGGCATGCTTGATCGTGTACATGACCTTCACGCTGTTCGGCGTGACCGGCTTGACCGGCATCCAGCGCTTGTTGGTGGACACGGCACTGAACGCCGCCGGACCCGTACCGGCGGCACCGGCGGCGGGCACGCAGAGGGCGGACAGGGCGAGGGCGGCCGTGGTGGCGACGGCTGCGGCGCGATAACGCATGATCGGAATCCCCCGAACGGAACATGACTGACCGGACGGGAGGTACGACCATGCAAGATCGCGAATGGTTGTGCAGGCAGGGGAAAATTCCGGCCACTTCCCTGCCCAACCGGCACGCACCGGTCAACGGGCGGGGGCCCCGGCAGGGCTTCCGGCGGTCGGATCTACGCTGACCTCCATTCATCCCGAGGGGGGTCCATGCACTTCAAGAACCTGCTGGTCGGCGGGGCTGCCGGGCGGCGGCGCGCCGCGACCGGCGTCCTGTCCGCCGCCCTGCTGGCGGCCGGCCTGCTGGTGCCGTCGGCCGACGCCGTACCGAATCCGGCCACCGCGGCCGCGCCCGACGCCGGAACCGGGGCCGCCGGGGGCGCCACCCTGGCCAACGGCGACCGCGTCGAGCGGGTCCCGGGCCGCGCCGGAGCCTTCCGCGTCACCGGCAAGGACGGCGAGCAGCCCGGCAGTTACGGCTACCTCGCCACGCCCGGCCGCGTGGAGATCCGCCCGGTCGGCGAGAAGGCCCCCCTGGCCACCACGACCCTCGCCACGGACGGCACCACGGTCACCGCGCCGTCGGCGGCGCGCACCACGTACGCCGCCACCGCGGCCCAGCAGGTCAAGATCGACCTGGTCAACGCCGACCACTGGGGCCCGTCGATCCACGTCTGGAACCGCAGCACCTGGACCTACTACGACGTGGCCGAGGAGCAGTGGGACGACTGGGGGACGGTGGCGCTGCCGCCCGGCGACTACGTGACCGTCGGCCTGTACTCCAACTGGGGCCGGGCGAGCCACTTCCTGGCGAAGACCTTCACGGTCGGCTCCACCGCCCAGACGGTGCTCCTGGACGCCAAGACGTCGAAGGAGACCCGGATCGCGGTGGACGACACCACCGCGGCCCGCTCCAGCGCGGAGATCTCGTACACCCTGCCCAACGGCAGCTCGACCGGCTTCGTCGGCGGCTGGGGCGAGAAGGTGTACGTCAACCCGATCGCCCTCACCGGCCTGAAGCTCAACCTCCACGAGGTCCTGGACAAGAGCGGCTCGACGGGCAACCTGCCCAGCCCCTACCGCTACGACCTGGTGCACCGCTTCACCAACGGCGTCCCCGCCACCCCGGTCGCGCAGGTCCTCAAGGCGAACCTGGCCACCACCCAGACCTCCCTGCGCGCGCAGGACGGCAACTCCGTGGGCCGGCTGGACAGTCACGCCGACATGGGCCTCAACATCGGCGGCATGTTCATCGGCAGCCAGGTGGGCGTCCCGTCGAAGATCACCGAATACGTCACCCCGGGCACGGCCTTCGCGCGCGCCCTGACGTACGGCAGCACCCACCGCCTGGACCTGAAGACCCGCACCCTGGCCAAGGGCACGCATCCGGTCGAGATCGTCGGCGCCGCGCCCTTCACGCCCCGGGTGCGCTACAACTCCACCCACCAGAGCGGCACGTTCAAGTTCACCGAGAGCGCGCTGCACTCCGACGCCGCCGGCAACCTCGGCAAGGACGACGCCGCGAGCCTGCAGTTCCGGATCCGCACGGGCAGCACCACGCTGGCCACCTCGCCGGTCCAGGACTCCGGCACCTGGCAGGCGACCGTCCCGACCGGCCACGCGTCGTACACCGTCCGGGTGTCGGCCACTCGGCACGGCGCCCAGGGCCGGCTCTCCAGCCGCGTCTGGACCGACTGGACGATGACCGGGGCCGCCCTGGCCGCCCAGTCCGGCCTCCCGGTCACCGACCCCACGTACAAGGTCACCGGGCTGGACTGGCGCAACCAGGCCGGCACCGACCCGGTGACGGTCAGCACCACCCTGAAGCCCCGCCTGGCGGGCACCACGGCCACCCTCAAGTCCCTGGAGTTCTCCATGGACAACGGCGTGACCTGGACCGCCCCGGCCCTGACCGCCTCCGGCGCCACCGGCAGCGCGAGCTTCACCGTCCCGGCCACCGCGTCCTTCGTGAGCCTGCGGACCACCGGCACCGACAGCTCCGGCGGCACCGTCTCGCAGACCGTGATCCGCGCCTTCGCCGGCCCGGCCGCCGCCACCGGAGAGCGCGTCGGCGACACCGCGATCAGCAACGTCGTCGTCAACGACGGCCACCCGTACGCCCCCGACCTCTCCCCCGACGCCACCGTCAAGGTCCGCTTCACGGTCACCGACCCGGCCGGCGTCGCCGCCGCCGGCGCGTACTTCCACCACGGCACGTACGACCGTCCCGACGGCGTCGTCCCGCAGTACTGGAACGCCCTCTGCACCCCGGCGACGGCCACCACCGCCACCTGCACCGCGGAGGTCGCGGTCCGGCCCGTCGACGAGCTCGGCCGCAACAGCCTCGCCGGCCTCTGGTCGGTCACCGCCTGGGCCCACTCGAAGGACGGCTCCGGCCGCGTCCTCGTCACCAAGGCCGGCACGGCCGACCTCCGGCGCATGACCGGCTTCTCCACGACCTGGCCGCCGATGAGCGTGCCCACCGGCGGCAAGTACACCGTCAAGGCCAAGCTGCGCGTGCTCAGCTGGATCAGCGGCAGCAACCTGGCCCTGCCGGACGCCACCGTGCGCCTGGAGTGGCAGAAGGCCGGCAGCAGCACCTGGACCACGGTGGCCACCGCGAAGACCGCCTCCGACGGGACGGTGAGCTTCACGCGCACCGCCACCGAGGACGGCAAGCTGCGGCTGCGCCACGACGGCACCACGGCCTACTCGCCGGCCGACTCGGGGACGTCCGACATCGACGTGTACTGATCCCGTACCAGCCCTCACCAGGGCCTCGGCCCCACCCGGGCCGAGGCCCTACGCTGTGCCCGCCGCACACGAGACCGAGGGGGCGCCTGACCATGGCGGACAGCAGCAGAAGTCACAGACGGACCAGGGCGGCGGCAGTGCTGGGCGGCGCCGCCCTGCTGCTCGGCGGGGTGGGTGTGCCGCAGGCCGGCGCCGCCCCCACCGCCGGGTACCCGGTGAAGATCCAGCTCACGCACGTGGACCACGTCGCGCCCGAGATCCGCGTCTGGGACCGGGCGACCTGGAAGGCGTACGAGGTCACGGTCCCCGAGGGCGAGGACTTCGGCACCGCCGAACTCCCCTCCGGCAACTACCTGACCATCGGCAACCACGGCGGCTACGACGCCTCCGGCACGCAGGCCCGATTCCTCCCCAAGACCTTCAGCGTGGGCACCGCCGCCACCACCGTCACCCTCGACGCGAACCTCGCCCAGCCGGCCGCCGTCACCGTCGACGAGCCCACCGCGGCCCGCGTCGTCGCCGACGCCTGGTACACGCTGCCCAACGGCGAGGCGGCCTTCTTCGCCAACGGCTCGGGCGCCACGGTCTACGCGGCCCCCGTGACGCTGCCGGGCCTGACCCTCAACCTGCACGACGTGCGCCAGAAGCGCGGCAGCGGCCCCAACCGTCCCAGCCCCTACCGGTACGATCTCCTGCACCGGTTCACCGGCGGCACCCCCTCCTCGCCCGTGGTCTCGGTGCCCACCGCCGGCCTCGCCAAGAAGCGCACCACCGTCCGCGCCCAGGGCGCCGGGCTGAGCGCCACGGTGTGGACCGCCGCGGTCGCCGACGCCGAGAAGGGGCTGTCCGGCACCTACCTGCCGGCCGCGGTGCCGCTCGGCACCGCGTACACGCACTACCTCACGCCCGGCGCCTCCTTCGACCGGTACCTGGAGTACGGGCCCCACGCGCTCGGCATGCCCGGCATGACGCTCCCCGCGGGCGACGCGGGCAGCGAGTACTTCGGGCGGGCACCCTTCACCTCGTACGCCTCGCAGTTCCCGGCGTCGCAGTACGCGGGCGGGAAGTTCAGCCTGAACGAGCCCGCCTCCCTCTCGGACGCGTACGGCAACGAGGGCCTCGACAGCGGCGGCGGCACCACCTGGCGGGTCACCGGCGACGGCGGCGCACTGCTCGGCGCCTCGGGCGTGCTCTCGCCGTACGACACGTACACGGTCGCCGCCGGCGGCCACAGCACGTACAGGATCACCCATACGGTGACCAGGAGCGGCGCGCACAGCCGCCTCTCCCCGCGCGTCGCCACCGAGTGGACCTTCCCCGGCAGCGCCCTGACCGCCTCCGCCCCGCTGCCGGTGACCGACCCGCGGCTGACGGTCAGCGGCCTCGACGGCCGCAACCGGGTGGCGGCGGGACCGGTGACGGTCGGGGCCACGCTGGTACCCCGCACCGACGGCACGACCGCGACCCTGACCGGCATCGAGTCCTCCACGAACGACGGCGCCACCTGGACCGCCGCCCCGCTGACCGCGTCCGGCGCCACCGGCAGTGCCACGGTCGCCGTCCCGGCCGGGGCCGCCTTCGTCTCCCTCCGGATCACCGGCACGGACAGCGCAGGCGGCGCCCTGCGCCAGACGATCACCCGAGCCTTCGGCGGCCCGGCCCCGCAGACCGGCCTCAAGCTCGGCACCACCACCATCGGCACCGCGGTGGTCAACGAGGGCAAGACCCTGGTCCCCACCCTCACCGGACTCGGCGGCTACAGCGCCGCCTTCACCGCCTCCGACCCCTCGGGCATCGCCTCGGCCGGCGTGTACCTGTACCACGGCCCGTACGACAAGCCGGACGGCATCGTGCACGTCACGGCCCCCGCCGACTGCGTGAAGCGGGCCGGCAGCACCACCTGGGACTGCACCGCCGGCTTCGACCTGAGCGGCCGGAACCACCTGGGCCTGAACAAGCTGGCCGGCACCTGGTCGGTGGCCGCCTGGGCCCTCGCGGCCGACGGCAAGGGCCTGTTCAGCGGCCCGGTCGCCGGCACCGCAACCATCAAACGGGCCAGCTTCCTCACGGCGAACGCCACGCCGGAGCCGGTCACCGCGGGCGCGAAGGTCACCGTCAAGGGCACCCTGACCGGCTCGGCGTGGGAGTACGGCGCCGCCACGGCCCTCCCGTCCCAAAAGGTCGACCTCCAGTTCCGCAAGTCCGGCTCCACGACCTGGACCACGGTCGGCTCGGGCACGACGGACGCCGGGGGCGCGGTCACCGTCTCCGCAACGGCCACCGTCGACGGCGGCTGGCGCTTCAAGTACGCGGGCACGTCCACCTCGGCCTCGAAGTCCTCGTCGACGGACTACGTGGACGTGACCTAGCCGGTCCCGCCCGTCCCCTCGTGATCTACGATCCGGGTCCTGCACAGGGTGGGGATCACGAGGGGGACCGGTGGCGAAGAGGTACTGGCGGATCTGGATACCGGTGGCCGTGCTGGCCGCGGCGGCCGGCGGGGTGGTGTTCGTGCCGGAGGTCGTGGACGAGGTACGGGTGGAACGGCTGCTGGAGGTCCACACGGGGGACCCGGCGCAGGTGTTGAAGGAGGCGGCGGAGCGCGCGCTGGCCGCCGGCGCGGCCGAGGTCGTGGTCACCGCCGAAAGTCCCTTCTACGGGGACGACGGGCCCGCCGAAACCGGCCGGATGTCGTGGAAGAGCCCGCACGAAGCCCTGGCCCTGCCGAGCATGTCGCGCTGGCGCATCGACGACGACCTGTACTACCACCCCGCCGTACCCCCGGGGTTCGACGGCAGCGCCGAATCCGAGTGGGAGAACGGGGCGGCCGCCAGGGTGTCCGCGCCCGCGATGCTCAGCGCCCTGCTGGTCGGCGGACACCCTGAGCGGGTGGGGCCCGAGAGCGTGGGGGGGCTGCCCGCCATGCGCTACTCGGTGGCCGTCGAACCCAAGCCTCTCGACGCGCTGCTGCGGAAGACCTTCCCCTGCCTGACCTCCCCGCGTCCGGCCCCCGAGCCTCCCAGGGTCCCCGGCAGCCCTGACCCGCGGATCCACTTCGACGCCTGGCTGGACGACCACGGGCAACTGGTCCGCGTACACAGGCGCAGTCCACGTAAGACCATCGAGTTCCGGTCCTTCGGCGGCCCCGCCGTCACCCTCCCGCAGGGCGCCGAGCACGTGGAGGACGCCGTCGACGGGCAGCCGGGCTGCACCGTCCGCTAGGTCAGTCGAACCAGCGGTCCCTGGCCAGTTCCTCCGTGCGGGACGGGTCCTCCAGGAGGGCCGCGACCTCGAAGCGGCGGGGCCACTGGCCGGCCGCCCAGGCCAGGCCCGCCGCCACGCCCTCCAGGGTGGCGGCGTGCAGGACGCCGTCCGGGGTGCGCCGCCAGTCCAGCTCGATGCCGCCCGCGACCAGCTCCTCGTGCTCGACGTACGAGTCCGGGGTCGCCGGACCCAGCAGCACCCGCACCGACTCCGGCACCCGGCGCTCCTCGCCGTCGGTCGCCACCAGTGCGGGCAGGGTCTCCGACAGGCGCCGCACCTGGAGCAGTTCGGCCAGGTCGGCGGCGGCCGAAGGGGCCACCGGCAGCAGCGGGAGGTCACCGGCGAGCGGCAGCAGGTCGGGCGCGTCGGCGACCACCGCGTCGGCGGCGTCCACCACCCGCACCTCGCCGTCGACCACGGCCCGCAGCTCGTCCGGCAGCGTCACCTGCTCGGGGTCCAGGTCGGCCAGCGCCCCGTACAGGGCGTGGAGTTGACGGGCCGTCACCGTGCGGTCCGGGTCGGCCAGCCGGCCCAGCAGCTCGGCGGCACCGCCGGGCTCGTCGAGCAGGGCGGCGACGGAGGTGCGTACCCCCAGGGCGCGCAGCACCTGCTCGTCCTCGAAGCCGGTGGCGTCGGCGGACGTGTACAGGCCCTCCAGCAGCGGGTCGCCCCCGGCGGCCCGCAGACCGGCCGGGCGGCGGCCGTCGAGCACCGGGTGGTCTCGCAGCCACCAGGCCGTGTACGGGCGCACGGTCTGCGTGGTGCCGTCGGGCAGCAGCACCCGCACCGGCTGGGTCAGCGCGTCGCGCAGCGGTGGCTGCGCCAGCAGGGCCAGCGCCTGCGGCCAGGCGTCGTCGTCGACCAGGTCCAGGTCGCGCACCGCCACGATCTCCGTGGCCACCGGCGGCACCGGGGTGTCCGGCAGCTGGTCGAGCAGGTCCTCGCACCACACGTCGACGGCGTCCAGCAGCCCGGCGTCGTCCGGCTCGGGGAAGTCACCCTCGCGCGGCTCCAGTTCGTCCGGGTCCAGCACCACATCGGTGGCCCGCACCAGCTGGAAGTTGGCCAGCACGCCGCAGGCCGTGAGGGGCTGCTCGCCCCACCGCTCGGCCAGCTCCGCGTCGACCAGCGCGAGTTCGCCCTCCCGCATCACGCGGGCGAACGGCGAGCCCGGCAGCACCAGTTCGGCGGCCGGGGCCGGCTCGCCGTCCTCGTCCGGCAGCGCGAGGGCGCCCAGCCACGGCTCGTCGCCCGGTTCGAGCCCGGCGTCGCGGACCAGCCCGAGCACCACCTCGGCCAGCTCCTCCGCGTCCAGCGCGTCCTCGTCCCAGATCTCGTCCGCGTCCAGGGAGGCGGCCACCGCGGCCCGCACCTGCGGGGTGGTCAGCACCGCCCGGGGCGTGGCGGGCAGCGCGCCCAGCTTCTCCAGCAGCGGGTGCGCGGCCTCGGGGTGGGCGACCTTCAGACCCAGCCGGGTCAGGTTCGCGGGGGTGTCCGGGCCGGGCAGCAGCACGTGCCGGGGGCCGATGGTGGTGCGGACGCCGGGGGCGCCGTCGGGCAGCTCCGCGCCGAAGCCGTCCGTGCCGGGGGCGTCATCGGTCCCGGCGAGTTCGCCGAGGCCGTCCAGCGGCTCCTTCCGCACCTCGTCCGGGCCGGTGGCCAGCGGCACGGGCAGGCCGGAGAGCCGGTCCGGGTCCACGCCGGCCAGCGTGTCGTACAGCCGGTACCACCAGGACGGCGCCCGCTCCACGCCCGCGATGCGCTCGATGGCGTCGCCGAGCGGCAGCCGGCCCACGCCGAGCGTGCGCAGCTCCGTACGGCGTTCCAGGCCGGCGGGCAGCAGCGTCGGCAGCACCTCGGCGAGCACGCGCACGGTGTCGGCGCCCGCGCCCTCGACCACCTCGGCCTCGAAGGGCCGCAGCGCGGTCAGCTCCTCGGAGGGCGCGGCGGGGGCCAGGAACGCGGTGCGGGGCAGCCGCCGGATCACGGCGGCGCGCAGGGCGCCGTCCAGCTCGCCCTTGCCGAGCGGTCCGGGCACCAGGTCGACGAGCGCGGTGCTCACCGGGTGCCAGGCGGCGAGGAGTTCGGCGTACGCGTCGGCCGCGCGCTCGACGAGGAAGTCGGTCAGCGGCCCGGGTGCCGGGTGGCGGCGGGCGGTGTCGAGCGGGAGGGAGGCGATGAGCAGGGCGGGGATGCCGAGCGGCTCGTCGGTGGGGGTGGGGGCGTGCACGACGGGCGCGGTGGAGGGGCGTACGGGCGCGCCCTCGGCGTCCACGGGCACGGCCCAGGAGACGGTCCACTGGGGCCGGAGCCGCTCCTCCACGGGCCGGTCGGCGAGCAGCGCGGGCTCGACGGGGCCGGAGTGGCGGACGGTGCGCCAGCGGGTCGAGCCGGCCTCGCTGTCGTCGATGACGGTGTACGCGCCCACCTCGCGGCGGCGCAGGGTGCGGGTGCCGGCGGGGGTCTCGACGACCACGTCCTGGAGACCGGGCAGGGTGAGCAGCAGCGCGTCGTCGATGCCGGCCAGCAGGCGGTCCACCAGGTCCTCGGCGACGCCGTCGCGCAGCGGGAGGACGACGACAGTGTCGTAGCCCTCGGGCGCGGTGCCCTCGGCGGGCAGGGGGAGGCGCAGCAGGGGTACGTGGCCGTCGCGGCGGCGGAGTTCGTCGCCGAGGCCGGGGCTGCCCTGGGCGGCCTGGTGGGCGAGTTCGCGGGCCTCGGCCAGGGACCAGCGGACGCCGCCGTGCCGGCCGAGGACGGCCGGCTCGTCGCTGACGGCGAGGACGGCCGCGAAGCCGACGCCGAAGCGGCCGACGCTGTCGCCGGTGCCGCGCTTGGCGGAGGCGCGCAGGGTGCTGAGGGATTCGACGCCGGTGGCGTCGAGGGGTGCGCCGGTGTTGGCGACGGCGAGGATGCCGGAGCGCAGGGTGAGCCGGAGCCGGCCGGGTACGCCGGCCCGTGCGGCGGCGTCGGCGGCGTTCTGGGCGAGTTCGACGACCAGCCGGTCGCGGTAGCCGCCGAGTGCGAGGTCCTCCTCGGCGTTGGCGTCCTCCCGGAACCGGGCGGGGCTCGCGCCCCAGGCGTCGAGTACCCCGCGCCGCAGCCGCGCGGTCCCGAAGGGGTCCACGCCGCCCTGAGCCGCCGTCGCTCGTCCGCTCACGCCGCTGCCTCCTGCTTCCCGCCCGTTGCCGTTCCAGGGCCAGAAGGTACCGCGCCGCGGACCGGCCGCGACCCGGCGCCCTGGGGGAAGCCCGCAGGTTCAGGCTGCTGGTCCCCGTACGGGGCGCCGCGCGTCCGCGTGCACCCCGGACCGGTGGCGGCCGGCGGCGCCCCAAGGGCGGCGCCGGCAAGGCCGGTGAGGGTCCGTTACGAGTGGCCCAGGTCCTGTTCCGGCAGCTCCGCGACGGGCACCGAGCCGCTCTCGGCGTCCGGGCGCAGCGGGAAGGCGTCGGCCCCCATGGAGTCGAGCACCGGCGGCGCGGGCCGCGGCGGCTTCGGCATGACGGCGGCCTCGGAGTGCCCGCCGCAGCCGTACGAGAGGGAGACCAGGCGGCCGTCGGCCGGCCCGAACTCGTTGGCGCACACGCCGAAGGCCTGGCCCAGCGAGCCGCCGATCTTCATCAGGAAGCCGCAGGACACGCAGGAGGCGGGGGCCGCCTGCGCCATCGGGGTCTTGGCGCCGAAGGCCTCGTCCCAGCGGTCGGCCGCGGTGTGCAGCCCGTACCGCGACAGCACACGGGCCCGCCGCATGCCCAGTTCCTCGGCGACCGAGGTGATCGAGCCGCGCTCCGGCACCGCGACCCGGTCCGTGAAGGCCGCGTCCTCGGCGTCGGCGAGGTCCCTGACCTCCTCGGAGACGACGGAGTTCGGCGGGGGCGTGTCCTCGCCGGAGTAGCCGGGCTCCAGGCGCAGGTCGTCCGCCTCGGTGGGCAGCAGGTCGCCGGGTCCCATGTCGCCCGGGCGCAGCCGCTCGCTCCACGGCACCCACTCGGGCGCGAGCAGCGCGTCGGGGCCGGGGAGCAGCACCGTTTCATCGAGGGTGACGACCTTGGCACGGGAGGCGCGGGCCACCGTCACGGCCCAGCGCCAGCCGCGGTAGCCCGCGTCCGTGCACTCGAAGAAGTGCGTGACGACGCGGTCGCCCTCCGCGACCACCGAGACGTGCTCGCCCACCGAGCCGGGGGCGGCGGCTTCCTCCGCCGCCGCTCGGGCGAGTTCTACCGCCTCGGCGCACAGGCGGTCGGGGGTACGGCTTCGCGTCGTCGCAGCACTCACTGTCTCGTTCTCTCCTACGCCGTCTCACGAGTGCGCCCTCGTCCGTGACAACCGCCGGTCCTGATCCGTACGGGGCGCGGGCGGAGCGGACCAGAGGGCCGCGTCGACGTCCGCGCCCGATCGGCCTCGGGCGCACCTACTGCGAACCATTCTGCGGGATCGCGGAGAGGCGCGCGGCCAAGAGCGACCGCCGGTGGCGCGCTACGCACGCTACCTCCTTCGCAGCCCTGGGCCCACCTGCACGTCCGATTCGCGGACAGCGAAGCGAACCCGTGACGCCGCCGGAACGCGCCGGGGACTCCGACGGAACACCGCCGGAACGCGCCGGGGACTCCGCCACCGGGCTTCAGCGAGGTGCCGTGGGGCACTATGGCCGGGTGGCAGCCGCACGGTCCTCCGACGACGGCTCGGGCCGGGCCCGCAGGGCCGGACGGGCGGTCGGGCGCGCCCTCCACCTGCCCGCGCGGGGCATCCGGCGGGCCACGCACGCGCACGGCGCGGGCGAATCGGGCCTGGGCAAGCTGATCGAGCTGCACGCCGTGAACGGCGCCGGGGACATGATGATCACGGTGGCGCTGGCGTCCACGGTGTTCTTCTCGGTCCCCACGGACGAGGCACGCGGCCGCGTCGCGCTGTACCTGCTGATCACGATGGCGCCCTTCACGCTGCTGGCGCCGGTGATCGGGCCCCTGCTGGACCGGCTGCCGCACGGCCGGCGCGCGGCCATGGCGGGCGCGATGTTCGCCCGGGCGGTGCTGGCGGTGATCATGTCGGGGGCCGTGGTGACCGGCGGCCTGCGGCTCTACCCGGCGGCACTGGGCGTGCTGGTGGCGTCCAAGGCGTACGGCGTGGTGCGCAGCGCGGTGGTGCCGCGGCTGCTGCCCAAGGGGTTCTCGCTGGTCAAGGCGAACTCCCGGGTGACGCTGGCCGGGCTGCTGGCCACCGGCGCGGCGGCGCCGATCGGCGGGCTGCTGCACCTGATCGGGCCGCAGTGGCCGCTGTACGGGGCGTGCGCGGTCTTCCTCGGCGGCACGTTCTTCGCCTTCCGGCTGCCGCACCAGGTGGACTCCGCGAAGGGCGAGCGGCGGGCCCGCCTCTCGACGCACGAGGCGCGCCGCGAGCGGGCCAGGCGGCCCGGGCTGCGGACGGTGAGCAAGCCGGTGCTGTGCGGGCTGTGGGCCAACGCGGCGATGCGCTCGCTCTCCGGGTTCCTGATCTTCTTCCTGGCCTTCCTGCTGCGCGAGCACCCGCTGCCCGGGCAGAGCGCGGCGGTGTCGCTGGGCATCGTGGGCGTGTCGGCCGGGGTGGGCAACGCGTGCGGCACGGCCGTGGGCGCGTGGCTGCGGTCCCGCGCGCCGGAGGCGATCGTGGCCGCGGTGCTGACCCTGACGCTGGCCGCGGCGATCGTGGCCGCGCTGTTCTTCTCCGGGCTGCTGATGGCCGTACTGGGCGCCACGGCGGGCTTCTGCCAGGCGCTCGCCAAGCTGTCGCTGGACGCGATGATCCAGCGGGACGTGCCGGAGGAGGTGCGCACCTCGGCCTTCGCCCGCTCCGAGACGCTGCTGCAGATGGCCTGGGTCGTGGGCGGCGCGATCGGCATCTCGCTCCCGCTGAACGGCGTCCTGGGCATGTCGGTGGCGGCCACCCTGGTCGCCGCGGGCACGGTCATGGCCTACCGGGGAGCGCTTTCCGCGCGGCCACGGCAGGGCGGGGCGCCACCACGGGCGCGGGTGGCTTGAGGGGGGTGGGCCGGGGGCGGCGTCTCCTGGGCCGGTCTCAGGGAGGGCGCCGGTCTGGGGCCGTCCGCCGACCGAGGGTTTCCGGGCCGGGGCACCCTGTCAAGGGCGCTCCGCTGCGCTCCGCGTCGCCTGCGGCGATTCCACTTCGTTCCACCCTTGACAGGCCACCCCGGCCCGGAAGGCAAAGACCTCGGCGGACAACCCCAGAAAAGACGCCCTGGCCACTCCTCATGCATTCCGGTACCAGGTGCGCGTCCCAGTGTCGGGGTGCAGCCCCGCCCCAAGGGGCGGACGCACCACCATCCGTAGGCCCACCACTCGGCATAGCGGCCTCCGGGCCGCCTGTGCCCCTTCATAAGCCGCCCACGATCGCTACGCGCTCCTGCCGGCTCGGCGGCGAACGGCCGTTTTGGGCCGGGAAGGGACGTGAGAAGGGACGGGCGTCGGGGATGACCCGGATCCAGTGTCCATTTCCCGCAACTGACGGGCGGGACGGCCCGCCAGCCGTCCCGCTAGAGCAGCAAGCGGCCGTCGTGGGCGGCTCTCGTCCCACCACGACCGGCCCGGCGGACGCTGAGACGTGAAAAGCGCCTACCCAACGCTGGCGGCCTATGTCCCACCACGACGGGCCGGTCATCGCGTGACGGGAGAAGCACATGCGATCGCTGGCGGCCTATGTCCGGCCCCAGACGGCCGTCCGCCGCCCTAAGGCAGGAGCGCGTAGCGATTTGTGGCGGCTTATGAAGGCGCGCAGGCGGCCCGGAAGTCGCTGAGACGGGCGGAGGGCCTACGGACGCTGACGCGTCCGCCCCGTGGGGCGGGGGCCCGCCCCCGGCTCCGGGCACCGGGTGCCGACACCGGGCTCCCGGCCGGTGCCCGGGTGGCGGAGCCACCGGGCGCGCTCCCATCGCCACTGGCCGGCCCTGGGCTTTGCCCCCTGACCGTCCCTCCTGGAGCCTCCCGCCACTCGTCGTTCCCCCGGGGCGGGGTGGGCGGTCAAGGGTGGAACGAAGTGGAATCGCCGCAGGCGACGCGGAGCGCAGCGGAGCGCCCTTGACGGCCCGCCCCGCCCCGGAAACACCCTCAAGTGGCGGGTGGCTCCAGGAACCCTCCCAAGAGAGGCCCACTCCAGATGCCCCCGCCCCACCCCCGCACCGCGCACCTTCGCAGCGCCCCGGCAACGACGCACGCCACCGGCACCGCACCGCACCCGCGCCCGACCCGCGCCCGACCCGCACCCGCACCCGCACCGCGCCCGACCCGCGCCTCACCCTCACCCGCGCCTCACCCTCACCCGCGCGACGCGCGGGCCGGTTGGCCACCCCCGCCACCAAGGGAAACGGCGTGAGCGATAGCCTTCGGCTCATGACCGCACCGCTTATCTCGGGTAAGGGCCGCCGCAGCGTCGCGGCTCTCGCAGCCGTGTCCGCCGGACTCCTCGTCCTCTCCGCCTGCGACAAGCCGACGCCGCTCGCGACCGTGACGGTCGGCAGCTCGTCCGTCTCGTCCGAGGCCAAGTGCACCAAGGCCAAGGACGCGCAGGAGCTCACCACGGAGAAGGTGCAGGAGTGCCTCTCCAGCATCAAGTCCGGCAAGACCATCGAGTACGGCCGCGGCGACACGCTGCGCCTGGGCGTCGAGCCCGAGGTCGTCGAGGACGGCAAGCAGTGGCAGGCGGTCCTGGACGGCCAGCCGATCACCGAGCCGTCCGACAACACCTACCGCTCCTTCCCCGGCGCCGACGTCTTCGCGACCGGCGGCCAGGGCGAGGCCCCCGAGTCCAAGAAGCTCGCCTTCATCCAGCTCAGCAAGGACCAGAAGCCCCTCGCCGTCTGGTCCTTCACCCTCAAGCTGAAGAAGTAACCCCGGCAGCAACAGGGTGCGCGCGCTCATCGTGACCGCGGTGGCGGCGGAGGCCGACTCCGTCGCCGCCGGTCTGACCCCTCATCCGGACCCGGCGGACCGCGACGCGCGCAGCCGCCCCCTGCCCGGGGGCCGTTCGGTCACCCGTTACGACGTACCCGGCCTCGCCTTCGACGTGCTGGCCGGGGGCGTCGGTCCGGCCGCCGTGGCGGCGGCCACCGGCGCGGCCCTGGCCGCGGCGGAGCACCCGTACTCCCTCGTCGTCTCGGCCGGCATCGGCGGCGGCTTCCAGCCCGCCGCACCCGTCGGCTCCCTCGTCGTCGCCGACGCGATCGTCGCCGCCGACCTCGGCGCCCAGACCCCGGACGGTTTCCTGACCGTCGAGGAGCTGGGCTTCGGCCGCGCCGCCCACCTGCCGCCGGCCGACCTCACCGCCCGCGTCGCGGAGGCCACCGGGGCGCTCCTCGCGCCCGTCCTCACCGTCTCCACCGTCACCGGTACGGCCGCCCGCGCCGCCGAACTGGCCGCCCGCCACCCGCTGGCGGGCGCCGAGGCGATGGAGGGCTTCGGCGTCGCCGAGGCCGCCGCCGCGCACGGCCTCCCGGTCCTGGAGATCCGTGCCGTGTCCAACCCGGTGGGCCCGCGCGACCGGGCCGCCTGGCGGATCGGCGACGCGCTCGCGGCCCTCACGGAGGGCTTCCACCGTCTCGTACCCGTACTCCAGACCTGGAGGCACGATGCCCGGAACGACTGAACCGGCGACAGAACCGGTGAACGGACCGGCGACCGGACCGAAGGCCGAGCCGGAGGAAGAACCGGCGACCGGACCGCTGCGGATCGCGTACTCGCCCTGCCCGAACGACACCTTCGTCTTCGACGCCTGGGCCCACGGCCGGGTCCCCGGCGCGCCCGGCCTCGACGTCACGTTCGCCGACATCGACCTGACCAACGGGATGGCCGAGCGCGGGGAGTTCGACGTGCTCAAGGTCTCGTACGCGGTGCTGCCCTGGGTGCTCGACGAGTACGCGCTGCTGCCCTGCGGGGGCGCGCTCGGCCGCGGCTGCGGGCCGCTGGTGCTGACCCGGGAGCCGGGCCTGGACCTCGGCGGGCGGACCATCGCGGTGCCGAGCGAGCGGTCGACGGCGTACCTGCTCTTCCGGCTGTGGGCGGCGGACGTGCTGCCGGAGCCGGTGGGACGGGTGGTGGTGATGCCGTTCCACGAGATCATGCCGGCCGTGCGCGACGGCAGGGTGGACGCCGGACTGGTGATCCACGAGGCGCGGTTCACGTACCGGGAGTACGGGCTGCACTGCCTCGCGGACATGGGCGAGCACTGGGAGTCGACGACCGGGCTGCCCATCCCGCTGGGCGCGATCATCGCGCGGCGGTCCCTGGGCGAGGAGACGCTGCGGGCGCTGGCCGAGGCGGCCCGTGCGTCGGTGCGGATGGCCTGGGACGACCCGGAGGCCTCACGGCCGTACGTACGGGCGCACGCGCAGGAGCTCGCGCCGGGGGTGGCGGACCAGCACATCGGCCTGTACGTCAACGAGTTCACCGCAAACCTGGGTGAATCGGGCTATGCGGCGGTGCGGGGGCTGCTGACGCGGGCGGCCGCCGAGGGGCTCGTACCTGCGCTGCGGCCGGACGCGCTGGCGTTCCCCTGAGCAGCCGACTTCTTCGGCTCCGATCTGACGAACGCCTGTGCCCCGCCACCTCTTCGGGTGGCGGGGCACAGGCGTTTGACCATGGCTCCGGGGCGTGGCTCCGGATCGTGCGTCAGACGTCCAGCTGGTCCGCGACGGCCCGCAGCAGGCCGGCGATCTTCGCGCCGTGCACCTTGTCGGGGTAGCGGCCCCGCTCCAGCATCGGCGTGATGTTCTCCAGCAGCGTCGTCAGGTCCTGCACGATCGAGGCGAGCTCGTCGGGCTTGCGGCGCTGGGCGGCCGCGACGGAGGGCGCCGGCTCCAGGACCGTCACCGAAAGCGCCTGGTCACCGCGCTGACCGGCGACGACGCCGAACTCGACGCGCTGGCCGGGCTTGAGTGAGTCGACCCCGGCAGGGAGCACCGACGAGTGGACGAAGACGTCTCCGCCGTCGTCCCGGGAGAGAAAGCCGAAGCCCTTCTCGCTGTTGAACCACTTGACCTTGCCGGTAGGCACGTCTGTCCTCTGTCCTTGTGCTCGTCGGGTCCTGGGAGCCGCGGAAAACGGCTCTGGATAGCAGTACAGCGGGTCGTCCCGACCCGCCATCCACCAGGCTAATGGTCCCGGGGCGGCTGACAAGACGTCCCCCGGTGCTTCCTTCGGCCTGGGAACTACCCTGGTCGGGTGACTGGTACTCCTCTTCCCGGCCATTCCGCCGAAGCTCACGCCGCCGGCCCGCGGGACCCCCAGGACGAGCCCCGTCCCGGCGACGGTCTGGTGCGCGCGGGCGGCATCGTGTTCATCGTCGGCGCGGTGGCCACGCTCGTGACGATGGCGCCGCTCTTCCTCGGCACCGACCCCTTCCCGCCGGTCGCGTACGCGGTCTGCATGCTGATGGGCGTCGGCTTCGCGGTGGCGGGAGCGGGCGTGCTCCGCTCGGCCGCCGCGCAGCGCCGCGAGGCGGCGCGCAGCACGGGCTGACGGCGGTCGGGGGCAGGTGTGCCGCCGGGCCTGACGGCGGTCGAGGTCGAGGTGACGCCGGCCGGACCGGGCCGGACCGGACCACGATCGCCGGCACGACGGCCGGCGCAGGGCCGGCCGGCCGGCCCGCACCCGCCCGCACCCGCCCCCGTACATCCCCAGCCCGCCAGGGCGCACGCAACCGCGCACCCGGACCTGGCATCGGCCCCACAACGGGCCCGCGCCCGGCACGCATCCGGCATCGGGCCTTACCCCGGGCCCTACCGGGTCCCAGGGCCCAGGTCGCGTCCGTCCCAGCCTCAGGCTCGCGGCAGCGGGGCGAACTCGGCAGCAGCCGCGTACTCCGCCAGCCAGGCCGGCAGCTCCGTCAGGTCGGACAGGATGACGTCGGCGCCGGCGGCCCGCAGTTCATCCGCCCCGCAGGGACCGGTCGGCACGCACACCGACAGTGCGCCGGCCTCGCGCGCACCGCGCACGTCGCCGACGTGGTCGCCGACGTAGACGGTCGCGCCGTACTCGCGGAGGGCCTCCGCCTTGGCCTCGGCCCACAGCCAGCCGATCACCGCGTCCATCTCGATGCCGACGTGGTCGAGGTGCATGCGGGCGTTGGGCTGGTACTTGCCCGTGACGACGATCGCCCGGCCGCCGAGCTCGCGCACGGCGGCGACGGCCGCGAGCGCGCCCGGCATCGCGGGGGTCGCGGCGATGGCGTGGGTGGGGTAGATCGCGCGGTACCGGTCGGCCGCGGCCTCCAGGCGGTCCGCCGGGAACCAGTTGGCCAGCTCCTCCTCCAGCGGCGGCCCGAGCCGCGTGACGGCGGCGTCGGCGTCGATGTAGGTGCCCGTCTCGCCGGACAGCGCCAGGTAGGTGGCGTGGATGCCGGGGCGCGAGTCGATGAGCGTCATGTCGAGGTCGAAGCCGACGGTGAACGGGCGGGCGGGACCGGTCTGGTTCATGCGGCCATTCTGCCGACCCCGCCGCCCGAACGGGGTAACGCGGCCTGATCCCACCCTGACCACGAGGTGAACCCAACGCCAAGCCAGCGCCGCAGCCCGGCAGGGACCGCACCGGCCCGAGCGCCTGGGCGAGTCCGGGCCGTTCATACCGCGGGCGGCGGGCGCCGGGCGAGAGACGGCGCCCGGCGCGAGATTGGCGGGCGGCCCCACCGGGAGGTCAGGGGCGGCGCGACCGCCACACCAGGTACGCCGCCGAAGCCACAGCCGCGGCCCGGACGACCCACCAGCGCAGATCGGTGAAGGCCTCCCCCACCCCGTCGGGCCCCAGCGGCGCACCCCACCGCTCCGTGCTGCGGCCCCAGATCCAGACCACCGCGCCCGCAAGCACCAGGCCGGGCAGCCCCAGCACCACCCACTTCCGCTCCGTGAGCGTCATGGTCCGCGACCCGTACGCCAGCAGCCAGCCCACCGCGAGCACCATCCAGTACCCACTGACCGCCCCCGCCACCAGCACGGCCGCGGCCAGCAGCAGGAAGGCGTGAGGCTTGACCCGCGCCGGAGCCGCGGCAGCGCCCGCGGCCGGAGCCGGCTCCGCTGCCGCCTCCGGCGCACCGGCGGCCGCCGCCTTGGCCTCGCGCCGCTCGCGGAGGGCGCGTACGACCGTCCGCACCCGCCCCACCGGCTTCCGTGGCGCCGCCGGACCGGCCTCCGGCTCGGCGGCCGGCTCCTCGTCCTCATCCGTCACCGGCCGCTTCAGCAGTTCCGGGATCTCGATGCCCCCGGCGAAGCCCTCGACCTGCGTACCCGGACCGAAAGGCGCCGGCTCGACCCGCCACCAGTCGGGCTCGCCGTCGGAGTCGCCGAGTTCGTCGAGGCCGGCCAGGTGCGGCGGCGCCGGGGCGGTGGCGGAGCGGGGCGGCGGCACCTCGGCCTCCCGGGCCGCCTCCCGCGCCGCCTTGCCGAACCGCCGCGGCCCCCGCTGTCCCGGCACCGCGGGGGCCGGCTCCGCTTCCGGGGGCGCGGCCAGCACCGCCGGGCCGCCTTCCGCGACCGAGTCCAGGACCTGCTCCGGGCTCCCGAGCCGCTCCAGGATCCGCCGCACCGACGCCGGGGTCTCCTGCTCGTACCGGGCGCGCTGGCGGTCGATCTCGTTCCGCAGCGTCGAGACCAGGCGCATCCGGTCGCCGGACGGCAGCTGCCGGCGCTGGGCCAGGTCGCCGACCCGGCTCAGGTAGTCGTAGACCAGTTGGTCGCTCTCGATCCCCACCGCGCGTCCTCTCCCGCCCCTCTCGCCTGAAGCGAAGGTAGCGCGTGGGCCGGACACTCGGCGGGATCTCGCGCAGGGGCTAACGTTGGCCGGATGGACCAGGAGGCGAACGTGTCCGACACCCCGCACAGCCCGCACCCCTCCGCCGGCCCGGCAGCCGGCGCCGAGCCGCGTTCCGCGACCGAACCCTCCACCGCGTCGCAGACCGTCCCGGACACCTCCTCGGACCCTGCCCCGGCCGACGCCTCCGGAACCGGCGCCGGCACCACCGGCACCGCTGCCGCGACCAGCACCTCCAGCGCCTCCGGCGCCACCCCCGCCGCCCCCCGCTCCCTGGCCGAGGCCCTCCGGGCGCAGGACGACGTGGCGCTCGGCGCGCTGTTGCGGGCCCGGCCCGACCTGCTCAGCCCGGTGCCGAACGACCTGACGCAGCTCGCCACCCGTGCCGGCACCCGCGCCTCCGTCGTGCGGGCCCTGGAACGCCTCGACCGCTTCGCCCTCCAGACCGCCGAGGCCCTCGCGGTGGCACCGGACCCGTGCCCGTACGAGGTGCTGGAGCGCCTGATGACGGGCGAGGGCGCGGAGCCGTACGAGCCCTCCGGCGCGGACGCCCCCGAAGTCACCCCCGCCGACGTGCGGGCAGCCCTCCCCCACGCCGTGGCCCGGCTGCGCGAGCAGGCCCTGCTCTGGGGCGACGACACCCGGCTGCGCCTGGTCCGCACCGCCCGCGAGCTCCTCGCCCCCGCCGCCTCCCGCCCCTCCCCCACCGGTCTGGGCCCGACCGTCGCCGAGGCCACCGCCGGCATGTCGCCGGGCCGGGTGCAGGAGATCGTGGCCGCCGCCGGACTGCCGGCCACCCACGACCCGGTGTCCGCCGTGACCGCCCTCACCGGGCTGTTCACCGACCGGCAGCGGATGGCGGCCCTGCTCGACGGCGCCCCCGCCGAGGCGCACCAGGTGCTGGCCCGGCTGGTCTGGGGACCGCCCTACGGCGAGGTCACCCCGAACCCCGCCCCGCCCGTGCGCTGGCTGCGCGACCGCGGGCTGCTGCTGCCGACCTCGGCGCGCACCGTCGTACTGCCCCGCGAGGTCGCCCTGCACCTGCGCGACGGCCGGGCGCACCGGACGCCGGACCCCGTGCCGCCGCCCGTGGAGGCGGCGAAGACGCACCGTCCACAGCTTGTGGACGGGAACGCGGCGGGCCAGGCCCTCGCCGCCGTCGCCACCGTCGAGGAGCTGCTGACCTCCTGGGAACACGGCGGCCCGCTGGTGCTGCGCGCGGGCGGTCTCGCCGTACGCGACCTGAAGCGCACCGCGGCCACCCTCGACGTGCCCGAGACGACGGCCGCCTTCTGGATCGAACTCGCCTACGCGGCCGGGCTGCTGGCCAGCGACGGCGAGGCCGACGAGCGGTACGCGCCGACGCCCGCGTACGACGAGTGGCTGGACCTCCCGGCCCACGACCGGTGGGCGGCCCTGGCGGTGGCCTGGCTGCCGGCCACCCGCGTGCCGGGCCTGGTCGGCGAACAGGACGCCAAGGCGCGGACCCTGTCCGCGATGGGCCCGGACCTGGACCGCTCCGCCGCGCCGGAGGTGCGCCGCCGGGTGCTCGAACTGCTCGGCGCGCTCCCCGAGGGCGGCGCTCCCGACCCCAAGGCGCTGCTCGCCCGGCTGGACTGGGAGCGGCCGGTCCGCAGCGGTACGAGCGACCTGCGGGCCCGGCTGGCCCGGTGGGCGCTGGCCGAGGCGGAGCTGCTGGGCGTCACCGGCCGCGGCGCGCTGTCCACGCAGGCGCGCCCGCTGCTGACGGCGCCGCCCGCGCACGGCTTCGGGCACGGCCACGGCCACGGCCACGCGGGCCAGGACACGGGTACGGCCGCGGGCGCGGGCACCGGCACGGACTCCGCCCTGGAGGGGAAGGCGCTCCGGCAGGCCGTCGGCGCGCTGCTCGCCCCACTGCTGCCGGCGCCCGTCGACCACGTACTGCTCCAGGCCGACCTGACCGCCGTGGCGCCCGGGCCGCTGGAACGTCACCTCGCCGACACGCTGTCCGTACTGGCGGACGTCGAGTCGAAGGGCGGCGCGACGGTCTACCGCTTCACCCCGGCCTCCGTGCGCCGCGCGCTGGACGCCGGGCGCGCCGCCTCCGACCTGCACGCCTTCCTCGCCGAGCACAGCCGCACCCCGGTGCCGCAGCCGCTGGCCTACCTGATCGACGACGTGGCGCGCCGCCACGGGCACCTGCGGGTGGGCGCGGCCTCCTCGTACGTGCGCTGCGACGACGACGCGATGCTCGGCGAGATCCTGGCCGACAAGCGCTCCCAGGGGCTCGGCCTGCGGCGGCTCGCGCCGACCGTGCTGGCCGCGCAAGCCGACCCGACCACCCTGCTGGAGGGGCTGCGCACGATGGGCTTCGCGCCGGCCGCCGAATCCGCCACCGGCGACGTGCTGGTGGCCCGGGCCGACGCCCACCGCACCCCGCCGCGCACCGCCCCGGTGCCGGTGCCCGAAGGCCCGCCGGTACCGGACGCGACGCTGCTGGGCGCGGCGGTACGGGCCATCCGCGCCGGCGACCTGGCGGCGACGGCGGTCCGCAAGGAGCCGGCCCCCGCCGCGGCGGCCGCCCCGGGCGAACTCCCCCGCACCAGCCCCGCGGAGACCCTGGCCACCGTCCAGGCCGCCGCCCTCACCGGCACCGCGGTCTGGATCGGCTACGTCAACGCGGAGGGCGCCGCCTCGCAGCGCGTGATCGCCCCCGTCCGCGTCGAGGGCGGCTTCGTCACCGGCTACGACCACACCGCCGACGAGGTCCGCACGTACCCCCTCCACCGCATCACGGGCGTGGCCGAACTGGCGGAGGACCACATCTGACCGGATGGACCACGCGGGGGTCCGGCGGCGCGGACCCCGGAAAACCGGTGGCCAGTGGGGTGCCGGGCGGCGCAGGGTGGCTCCATGGACCAACAGCGGAACCGGCGGATACGGGCCCTCTACGGGGAGCGGACCGTGACGGTGTATCAGGCGTACGGGGCACACATCGGGCGGCCCGCGGTGCGGGACGGGCGGTTTCCCGGGGCCTGGAAACGCGACCGGATGACGTGGATCAAGCCCAGCTTCCTGTGGATGATGTACCGCTGCGGCTGGGGCACCAAGGCCGACCAGGAGACCGTGCTCGCCGTCGAGATCGCCCGCGAGGGCTTCGACCGGGCCCTGCGCGGGGCCTGCCTCTCTCACTACGAACCCGCCGTGCACCCCGACCGCGAGGCGTGGCGGCGGCAGTTGCAGGAGACCGAGGCGCGGGTGCAGTGGGACCCCGAGCGGGACCTGCGGCTGAACGCCCTCCCCCACCGGTCGCTCCAGCTGGGCCTCTCGGGCAGCCTGTCCCGCGCGTACGCCGACGAGTGGACGGTCTCCATCCGCGACGTCACCCCGCTCGCCCGGCAGGTCCACGCACTCGTACGCGCCGGCGACGACACCGCGGCCCGAGCCCTCCTCCCCGAGGAGCGGCCCTACCCCGTCCCCGAGGGCGGCCTGGCCCACATCAACGGTTAGGTGACCGGCATGGCGGGCGCGATCTGGCTGCTCCTGGTGTTCACCCCCTTCCTCGGCGGCGTCGCCTGGCTGGGGTTCGCGAAGGCGTGGAGCGCGTGGCGCCTGGAGAACGGGGGCAGGGCCGCGGAGGCGGAAGTGGTCTCCGTGACGACGCGGAAGGACGGCGCCGGCGACGTGCGCCACCACCCGGTCGTCGCGTTCACCGCCGAGGACGGCCGCAGGATCGAGCGGGAGGCCCCGCACGGCACGCACCACCCCCGCTTCGCCAGGGGCGACTTCACCGTCGTCGTGCACGACCCGCGCAAGCCCGACCGCTTCCGCCTCGAAGGCGACCCCGACCCGGCCGGAGCCGGCTGGTCCCTGCTGAGCCTCCTCTGCCTCGTCACCGTCGCCTTCCTCTGGACCGAACTCCTCTGACGCCCCCTGGCGCCCCGGTCCCCGCTGCGCCCCCGCCCGGCGGTCCCGTACGGCACACTGGAGGTTTGGCCCCGCGCAGCCGATGCCGGGCCGCCACTCCACCGTGAAGGGAACAGCGTGAACGGGCCCCTCATCGTCCAGAGCGACAAGACGCTCCTCCTCGAGGTCGACCACGAACTCGCCGACGCGTGCCGCCGCGCCATCGCGCCGTTCGCCGAGCTGGAGCGCGCTCCGGAGCACATCCACACCTACCGGCTGACGCCGCTGGGGCTGTGGAACGCCCGCGCCGCCGGGCACGACGCCGAGCAGGTGGTCGACGCGCTCGTCGAGTTCTCCCGCTACCCGGTGCCGCACGCACTGCTCGTCGACGTCGCCGAGACCATGGCCCGCTACGGCCGGCTGACCCTGAGCAAGCACCCGACGCACGGCCTCGTGCTGACCAGCACGGACCGGCCGGTGCTGGAGGAGATCCTCCGGTCCAAGCGGATCACCCCGCTGGTGGGCCAGCGGATCGACCCGGACACCGTCGCCGTCCACCCCTCCGAGCGCGGGCAGATCAAGCAGACCCTGCTGAAGCTGGGCTGGCCGGCCGAGGACCTGGCCGGTTACGTCGACGGCGAGGCGCACCCCATCGACCTCCGCGAGGACGGCTGGGCGCTGCGCCCGTACCAGCGCCAGGCCGTCGACGGCTTCTGGCACGGCGGCTCCGGTGTCGTGGTGCTGCCCTGCGGCGCCGGCAAGACCCTGGTCGGCGCGGGCGCGATGGCCGAGGCCAAGGCCACCACGCTGATCCTGGTGACGAACACCGTCTCCGCCCGCCAGTGGAAGCACGAGCTGGTCAAGCGCACCTCGCTGACCGAGGACGAGATCGGCGAGTACAGCGGTACGCGCAAGGAGATCCGGCCCGTCACCATCGCGACCTACCAGGTGCTGACGACCAAGCGGAAGGGCGTCTATCCGCACCTGGAGCTCTTCGACTCCCGTGACTGGGGCCTGATCGTCTACGACGAGGTGCACCTGCTGCCCGCGCCGGTCTTCAAGTTCACCGCCGACCTGCAGGCGCGCCGGCGGCTGGGGCTGACGGCGACGCTGGTCCGCGAGGACGGGCGGGAGTCCGACGTCTTCTCCCTGATCGGGCCCAAGCGGTTCGACGCGCCGTGGAAGGAGATCGAGGCGCAGGGCTACATCGCCCCGGCCGACTGTGTCGAGGTGCGGGTCAACCTGACCGAGAGCGAGCGGCTGGCGTACGCGACGGCCGAGACGGAGGAGAAGTACCGCTTCTGCGCGACCACCGCGACCAAGCGGAAGGTGACCGAGGCGCTGGTGGCCCGGCACCGCGGCGAGCAGACGCTGGTCATCGGGCAGTACATCGACCAGCTGGACGAGCTGGGCGAGCACCTGGACGCGCCCGTCATCAAGGGCGAGACCTCGAACGCCCAGCGGGAGAAGCTGTTCGACGCCTTCCGCGAGGGTGAGATCAACGTCCTGGTGGTGTCGAAGGTCGCGAACTTCTCGATCGACCTGCCGGAGGCGACCGTCGCCATCCAGGTGTCGGGCACGTTCGGTTCGCGTCAGGAGGAGGCCCAGCGGCTGGGCCGGGTGCTGCGGCCGAAGGCGGACGGCCACGAGGCGCGCTTCTACTCGGTGGTGGCGCGGGACACGATCGACCAGGACTTCGCGGCGCACCGGCAGCGCTTCCTGGCCGAGCAGGGCTACGCCTACCGGATCATGGACGCCGACGAGCTGCTGGCCGGCGAGCCCGAGTAGGGCGTGACGCGGGAGCCTGTGCCTGTGCGGGCTCCCTGGTACGGCAAGGCGTCCGGGTCCCCCGAGGACCCCGGGCGCTCGGTCAGCGACGTATGACTCCCGCGTCCTCGGCGTACTCGCCGAGGAGGACCACGCTGACGGCGGTCGCCGCGAAGACCCGCGCGGCGCGGAAGAGGCCGCCGCCGCGGAGGCGGGCGGAGGTGTCGGAGGGGGTGGCGGCCGCACTGCTGTGGCGGCCGCCCTGGACCGGGTTGAAGGTTGCGGTGCTCATGGATCCATGGTCCTTTTTCCGCCCGCCCCGCACATCGCTCTACGGAGCCATCCTCCGAGCCCCCCGCGTCATACTCCCGGGGCATCCCCTCCCCCCAGAGGTCTACCGAAGGTCTCATCCGGGCCCGTAGGGAGCGCGGGGAGGGGACCCGGAACAAGCAGGCACGGAGCCCGGAACGAGCAGGCACGGAGCCCGGAAGGAGCAGGCACGGAGCCCGGAAGGAGCAGCTCGGCCGGCCCGACGCCCCGGCCCGTAATCCGTTCGCGCCCCGACGGACCGCGGACTACAATCGCCCGTCTTGCCGCCTCCCGCCGCGCCACGGGGAGTGCTGCCGACCGGACGGAAACCGGCCGGCCACGCTTCACTGAACCTTGAGGAATCCATAGCTGGAGGCAGTACCGTGCCCGCGCACGCCCCCGATCCCGCGTCCCCGCATGCCGATGCGCACCCGCTCGGCCTCCCCCACGACACCCCGGCCGACAACCCCCTCGACCGCGAGCGCGCCCACCTGGCGTCCTCCCGCTCCGCACTCCGCGCGATGCGCGAGGACGTCGAGTCCCTCGACATCCGCGACGTCACCGCGAACTGGGTCAACGCCCTGATCCTCACCGCGCAGATCGAGGACCGCATCAAGGCCCTCGCCGACCTCGCCGACACCCCGCTCTTCTTCGGCCGCCTCGACTACCTCCACGCCCCCGGCGCGGAGCTGGCGGAGGGCGCCGGCGGGGAGCGCTTCTACATCGGCCGGCGCCACGTCCACGACGCCGAGGGCGACCCGATGGTGATCGACTGGCGCGCCCCCGTCTCGCAGCCCTTCTACCGGGCGTCGAAGAAGGACCCGCAGGACATCGCGCTGCGCCGCCGGTTCGGCTACACGGGCGGCGACCTCACCGCGTACGAGGACGAGCACCTCTCCGACCCCGCCGAGTCCGCCGCCGTCAGCAAGCTGCTCCAGCAGGAGATCGAGCGCCCCCGCGTGGGCCCCATGCGCGACATCGTCGCCACGATCCAGCCGGAACAGGACGAAATTGTCCGATCCGGACTTTCCGGCAGCGTCTGCGTCCAGGGCGGACCCGGCACCGGGAAGACCGCCGTCGGCCTGCACCGGGTCGCGTACCTGCTGTACGCCCACCGCGAGCGGCTGGCCCGCACCGGCACCCTGGTGATCGGCCCGAACCGCTCCTTCCTCCACTACATCGAGCAGGTGCTGCCGGCCCTGGGCGAGCTGGAGGTCAAGCAGGCCACCGTCGACGACCTGGTGGCCCGCCCCGGCGTCGAGGTGCGCGGCGAGGACTCCGCGGAGACCGCCGTGGTCAAGGGCGACGCCCGCATGGCGGAGGTGCTGCGGCGCGCCGTGCGCGCGCACGTCACGCTGCCCGAGGAGGCGCTGATGGTGGTGCGCGGTTCGCGCCGGTGGCGCGTGCCGTCGTACGAACTCCAGGAGATCGTGGAGGAGTTGCGCGCCCGGGACATCCGGTACGGGGCGGCCCGCGACGCCCTGCCGCAGCGGATCGCGCACACCGTGCTGGTGCGCATGGAGCAGGCCGGCGAGGCGCCCGACGACCGGGTGCAGGACGCGGTGGCCCGCAATGCGGCCGTGAAGGCGGCCGTGAAGGAGATCTGGCCCGCGGTCGACCCGGCGAAGCTGGTGCTGCGGCTGCTGTCCGACCCCGAGTACCTGGCCGAGCACGCGGACGGGCTGCTGTCGGAGGAGGAGCGGAAGCGGATCCTGTGGGCGAAGCCGTACCGCAGCGTGCGGTCGGCGAAGTGGTCGGCGGCCGACGCCGTGCTGATCGACGAGGCCGCCGACCTGGTCGAGCGGACGCCGTCCCTCGGGCACGTCGTGCTCGACGAGGCGCAGGACCTGTCCCCGATGCAGTACCGGGCCGTGGGCCGGCGCTGCACGACCGGCTCCGCGACGGTCCTCGGCGACCTGGCGCAGGGCACCACGCCGTGGGCCACGCGCAGCTGGGACGAGGCGCTGGCGCACCTGGGCAAGCCGGGTGCGGTGCTGGAGGAGCTGACGGCGGGCTTCCGCGTGCCGCGCGAGGTGATCGCGTACGCGTCGCGGCTGCTGCCGTCGATCTCGCCGGGGCTGGCGCCGGTGTCGTCGGTCCGTGAGACGCCGGGCTCCCTCGCGGTGACCGAGGTGGCGCCGGACGGGCTGACGGCGGCCGTGGTCGAGGCCTGCCGGGCCTCCCTCGCACACGAGGGCTCGATCGGTCTGATCGCCGCCGACGCGCGGATCCCGGTGCTGGCGGAGGCGCTGGCCGGGGCGGGCATGCCGTACCTGTCGCCGGGCGAGGAGACGACGGCCGAGTCCCGGCTGACGCTGGTGCCGGCCTCGCTGGCCAAGGGTCTGGAGTACGACTACGTCGTGCTGGACGAGCCGCAGGCCGTGGTGGACGGCGAGGCGGACGAACGGACCGGGTTGCGCCGGCTGTACGTGTGCCTCACCCGCGCCGTCTCCGGCCTCACGGCCCTGCACGCGGCCCCCCTGCCGGCCGCGCTGCGCTGAGCTTGGCCGCGCGGTGTACGGCACCGGGTGCGGGTGGGCACGGGGTGCGGCTCGGCTGCCCTGCGGGGCTGTTCCCCTACCCGCCCTTCCACCGTTCCCCGGGGCTCCGCCCCGGACCCCGGGAGGCCGGCACCCCGGGAGGCCCAGGCCTCCCGGGGTGGGGGCTGTGGCGGTACGGGTCGCCCGTGTCGCCGGGGCCCGGGCAGACGCCTACGACAACGCTTCGCGCCAGGCCGTCACCGCCGCCGCCGAGACCGGGGACGACCAGCCGTCCGGGCGGGCCGCGCCGCCGATGTGGAAGGCGTCCACACCGGCCGCGCGGAGGGCCGGGAGGTGGTCCAGCCGCAGGCCGCCGCCGACCAGGATCTGCGCCTCGTACCCCGGCTCACCGCGACGGGCGGCCTCCGCCCGCAGCACCGGCAGGCCCGCGTCCACGCCCTCGGCCGCGCCGGCCGTCAGGTAGGTGTCGAGGCCGGGCAGGCCGGCCAGCTCCTTGCGGAGCTGGTCGCGGTCGGCGGCGCGGTCGATCGCCCGGTGGAAGGTCCACCGGCAGCCCTCCAGCTCCGCGGCCAGCCGCTCCACGGTGACCAGGTCGGGGGTGCCGTCGGGGTTCAGGAAGCCCAGCACGAACTCCTCCGCGCCCTCGGCGCGCAGGGCCCGCGCCGAGGCCACCAGGGCGTCGACGTCCCCCGCGGCGAACCCGTCGGCGGCCCTCAGCATCACGCGCAGCGGGATGTCCACGGCGGCCCGGATCGCCGCGAACGTCTCCCTTGGCGGGGTCAGGCCGTCGGCCGCCATGTCGGTGACGAGCTCCAGACGGTCCGCTCCACCTGCCTGGGCCGCGACCGCGTCCTCGGCGTTGAGGGCGATCACCTCCAGGACCGCACGGTTGCTCATAAGGCCTCATTCCTTCGGGATGCTGCTGCTATGGGGAAGTTTGCCGAACAGGTCTAGTCCAATATCAGGGTACGCACCTCCGGGCGCGGTCCACCAGCACCTTCACACTCCCGGCCCCGGCCGCCGCCCACCACAATGAGCGCATGCCGACCGATACCGCGCAGCTCGAAGCCCGCTGGCACGCCACCGTCGAGGCCGCCCGGGGCTCCACCTCTCCGGATGCCCCGGACCCCGCCCCCTACGCAGCCCGGCTGCTGGCCGCCTGGGCGGAGCCGCAGCGGCGCTACCACACCACCGAGCACCTCGCCGCGGTGCTGGACCGGATCGACGTGCTGGCGGAGCACGCCGGGGACCCGGCCGCCGTACGCCTGGCCGCCTGGTTCCACGACGCCGTCTACCGCCCGGACCGCTCCGAGAACGAGGAGCGCAGCGCCGCCCTCGCCGAGCGCGCCCTGCCCGAGCTGGGGCTCGCGCCCGCGCTGACCGCCGAGGTGGCCCGGCTGGTACGGCTCACCGTCACCCACGACCCCGCCCCGGGCGACCGCGACGGCGAGGTGCTCTGCGACGCGGACCTGGCGGTGCTGGCGGGCGCCCCGGAGGAGTACGCCGCCTACGCGGCCGCCGTACGGGACGAGTACGGCTTCGTCCCCGACGAGGCCTTCCGCGAGGGCCGGGCCGCGGTGCTGCGACAGCTCCTCGCCCTCCCCCGGCTCTTCCGCACCCCGTACGGCACGGAGCACTGGGAGGCCACGGCCCGCAGGAACCTGGCCACGGAGCTGCGGCTGCTGGCGGGCGCCGGCGAGGGGTGAGGGGTCCGGTCCCGGCGGTTTCCGGCCCGGCGGGAATGCGCCGGCGTTCCGGGCGGTTGATCCATTTCATGCCCGCAGCCGCAGTACGTCCCCGTATGCCCGTGGCCGTCTACATCCTCGGCCTGTCCGTCTTCGCACTCGGCACGAGCGAGTTCATGCTCTCCGGCCTGCTGCCGCCCATCGCGGAGGACATGGGCGTGTCGATCCCACAGGCGGGCCTGCTCATATCGGCCTTCGCCATCGGCATGGTGATCGGCGCCCCGCTGCTCGCGGTCGCCACCCTCCGGCTGCCCCGCCGCACCACCCTGATCTCCCTGATCAGCCTCTTCGGACTGGGTCAGGTCGCGGGCGCGCTAGCCCCCACGTACGAGCTGCTCTTCGCCTCCCGGGTGGTCTCCGCCCTCGCCTGCGCGGGCTTCTGGGCGGTCGGCGCGGCCGTCGCCATCGCGATGGTCCCGGTCGGCTCCCGCGCCCGCGCCATGGCCGTGATGATCGGCGGCCTGTCCATCGCCAACGTCCTCGGCGTCCCCGCGGGCGCCTTCCTCGGCGAGCACTTCGGCTGGCGGTCCGCCTTCTGGGCCGTGGCGGCCGCCTCCGCGATCGCCCTGGCCGGCATCCTGGGGCTGGTCCCCCGCATCCCGCTGCCCGAGCGGCGCCCGTCCCTCTCCCGCGAGCTGCGGATCTACCGCGACCGGCAGGTCTGGCTCTCCGTGGCCGTCACCGCGCTCGCCGCGGGCGGCGTCTTCTGCGCCTTCAGCTACCTCGCGCCCCTGCTCACCGACGTGGCAGGACTGGACTCCGGCACCGTGCCGACCGTGCTGGCACTCTTCGGCATCGGCGCCCTGGTCGGCACGACCATCGGCGGGCGGGTGGCCGACGCGCACCTCTTCGGGGTGCTGCTGACCGGCATCACCGCGTCCACCGTCTTCCTGGTGGCGCTGGCCCTCTTCGCGTCCTCGCCGGCCGCCGCGGTCACGCTCTCGTTCCTGATCGGCGTGTCCGCCTTCTACACCGCGCCCGCGCTGAACGCCCGGATGTTCAACGTCGCCGGCGCCGCCCCCACCCTGGCCGGGGCCACGACCACCGCCGCCTTCAACCTCGGCAACACCGGGGGCCCCTGGCTCGGCGGCACGGTCATCGACGGCGGCCTCGGCTTCTCGGCCACCGCGTGGGCGGGCGCCGCGATGACGGTGGTGGCGCTGGCCCTGGCCGGACTGTCCCTCCGCCTGTCGTCCCGTACCCGCGTGGTCACGGGCTCCGCGGGCAGCCCCGCCGCCGCGCAGGCCGACGTACTGACCCACTGACGCACGCAAGCCCTCACGCAGCACGCACTGACCCGCTGACCCACTGACACGCACACCCGGTCCGGGGCGCCGGGCCCGGACTACGCCCGCGCCCGCCCCTTCGGGCGCCGCAGACCGGCCTCGGTGATCCGGCGGACCAGTTCCTTGCTGCCGATCTCCACCGCGCCCGCCGCCACCGCGTCGGCGTACCGCTCCGACGGCACGTCGTAGTGGTCGCCGTCGAAGGCGCGCGCCGGGCAGCCGATGGACGCCGCGAAGGCGTGCAGTTCCTCGTGCGACACGTCGCTGACCATGTGCGACCACATCCGCCCGTGGCCCGGCCAGGTCGGCGGGTCGATGTAGACCGTCACCGGCCGAACACCCCGCCCAGCCGGCCCACCGACGCCACCGTCACACCGGCCTTGCCGCACACCCAGTGCGGGTCGGGGCCCAACTCGGGCTCCACGTCGAGCGCGTGCGGGTCGCCGGCGGAGCACACCGGGCAGAGCGGCCAGCGCCCGTACTTCTCCAGGAGCGAGTCCTGGACGTCCTGGGCTATCAGGCCCGGCAGGTAGTCGATCCCCTCCGGCCACTGTTCCACCCACCAGCGGCGGTGCGAGACGGAGTCCTCGACCAGCGAGACGACGTCCGCCTCGGCGACCTCCAGGGCGACGAGATCGGCGAGGACGAGGGCGCGGGCAGTGTGCAGCGCCTGTTCCAGGGGGGTCGCGTGAGCCATGCGCCCATTGTGAACCCACCGGACGCAAGTGGCGAAGGCCCTCTTTCCGGCGGTAGAGGTCATCGGAACGCGGCGCCCTATGGCGGATTGACGCCCGGATCGCACTGAAAATACCTTTCAAGGGTGAGCCGGAAGCCGAAGGAAACTTTCAGCGAGGCCCCGACCCCCGCCGCCCTGCGCGCCCGGATCAGCACCCTCGCCGCCTCCATGCCCCACTCGATGCGGGCCGTGGCGGACGCGGTCGCCACCGATCCGGCCGGCTGCGCGCAGCTCACCGTCACCGGCCTCGCGGCGCGTACGGGGACCAGCGAGGCCACCGTCGTCCGCACCGCCCGGCTGCTCGGCTATCCCGGCTACCGCGACCTGCGCCTCGCGCTCGCGGGACTCGCCGCGCAGCAGGCGGGCGGCGCCGCTCCGGCCGTCACGGCCGACATAGCCGTGGACGACTCCCTCGACGACGTGGTCGCCAAGCTCGCCCACAAGGAGCAGCAGACCCTCGCCGACACCGCCGCCGGTCTCGACACCGCGCAGCTCGCGGGCGCGGTCGCCGCGCTGGCGGAGGCCCGCCGGGTCGACCTCTACGGCGTGGGCGCCTCCTCGCTGGTCGCCCAGGACCTCGCGCAGAAGCTGCTCCGCATCGGACTGGTCGCCCTCGCGCACGCCGACCCGCACCTCGCGATCACCAACGCCGTACAGCTCCGTCCGGGTGACGCGGCCGTCGCGATCACGCACTCCGGCTCGACCGGGGACGTGATCGAACCGCTGCGGCACGCCTTCGAGCGGGGCGCGACGACGGTCGCGATCACCGGCCGCCCCGACGGTCCGGTCACGCGGTACGCCGACCTGGTGCTGGCCACCCCGTCCTCGCGGCAGGGCGGGTTCCGGCCCGCGGCCATGTCCAGCCGGACCAGCCAGCTGCTGGTCGTGGACTGCCTGTTCGTGGGGGTGGCGCAGCGTACGTACGAGACGGCGGCGCCGGCCCTGGCCGCGTCACACGAAGCCCTGGCGCCCCGGCACCGGGCGCCGGGCCCGGCGCGCACGACCGCCGGCACCGCCCGTACTGCCGCCGGCACGGCCCGCACGACCGCCGGCACCGCCCGCACGACCGCCGGCACCGCCCGTACGACGGCCGGGCCCTCCCGCACCGACGACCACCCCGCCGCCCCCGGAAGGCCGGCCGCACGCCCGAGGAGCCGCCCCGCGCCCGAGGACTGACGACCACCCGCCCCGCCCCTCCCCCCACCCCCGAGGAGTCACCCCCATGACCGCGTACGCGGAGCTCCGCGCCCAGCTCGAAACGCTCACCACCGAGGCCTTCCGCCCCGAACTCGCCGAGATCGACCGGCAGTCCACCCTCGACATCGCCCGCACCATGAACGCCGAGGACGCCACCGTCCCGGCCGCCGTCGCCGCCCGGCTGCCGCAGATCGCGGCCGCCATCGACGCGACCGCCGAGCGGATGGCCCGGGGCGGGCGGCTGGTCTACGCGGGCGCGGGCACAGCCGGACGGATGGGGGTGCTCGACGCGAGCGAGTGCCCGCCGACCTTCAACACCGATCCCGCGCAGGTGGTC
Organism: Streptomyces sp. NPDC101118; assembly: GCF_044759445.1. Taxonomy (NCBI): domain Bacteria; kingdom Bacillati; phylum Actinomycetota; class Actinomycetes; order Kitasatosporales; family Streptomycetaceae; genus Streptomyces; species Streptomyces sp. NPDC101118. Next base: position 99,732 of record NZ_JBIVZG010000007.1, on the reverse strand, counting down.
GGCCTGATCGCGGGCGGCCCGACGGCGATGCTCAAGGCCGTGGAGGGCGCCGAGGACTCCAAGGAGCTGGCCGCGGCGGACCTGGCGGCCCTGGACCTCTCCGAGCGGGACACCGTGGTCGGCATCTCCGCGTCCGGGCGCACCCCTTACGCCATCGGGGCCGTCGAGTACGCCCGCACCCGCGGCGCGCTCACCATCGGCCTGTCGTGCAACGCGGACAGCGCGCTCGCGGCGGCCGCCGAGCACGGCATCGAGGTGGTGGTCGGCCCCGAACTCCTCACGGGCTCCACCCGCCTGAAGGCCGGCACCGCGCAGAAGCTGGTCCTGAACATGCTGTCCACGGTCACGATGATCCGGCTGGGGAAGACATACGGGAACCTGATGGTCGACGTACGCGCCTCGAACGAGAAGCTGCGGGCCCGTTCCCGGCGCATCGTCGCGCTCGCCACGGGCGCGCCGGACGAGGAGATCGAGGCCGCCCTGACCGCCACGGGCGGCGAGGTCAAGCACGCCATCCTGACCATTCTCGGCGACGTCGACGCGCCCACCGCCGCCCGGCTGCTCGACGCGTCGGGCGGCCACCTGCGCGAGGCACTCGCGGCGTCCCGCTGACGGCCCGCCACCCGCGTACGCCCGCCCGCCTCGGCACCGGCGCCGCGGCACCACTCGACCGCCCCCCCCTTCGGCCACTGCCCAGCACCCCCACAGCAAGGCACCCCACCCCATGGACAAGAACCGCGCCACCGCCGCCGCGATCCTCCCCCTCGTCGGCGGCCCCGCCAACGTCACCTCCGTCGCCCACTGCATGACCCGGCTCCGGCTAGGCCTACGCGACCGCGCACTCGTCGACCACGAGGCCCTGAAAGCGCTGCCGGCCGTGCTAGGCGTCGTCGAGGACGACACGTACCAGATCGTGCTGGGGCCAGGGACGGTCGCCCGCGTGACGCCCGAGTTCGAGGCGCTGGTGGCGGAGGCGGCGCCGAGTCCACCCCCCACTCCGGCCGCGGAGGAACTGGCCACCCGGGGCGCCGAGCTGAAGGCGGCCCAGAAGGCCCGCAACGCCACCCCGTTCAAGCTCTTCCTGCGCCGGATCGCGAACATCTTCGTGCCGCTGATCCCCGCCCTCATCGGCTGCGGCATCATCGCGGGCCTGAACGGCCTGCTGACCAACCTCGGCTGGGCCCCCGCGATCGTGCCCGCCCTGGCCGCCATCGCCTCCGGCTTCATGTCCCTGATCGCGGTGTTCGTCGGCTACAACACCGCCAAGGAGTTCGGCGGCACGGCCATCCTGGGCGGCGCGGTGGCCGCGATCATCGTCTTCCCCGGCGTCGCGAAGATCACCGCCTTCGGCCTGCACCTCTCGCCCGGCCAGGGCGGCGTACTGGGCGCGCTGGCCGCGGCCCTGCTGGCGGTGTACGTGGAGAAGTGGTGCCGGCGCTGGATGCCCGAGTCCCTCGACGTACTCCTCACCCCCACCCTCACCGTGCTGATCTCCGGCCTGGTCACGATCTTCGGCCTGATGTTCGTCGCGGGCGAGGTCTCCCAGGCCATCGGCACCTTCGCGAACCGGCTGCTGGCCTCGGGCGGCGCCCTCGCCGGTCTGGTCCTCGGCGGCCTGTTCCTCCCGCTGGTGATGCTGGGCCTGCACCAGGCGCTGATCCCGATCCACACCACCCTGATCGAGCAGCAGGGCCACACCGTCCTGCTCCCGATCCTGGCCATGGCGGGCGCGGGCCAGGTCGGCGCCGCGATGGCGGTGTACCTCCGGCTGCCGCACAACGGCTCGATCCGCGCCACCATCAAGTCGGCCCTGCCCGCGGGCTTCCTGGGGGTCGGCGAGCCACTGATCTACGGCGTCTCGCTCCCGCTGGGCCGCCCGTTCGTCACGGCCTGCGTGGGCGGGGCGGCCGGCGGCGCCTTCGTGGGCCTGCTCAACCAGCTCGGCCACTCCTTCGGCTCCACCGCCATCGGCCCCTCGGGCTGGGCGCTCTTCCCGCTGCTGGACGGCCCGGGCCCCCTGGTCACCACCATCGCGATCTACGCGGCCGGCCTGCTGACCGGCTACGCGGTGGGCTTCCTGGCCACGTACTTCTTCGGCTTCACGGACGAGATGCTGGCCGACCTGAACGCGGCCCCGCAGCCGACGGCCACCGCCACGCCCGGCCCGACCCCGGACAAGACCCCGACCCCGGTCTGACACGGGTACGCGGACCCGGCCGGGCGGCACCCCTGGGGAGGGGTGCCGCCCGGCAGTTCTGATGCGTACAACCATCGGCTATCGTCGGCCAGTTGGGGTGACCGAGCCGGGGGGCGACGCTATGACGACGGGCACGGACGCGACCGGGGCGCCGGAGAACGCCGACCGTCCGCCGACGGCTCCGGACACGGAAGCGGATACGGGTACGGGTACGGGCGGGGGCACGGGATCGGGCGCGGGAGCCGTGGCGCCCCCGGACACGCCGGGCACGGGGGCCGCCACCGACGCCGAAACAGCCACTCCGGACGGCGGCGCCACGACCCGCCCGACCGTCCCGGCACAGGCGACGCCGAGGACGCTGGACGAAGGCCGGGGCGAAGACTCGGGCGGAACCACGGGCGCGGCGGCACAACCGACCGCCGGCACGGCACCGGCCACCACGCCCGCCGAGCCCGCCGCCACCCCCGCGACACCCGCCGCCCCCGGCCGCCTGCGCCGCGCGGCACGCCGCTTCGGGGCGGCCAGTACGACCAACAAACTCACCGCCGTCGGCCTCGCCCTCGCGCTCGTCCCGGTCCTGACCCCACCGGTCACGGCCGCGTACGACTCACTCTTCGGCGACGAGTTGTCCGTGTACGCGCGCCCCGAGAACGACGCGTGCTTCTCGCGCTGGATGATCGCCCCCGGCCACGAAGACCTGAGCAAGGCGGTGCTGCAGGCGAGCACCAGCAGCCGGCTCCTCGACCGGTGGGAACGCGAGCGGTCCATCACCCACTTCGCCGAAGTGGGCACGCAGATCAGCGTCCGCGGCAACTCCGACCGCCCGGTGCAGCTCCGCGACATCACCATCACCGTGCTGCGCCGCGACGCTCCCCTGCCCGGATCCCCCACGCCGTCGCTCAACTGCGGCGGCCAGTTCGATCCCGACGTCCTCGTCGTGGACCTCGACACGCTGCCCGTCGGCCGCCCGGTCCCCGTCCGGCACCTCCAGACCAGCCCGCAGCAGCGGGCCGCCCGCGAGGCGGCCAAGAGCCGCAACTCCGGCAAGGAGATCTCCCTGCCGGTGGAGATCACGGACCGGACCTACTACAACCTGTTCGCGGCGGGCCGCAGCCAGGCGCACTACACCGAGTGGCGGGCCACCCTCACCTGGTGGGACGGCGAGGAGGAGCACCAGACCGACATCGGCGACGACGGCCGACCGTTCCGCGTCTCGGCGGCGGCCACCCGGTGAGCCGGCTGTCCGCGCTCCTGGGTCCCCTGCGCAGCCCGCTTCCGGCGGCCGCGCTCGCGATGCTCGCCGCCCATGCGCTCGGCGCGCTGCCGTTCCAGCTCCGCTGGGCCGACGCCCTGCCACCGGCCGAAGACGGCCCGCCCGCGCTCGCCGACTTCCTCCGGCTACTGACCGTCTCCCCCACCCTCCGCTACGGCGGCGAGACCGGCTGGGCAGCGGCGGCCGCCGAAGCCTGGTGGGCGGTGGCCTTCGTGGGCGTACTGACCGCCCTCACCCGGCTCCTCGTACGCGGCGCCCCTCGGGGCCGGGCCGCCGCCGACCTCACCCTTCAGTACGCGTTGCAGTGCGCCTACGTCGCGCTCGCGCCCTTCGCGAACCTGCTGGCCCTCGCCATCACCCGGGCGGGTGCGCTCTCCGCCGAGCCGGGGGAACGCGGCGACGCAGCCCGCGACCTGCTCACCGACGCGGGCGCCTGGGCGGGCCACGCGGTCGTGCTGGGACTGGTGGGCGCTCTGACGGCAAGCGTTGTGGCGGCCGTCGCGGCGGTGGCCGGCGCGCAAGTGGCCGGCGCCCCTTCGGCGAGCGGCGAGCCGGAGGCCGACGCAGGCGCGGACGTGGGCAAAGAGCCGGAGGCCGACACGGACGCGGACGAAGGGCCGGAGGCCGACGCCGGAGCGGCCGAGAAGCCGGACGCCACCACCGGTGTGGCCGCCTCCTCCCGGCCCGCTGCGACCGCGGACACGACGCTCCCCTGGTCCCGCCGGATACTCGGCCCGCCCGGCACCCGCGCCACCACATTCGGCGTGTCGGTCTTGGCCGCCGGGGCCGGGCTGGCCGTCCTGCTCCTCCACACTCAGGGCCACCTGGGCCGGATCGCCCAGCCCGCGCTGGAGTTCTGGTGCCGGCCTGCGGCCTGGCCCGACGTGTGCGCGGGCGCGCTGCGCGACGCGGTGATCCTCGGCATCCCGGACACGGAGCATTCCATCGTCAACCCGCTCCTGGAACGCCTGATCCTCGTCTACGCCGCCCAGGCCTTCCTGCTGGCCTTCGTCGTCGTCCACGCCGGCGTCCGGCGCCTGCTGCCGTCGCTCCCGGGCACCGCGCGCACGGTCCTGGCCACCTGGGCGGCGTACACGGCGGGCAGCATCCTCTACGCCGCCGTCCTGGAGCGCCTGATCGACAGCGCCGGCGCCGCCACGAGCCCCGTCCCGTCGGCCGTCACCTGGGCCCTGCACCAGATGGTCACCCCCGCGGGCCTCCCCCACGCCGTCTTCGGCGCCCCGCTGGCCGCGGGCCTCGCGGGCGCCGCCGCAGCCGCGTACGCCCGCGTCAGGCGGGCGGCGGCGCGCCTGTCCCCGGTGCCTCCGGAGGGCGCGGACCCGGCCTGATCTCCGCCGGACGGGGAGGCAGCCGGGGCTCAGCGGGGGAAGGCGCCGGTGTCGATGCTCAGCCCGAACGGCTCGGGCAGCACCAGCGGTTTGCCGAAGGCGATCCGCTCGATGTGCGTGTAGGCACCGTTCTCCGGCTCGGCGAAGAGCGTGGTGGTCGGGCCGTGTTCGTCGAAGCGGTCGACGAGGAGGCAGACCGGAACGCACGCGTGGGCGTATGCCCACGGCCTCTTCCCCCGGTCGTCACGGCCGTTGCCCTTCGAGGTCACCTCGGCTACGAGCAAGGCCTCGGACGCGTCGATCGGGTTCGCGACGTCCGGGTCCTCGCCGTCCAACAGCTCGGACGGCGCGACCACCAGGTCGGGTACGTACACCTTGCCTGGTGGAGAGAGGTGGAGGGCAAGCACCTGGTAGACCCCCCAGTCCTCGGGCAGCACCCCGTACAGCGCACGCTGGATGACGGCTCTGACAGCGTGCACGTGCGGGTGTGCAGGAGGCAGCAACGCGATCCGACCGTCATCGATCTCGGCCCGCCAGCCGTCGGGGACGTCCAGCTCCCGCCAGGTCTCCAGCAGGTACTCCCACCACCGGTCGGGTCCTGGCCGGTCGCCGTCCGCCATCGACGTCCCTCTCGTTCGGTGCGGCGAGCGTAGAGCCGGGGACGAGCGGCCCGGACCGGCTCCGACCGGCGTCCCACGATCGTGTGAGGGGCGCGACGCCCCCGGCGGGCGGGGTCAGTCCGTGGACGGGACGTGGCGGGACACCAAGGCGCGGAGATCCGTCTCCGTCAGGGGGGCCGGGGCCGTCTCCACGACCTCGCCCGCGCGCAGCAGGACCATGGCCGGGGCGCCCGTGACCCCGTAGCGCTTCGTCGTCGCCGGGCAGCGGACGAGGTCCGTGCGCACGACCGTCAGGCGTCCTGCGTACTCGGCGGCCAGGTCCCGCACCACCGGGTCGAGCTCCTTGCAGCCCGCCGACCACACCCCCCAGAAGTACGCCAGCACCGGCCCGTCCACGTGCGCCAGCACGAAGTCGAACTGCGCGTCCTCCAGGGCCTGGTGCACCCCGACCGCCATCTGTACCCCGCTCTCGTCCTGCCCGGGCCCTCGGTACGCCCGGACGCGAGCCATTCTCCACGCGCGGGAGACGCCGCCCGGACTCCGGCGGCCCGGGCGCCGCCGATCAGCCGTCAGAAATGGGACTGGACAGGGGACTTGGCTCCAAGTGCAGATACCATCCACCGGTACCTGAGGGGGGACGGACCATGGCAGGGGCCAGCACGGAGCAGGGCGCGGCGACGACCGGAGGAGCCGGCACGCCGCTGCTGCCGGACGATCCGCAGCGGGTCGGCGGGTACTGGCTCGCCTCGCGGCTGGGCGCGGGCGGGCAGGGCGTGGTGTACGAGGCGTACGACGCCGACGGGGCCCGCGTGGCCCTGAAGGTGCTGCACCGCGAGGCGGACCCGTTCGTCCGCGAGCGCTTCGCCAAGGAGGCCGAGGCAGCCCGCCGGGTGGCCCCCTTCTGCACCGCGCGCATCCTCGACGCCGCGGTCGACGGCGACAGCCCGTACCTGGTCAGCGAGTACGTCGCCGGGCCGACCCTGGCCGGGCGGGTACGGGCCCACGGCCCCCTCTCCGAGGACGCCGCCCTGCGCCTGGCCACCGGCGCCGCCACCGCGCTGGCCGCCATCCACCACGCCGGGGTGATCCACCGCGACCTCAAGCCGGGCAACGTGCTGCTGGGCCCCGATGGCCCCCGCATCATCGACTTCGGCATCGCCCGCGCCCCCGACATGTCGCTGACCGCCACCGGCGCGATCATGGGGACCCTGGGGTACATGGCGCCCGAGGTGCTCATGGGGCAGCGCGCCACCACCGCCGCCGACGTCTTCGCCTGGGCCGCGGTCGTGCTGTACGCGGCCACCGGCGCCGAGCCGTTCCGCGGCGACAACTGGGCCGAGGTCACCCACCGCACCGCCTCCGTGGACCCCGACCTCTCGGGCGTACCGGCCCGGCTGCGCCCGCTGATCGCCGCCGCCCTCGCCAAGGACCCGGCCCTGCGCCCCGGCGCCCCCGACCTGCTGGCCGGCCTGATCGCGGCGGCGACGGGCGAGGCGGCCGTGGCCGGTCCAGCGGCCCCGGCCGGCCCGGTGAGCCCGGCGGGTCCGGTGGGTCCCACAGGCCCGGCCGGTCCGGCGACCCAGACCCCGACCGTCCCCGCCGATCCCCGCGTGGCCGACCCCCGCGTTGCCCTCCCCCGACAGCAGGCCGCCGACCCCCGCCTCGACCTCCTCAGGGCCGGTGCCCGGCAGGCCGACGAGGCGCCCCACCAGCCCACCGAGGCGGTCCCCCCGCTCGGCGACCGGGCCGAAGCCGCCTACGCCGCACTCGCGCCCGACGCCCAGCTCGCCGCACACGACCTGCTGCTCCGCCTCGTGGTCCCCGGCACGGCCCCCGACGGCTCCCAGGACACCGTCCGGACCGTCACCCCCGCCGAACTCTTCGGCGGCCGGCCCGAGTCCGAGCAGCGCGCCACCGCCCGCGCCGCCGAGGCCCTCACGGCGGCCGGCGCCCTGGTCACCGAGGCCGACGGCTCGGTACGCCCGGTCAGCACCGCCCTCCTCCCGGCCTGGCGCAGGCTGCGCACCTGGACCGACGCCGACCGCACAGGCATCGCGTACCGCCAGCGCGTCACCTGGGCGGTGCACCGCTGGGACGCGCACGGCAAGCGCTCCGAGGACCTCCTCACCGGTACCGAACTGCGCACCCTCCTCGACTGGCTCCCCACCGCCGCCCCGCAGCTGCGCCCGAGCCCGCCGGAGCTGGCGTTCCTGGAGGCCTCCCGTGCCGCCGCGACCCGCGCCGTACGCCGCCGCCGGCAGCTCCTGTCCGGCCTGGCCGCGGTCACCGTGATCGCGCTGCTGGCCGGCGGCGTGGCGTACCTCCAGAACCGCGAGGCCGACCTCCGCGCCGCCCAGGCCACGGCCCGCTCGGTGGCCCAGGCCGCGGACTCCCTGCGGGGCACCGAGCCGGACACGGCGATGCTGCTGGGCCTGGCGGCGTACCGCATCTCCCCGGTCCCGGAGGCGCGGGCGGCGCTCTTCGCCGCGGCGGCGCAGCGGGAGCGGTCGGCGGTCCCGCTGCCGGACGTCAACGACGGCGACACCGCGGGCCGGGTGCTGACCCCGGACGGCCGGCGGGTCTTCGCGTACAGCCCGCTCGGCGTGTCCATGTGGAACCTCGCGAAGGGCACGGCGGGCGCGGCCCGCCCCGAGCTGACGTTCCCCGTGAAGGCCGCCGAGCTGGGTGTGGACCCGCCCAAGATGAGCCCCGACGGCACTGTGGTGGCGATCCAGCGCAAGGACGACACCGTCCTGCTGGTCTCCACCCGTGACGGCAAGCCGCTGGGCCCGCCCGTGCAGCTCCGGGACGACCTGGTGCCCCAGTCGGTGACGAACAAGGGCCAGGTGACGGTCTACTCCAACCGCGTCGACGAGGCCTACCGCGTCATCGACCGCACGGGCAAGGAGCTCACCACGCTCGCCCGCGGCGAGAGCGTCTCCCCCGACGGCGACCACACCGTGACCTGCCCGGACGGCACGCCAATCAGGGTCTACCGGTTCGGCACCGCCCGGACGGTCGTCGCCCCGTCCGACGGGGGCGACATCGGCAGGCAATGCAAGGACACCGAATTCAGCCCGGACGGCCGCCTCGTGCTGATGCGGAGCACCGGCGGCGCGACCTTCGTCTACGACGTCCGCGGCGGGCGGCAGGTGGGCCACCTCGACTCCGAGGAGTCCGACCTCCACTTCAGCTCGGGAGGCCGCTACCTGGTGGGCGAGACGGACGACGAGAGCCCCTACCCGGGCATGCTGGAGATCTGGAAGGTCGGCGACGCCAAGAAGCCCCTGGTCCGCATCCCCACCGGCGCACGCCAGGACACCTCCGGCGATGACATCGGCACCGTGGTTCTCGACGAGTCGGCCAAGACCCTCCGGTACGAGTCCCGGAACGCGGACCAGGTGCAGTCCGTCGACGTCAGCGCCGTCCTGGCCGCCGCCTCGGACGACACGGACGCCAAGGGCGTGGCGATCTCCCCGGACGGCCGTACGGCGGTCATCGGCTCCACCCGTCTCACCGACCACCCGATCCAGCTGCTCGACCTCCGCACCGGCAAGCGGGTGGCAGCCCCCGTCACCCAGCACAGCATCGAGGCCCAGGACTCCCGGCCGAAGAGCGCCCTCAGCAGCGACGGCCGATTCCTGGCCTACACAGACGAGACGCAGACGCGGCGGGAGATCGTGGTGCGCGAGACGGCCACGGGGAAGGAGACCGGCCGCCTCACCGCACCCGCGGGCAACAGGATCATGCACCTGGCCATCTCGCCGGACGCGGGCCACGTCGCGCTCACCGGCTACCCTGCGGGCGTGCCCACGGGCGAGGGCTACACGACCCAGGTGTGGGAGACGGGCTCCCGGAAGCTGGTCCACACCTTCACCGGCACCGAGGGCCTGGGCACCTTCAGCCCCGACAGCCGCCGCCTGCTCACCACGGCCGGCGAGGAACTCGACCTGCGGACCGGCAAGACCCGGAAGGGCGTCTTCGGCTCCGCCCGCAACAGCCAGCTCGCCTTCGCCCCCGACGGGACCTCCCTCGCCCTGCTCCGGCAATCCGGCTGGATCGAGATCTGGGACGGCGACGCGCGCACCCGCAAGGCCCTGCTGCCCAGCGGCCTCGTACGCGGCGGCGAGCGCTACGGGCAGTTGACGGACTGGCTGTCGTACTCGGCGGACGGCAAGCAGCTCGCACTCGTCGTCAACGGCGACTCCGTCCAGCTGTGGGACGTCGGCTCCCGCCTCGCCCTCGGCAAGCCGCTCAACGTGACCGGCCGGCAGATCGACGCCATGTCCTTCGACGGCGACGCCCTGCGCGCCGTCAGCGGCGCGCAGGTGCACACCTTCGACCTCGACCCGGGCAGCCTGGCCGAGCAGATCTGCAGGAAGGTCGGCCGGGACATCACCGAGGCCGAGTGGCAGACCTACATCCCGGACGCGCCCTACCGCGGCCTCTGCTGAGCCGCCCGGTTCAGCTCCCGCACCCGCCCGCGCAGCCGCTCGCCCTTCAGTACGGCGGCCAGCTCGCGGGCGGTGGCGGGGTTGCACCGGCCCAGGTCGATCAGCGGGCGCGGGTAGCTCCCGGCGCTGGACACCGGGTCCAGCCGGACCGACGGCAGGGTGATCCCGACCCCGGCCAGCCCCTCCTTGAGCTCGGCGAGCGCTTCTTCCGCCACCTGTACGAGATCCATGTCCACGCGCTTTCCCTCCACGCTGAGTACGGGCTTTGCACACACAGCGTGGCGGTGCGTGGCTAGCCTGGACAGTGCGGCGCGGCCAACAACCGCGTCTGCTGGACCGAGCGTTGGGAGACCCCCGTCATGGCCGGACCTCGCGAACTCGACCCCTCCTCGTCACCGAGGGCCATGCTGGGCGCGGAGCTGCGGTTCCGCCGGAAGCAGGCCGACCTCACCCAGGAAGAGCTGGGCGCCCCGCTGTTCGTCAGCGGCTCGTTCATCGGCCAGCTGGAGGCGGGCACCCGGCGGATGCAGCCGGACCAGGCCCGCGAGATCGACCGCGTCCTGCGGACGGACGGCTACTTCGAGCGGAACTGCGCGGCCGCGACGAAGTCGAAGTACCCGGACCACTTCGCGGAAGCGGCTGAGGCCGAGGCTCGGGCGACGCAGATCAAGGAATACTCACCCCAGCTCATCCCGGGTCTCCTCCAGACCGAGCGCTATGCACGAGCGGTCTTCTGGGCCAGGAGGCCAACGGCTGAGGAGCCGTTGATCGAAGAGCTGATCGCGGCCCGGCTGGAGCGCGCCCGGCTCCTCGATGACCCAACAAAGCCGATGTTGTGGGTCGTGCTCGATGAAGCCGCAGTGCGGCGCGAGGTAGGCGGTAGGCAAGTCATGGCCGAGGCGATCCACCATCTCATCGCGCTGGCTCGCCGCCGCCGGGTCATCCTCCAGATGCTTCCGTTCGCGGCCGGGGCTCACATGTCACAGGGCGGAGCTCTGAAGCTGATGGCCTTCGACGACGAGCCGCGACTTGCCTACGTTGAGGGACTGGGAACCGGTCAGCTCCTGGACGATCCGGCGACCGTCGCGCACTACGAACTGACCTACGAGCTCGTTGTGGCCAGCGCACTCTCGCCGGAAGCTTCCCTGGCTCTGATCTCATCGGTGGCGGAGGATTACGCGCATGACGAGCACTGATCACGACCTGAGCACCGCCGAGTGGTTCAAGTCCACATACAGCAGCGGGGACGGCGACAACTGTGTCGAGGTCGCCCGCTGGCAGAAGTCCACGTACAGCGACGGCAGCGGCGGAAACTGCATCGAGATCGCCCCGCACTGCGACCTCGTCCCCGTCCGGGACTCCAAGAACCCCGATGGCCCGAAGCTCGTGTTCCCCGCCCCCGCGTGGACCGCGTTCCTCGACGGTGTCCAGCGCGGCGATTTCCTCAGCACCTGAGCGCCCCGAGGCTCAAGCCCCCACGCTCGGGCCCCTTTTTGAAGGAATGGGAGGTGGGTTTAACCCACCCACCCTCCCTCCCCGTCACGCGCCCAACTGGCCGCCAGACCAGCCGGGATGACTAATCGTGAGCGACTTGCGACGGAAGGTCGCGAGGGTCTAGCTTGCGGCGAGACGGCAAAAAAGACGACCCCCGCCGGTGCGCCAACACCGGACGAGGGCCTAAGCATCGAGATCGGACTCAACGATCCCCATGTCTGACATCAAGTTTACGACCGCGCCGCACCCCCTCGCCAAGCCCGGCTACGGAAAAATCACCGCACCGGACCAACTGGCCCGCACGCGGAACGACTTCTCCGACCTCCCGATCCGCGAGGCGGCCGTCGCGTCGTACATCGACCGGCTGCCCGACGGGGCGGACATCAGCGTGAAGACCCTCGCCGCTGTCCTGCCGCTCTGGGGCCAGTGCGCACTCCGCACCGCGCTGAACCGCCTGGTCGACGCCGGCCACCTCTGCCGCCGGCGCGAGCGCATCGGCAGCAGTTGGGTCACCCGCACCTACTTCTCCCGCACCGCCCGGGACGGGGCCTGGTGGGCGAGGTTCACCCGTAAGGACGCCCCCGCACCCACCGCCCCACCGCCACCCGAACCAGCGCCCGAACCCCCACCACCGGCCCCTAGCCGGTACAGCGCCTTCGGCATCCTGGCCGGGCTCGGCCGGCACGATCCGAGGCTCACCCTTTCCAAGGCCGACTGCTCCACCCTCGCCCCGCTCGTCGCAGCGTGGCTGGCCAAGGGCGCGACCGGCGCTCAGATCACGCTGACCCTCACCGCCGGACTCCCCCGCGACGTGCACCACCCGGCCGCCTTCGTCCGCAAGCGCCTCGAAGCCAAACTCCCGCCCGACCCCGTGGAACGCCCCCCGGCCCCGGTCCGCGCGGAATGCGCCGACTGCCGGGCCCCCGGCCCGCCGTCGGCCTTCCGCGACGGCCTCTGCGGCCCCTGCCGCAACCAGCCCGTGCCCCCACCCCGCGCGACCCCTCTCACCCCGGACGAGGTCCGCGCCCACGCCTCTCGCATCCGCGAAGGGACACGCGCATGACGGACGCCGACACCGCGCAGATGCCCGTCGAGGACTTCGAGGAGCTCGCCCACACCGCCCCAGAGACGGTCCAGATCGAGTTCATCAACGGGAAACTGGAGGTCCGGCCGCCCACGGACGGCACCCACGGTGAGATCGTCATGTGGCTCGTGCGCCTCTGCTTCGAGCTCCGCCCCGAGCTCGGCCTCTACCAGACGCTGGGGCTCGTCACCGAGCGCTCCTGCACCGGTCGGTACCGACCGGCCGGCGTGCTCGCACCCGTGGGGCATTTCAGAGGGTCCGGCGAGTGGGCGGCTCCGGACGGAGTCCTGATGGCGGTGGAGGTCAGCCCACACCGCCCGGCACGGGACCGGCGCGACTTCCGCGAGAAGCGCGACGGCTACGCGGCAGCAGGCATCCCGGTGTACCTGCTCATCGATCGGGACGCGCAGGAGCTGGTCGTCTATGCGGAACCCGCCCGCGGCAAGTACGCCCAGCGCCGTAGCCACCCGTACGGCGCCCGGGTCCGGCTCCCCGCCCCCGTCGCCATCACCCTCGACACCGAGAAGCTCAAGGACTACACCCGCTGACCCCCGTCAGCCGCGGGCCGCCCTGATGAACGCCGTGATCAGGGCCGGGTCCTTCACTCCCCGCGCGCTCTCCACGCCGCTGGAGACGTCCACGCCCCACGCGCCGGTGGTCTCCACGGCCTCCCGGACGTTGCCCGGGTGCAGGCCCCCGGCCAGCAGCCAGCGGCCCTCGGGGGCGGTGAAGTCCGCCGCGCCCCAGTTCCACGGCTTGCCCGAGCCCGGGTCCGGCGCGTCCAGCAGCAGCAGGTCCTCGCCGTACTCGCCGCAGCGCCGCACGTCGGTCTTCGAGGTGGCCCGCAGCAGGGTCCGGCCCTCTGCGCGCAGCGCCTCGAAGAACTCCGGGCCCTCCTCGCCGTGCAGCTGTACGGCCCGCAGCCCGCTCTCCTCGGTGAAGCGTCGCACCTCCTCCACGGACTGGCCGCGGAAGACGCCGACGGTCAGGACGTGCGGGGGCACCAGCGCGGCCAGCCGGCGGGCGGTGGCGGCGTCGAGCTGCCGGGGGCTGGCGGCGGAGACGAAGCCCACGGCGTCGGCGCCGTCCCGGACGGCGGTCTCGACGTCCTGCTCGGTCCGCAGGCCACAGATCTTCACGAAGAGGTCGCTCATGATGCGTCCAGTGAACCAGAGCGGGTCCACGGCCGACCTACGAGAGCGGGAAAGGTTGTACCGGCAAGCTCTTACACCTCAAGATCCCCGTGGTTAGGGTGCGGACGCCAGACGTACGTTCCCAGGGGAGCCAGTTGTCCACTCACACCCGCCGCGACCGCAGCCGCCGGCTGCGCCGTCTCGCGGCCTGCGCCGCCTTCGTCCTCTCGGCGAGCGGCCTCGCCACCGCCCTGCCCGCCGCGGTCCCCGGCGAGGCCGGCGGTGCGACCGCCCACGCGGCCACCACCCTCAAGCCCCGCACGGACGTGGACGGGGACGGGCAGAACGACCTGCTGTTCCGGTACGCGTCGGGCGGGGGGACCATGTGGTCCACGAAGTACGTCCGGGCCCAGAACTACACGTACTACGGCTACCCGGCCTCCCAGCCCAAGGACGTCATCGGCCTCGGCAACGTCCGCGGGGACGGACGGCCCGAGGTGCTCCAGCTGACCGCCGACGGCCGCCTCTCGCTGCACACCGCGACGGCGTCCGGCACCCTCGCGCCCACCTGGACCGGCACCGGCTGGCAGATCTACGACCGCGTGGTCGCCGCCGACGACCTGAACCGCGACGGCCGCCCGGACCTGATCGCCCGCACCCCGGCCGGGGACCTGTACCTGTACAAGAGCAACGGCAGCTCCACGGGCAACCCGTTCTCCACCCGCGCGAAGGTCGGTTACGGCTGGTCCGGCTACGACCAGCTCGTCGGCGCCGGAGACCTGGACCGCGACGGCGTCGGCGACGTCCTCGCCCGCGACCGCTCCGGCTACCTCTGGTACTACAAGGGCACCGGCAGCTCGACCGCGCCCTTCAAGTCGCGCGTCAAGGTCGGCAGCGGCTGGAACAGCTTCACCAAGATCATCGCGCAGGGCGACCAGAACCACGACGGCAAGGCCGACTTGATGACGCTCAAGTCGACCGGCGACGTCTACTACTACCTCTCCAACGGCAACGGCTCGTTCCAGCCCCGCAGCACCTGGGGCAACGGCTGGTGGTGGATGGCCCGCGCGGTGAACGAGGGCGGCAACCCGGTCCCCGGCAAGCACGGCATCACCGGCGTCAACTCCTCCGGCGAGCTCCACTTCCACGCCAACCGGTCCGACGGCCTGGACCCGTCCTACGAGACCTCCGGCACCTTCCCCGCAGGCAGGAAGCTGGTCATGGCCACCGGGATCGACGGCTCGAACCAAGCCGCGGTCCTCGCCTTCGGCGGCGGACAGCTGACGAACGTCAAGAAGAACGCCCCGGTCACCGGCGACTTCTCCACCACCAACCTGGTCTCGGGCCCGGGCGACCTGACCGGCGACGGCCGGGGCGACCTGGTCACCCGCGACACCGCGGGCGTCCTCTGGCTGCGCGCCGGCAACGGCACCGGCACCGGCTTCGCGGCACCGGTCCGCGTCGGCAGCGGCTGGGGCACGTACAAGGCACTGGTCGGCAGCGGGGACGTCAACGGCGACAGCCGCACCGACCTGATCGCCCAGGCCACCGACGGCAACCTCTACATCTACCCGGGCACGGGCAGCGCCACCACGCCCTTCAAGTCCCGCCAGCTGATCGGCTCCGGCTGGAACACGTACAACACCATCGCCGCGACCGGCGACCAGAACGGCGACGGCCGCGCCGACGTCATCGGCCGCGACGGCTACGGCAAGGTGTACGTCTACCTGGCCACGGGCGGCTCCGGCACGGCGACCTTCGCGGCCCGCAAGGCCGTGCAGGGCGACGGCCCGGACGGCGAGGTCGGCGGCAACCACAACTGGAACGTCTACCCGCAGATCGGCTGAGGCCCCGAGGACCTCGCGCCCGCACAACGCCAGAGGGCGGCACCCCCGTCGGGGGTGCCGCCCTCTGCCTACAGCTCTTCGGATCCGTGGATCCTCAGGACCTGCCGATCAGCCAGGGGCCGATCAGAAGTCCATGTCACCGCCCGGCATGCCGCCCGGAGCGGCCGCGGCCTTCTCCGGCTTGTCGGCGATGACGGCCTCGGTGGTCAGGAACAGGGCCGCGATGGAGGCCGCGTTCTGCAGAGCGGAACGGGTCACCTTGGCCGGGTCGATGATGCCCTCGGCGATCATGTCGACGTACTCGCCGGTCGCGGCGTTCAGGCCGTGGCCGACGGGGAGGTTGCGCACCTTCTCCACGACGACGCCGCCCTCGAGACCACCGTTGACGGCGATCTGCTTCAGCGGGGCCTCCAGGGCCAGCTTGACGGCGTTGGCACCGGTGGCCTCGTCGCCGTCCAGCTCCAGCTTCTCGAAGACCGCGGAGGCCTGGAGCAGGGCCACGCCACCACCGGCGACGATGCCCTCCTCGACGGCCGCCTTCGCGTTGCGAACGGCGTCCTCGATGCGGTGCTTGCGCTCCTTCAGCTCGACCTCGGTCGCGGCACCGGCCTTGATGACCGCCACGCCGCCGGCGAGCTTCGCGAGGCGCTCCTGGAGCTTCTCGCGGTCGTAGTCCGAGTCGGAGTTCTCGATCTCGGCGCGGATCTGGTTGACGCGACCGGCAACCTGGTCGCTGTCACCGGCACCGTCGACGATCGTGGTCTCGTCCTTGGTGATGACGACCTTGCGGGCGCGGCCGAGCAGGTCCAGGCCCGCGTTCTCGAGCTTGAGGCCGACCTCCTCGGAGATGACCGTGCCACCGGTGAGGATGGCGATGTCGCCCAGCATGGCCTTACGGCGGTCGCCGAAGCCCGGGGCCTTGACGGCGACGGACTTGAAGGTGCCGCGGATCTTGTTGACGACCAGGGTCGACAGGGCCTCGCCGTCGACGTCCTCGGCGATGATCAGCAGCGGCTTGCCGGACTGCATGACCTTCTCCAGCAGCGGAAGGAGGTCCTTCACGTTGCTGACCTTGGAGTTGACGATCAGGATGTACGGGTCGTCCAGGGACGCCTCCATACGCTCCATGTCGGTGGCGAAGTACGCCGAGATGTAGCCCTTGTCGAAGCGCATGCCCTCGGTGAGCTCCAGCTCCAGACCGAAGGTCTGGGACTCCTCGACCGTGATGACGCCTTCCTTGCCGACCTTGTCCATGGCCTCGGCGATGAGCTCGCCGATCTGGGTGTCGGCGGCGGAGATGGAGGCGGTCGAAGCGATCTGCTCCTTGGTCTCGACCTCCTTGGCCTGGTCGAGCAGGGCGCCGGAGACGGCCTCGACGGCCTTCTCGATGCCGCGCTTCAGGGCCATCGGGTTGGCGCCGGCGGCCACGTTGCGCAGGCCCTCGCGGACGAGCGCCTGGGCGAGGACGGTCGCGGTGGTGGTGCCGTCACCGGCGACGTCGTCCGTCTTCTTGGCGACTTCCTTGACCAGCTCGGCGCCGATCTTCTCGTACGGGTCCTCGAGCTCGATCTCCTTGGCGATGGACACACCATCGTTGGTGATCGTGGGCGCGCCCCACTTCTTCTCGAGGACGACGTTGCGGCCCTTGGGGCCAAGGGTGACCTTGACGGCGTCGGCGAGCTGGTTCATGCCGCGCTCGAGACCGCGCCGGGCCTCCTCGTCGAACGCGATGATCTTGGCCATGTGAAGTGGTCCTCCCGGACTGGGGTGGAATGCTCCGGACCGCGCCAGCGCCCGCGACGGACGGCCTGCGTGCCCTGCGGATCCTTGCCCCGCGGGCTCGTCGGCCTCACCGACCCAGTCCTCGTCTTTATCACTCTCACCCGGAGAGTGCTAACGCCAATGATTAGCACTCGACCCCCCCGAGTGCAAGCGAGTCAGGCGAGGTCGCCCACCGGATGAGACGGACGATCAAGGGGGGCGCGGGGCGCGCCGCGGGGCGGACGGGCACGCACGAGGGGCCCGCACCCTCCCCGGGTTGCGGGCCCCTCGTACGTGTATGCGTCGTTGGCCGATCGCGCCGCGGCTTTAGCTGGTGGCGAGCTTGACCATGTCCGCCTGCGGACCCTTCTGGCCCTGCGAGATCTCGAACTCGACTCGCTGACCTTCCTCGAGGGTGCGGTAGCCGTCCATCTGGATCGCGCTGTAGTGGACGAAGACGTCCGCACCACCGTCGACCGCGATGAAGCCGTAGCCCTTCTCCGCGTTGAACCACTTGACGGTGCCCTGAGCCATGCCTAACTCCCCTATTACTGGCCCTTGCGCGGGGCCGCACTTCGCGGACCCGGGTCAGACCTTGCGCCGTAACGCGCCGACCGCGGCTGAATGTATCTGCACCAGTGCTGTCTGCAACAGGTCATTCCGACGAGAATTCAGGACACGTCGGAATCCAGAGAAGGCACGAAAATTCGGATTACAGCAGGGCAAGTCGGGCCGGATGAAACGCGCCAACAGCGCATATCGCACACGTACATTGACCCGATGTCGACCATGCCGCTGTTCGCTCATATGCGCGCGGCATGAACAGCGAGGGGGGCTACCCAAACCCTACCGCGCGCAACCAATCAGAATCGCCCCCTCCGCTTTTGCGGAGGAGGCGATTCGATGAACTATTCGGGCTCCGGAAAAGGCTCCGGAAACGGGGCTCAGCAGCCGCCCGCGACCGCCGGAATGATGGAGATGCCGGCGCCCTCGGGGGTCGCCGTCTCCAGGCCGCCCTCGAAGCGCACGTCGTCGTCGTTCACGTACACGTTCACGAAGCGGCGCAGCTTGCCCTGGTCGTCCAGCACGCGGGCGGCGATGCCGGGGTGGTTCTGCTCCAGGGACTCGATGACCTCGGCGAGGGTGGCGCCCTCGGCAGGGACCTCGGCCTGGCCGCCCGTGTAGGTGCGGAGGATGGTGGGGATGCGGACGTTGACGCTCATGGGCTGTGCCTTCCGGGGAGCAGCTGCGGGGGGTCAGGCGAGGCCGGCGGCGCGGAACGCGTCCAGGCTCGGGCGGATGGTGGCGGTCTGGCCGGTGCCCGAGATCGCCTCCAGGGTCTTGAGGCCGTCACCGGTGTTGAGGACGACCGTGGTGAGGGACGGGTCCAGCCGGCCCTCGTCGATCAGCTTCTTCGTGACGCCGACGGTCACGCCGCCCGCCGTCTCGGCGAAGATGCCCTCGGTGCGGGCCAGCAGCTTGATGGCGTCCACGACCTGCTCGTCGTTGACGTCCTCGACGTAACCGCCGGTGCGGCGGGCGATGTCGAGCACGTACGGGCCGTCGGCGGGGTTGCCGATGGCCAGCGACTTGGCGATGGTGTTCGGCTTCTGCGGGCGGACCACGTCGTGGCCGGCCTTGAAGGCGGCGGAGACCGGGGAGCAGCCCTCGGCCTGGGCGCCGAAGATCTTGTACGGCTTGTCCTCGACCAGGCCGAGCTTGATCAGCTCCTGGAGACCCTTGTCGATCTTCGTGAGCTGCGAACCGGAGGCGATCGGGATGACGATCTGGTCGGGCAGCTGCCAGCCGAGCTGCTCGCAGATCTCGTACGCCAGGGTCTTGGAGCCCTCGCCGTAGTACGGGCGGAGGTTGACGTTCACGAAGCCCCAGCCCTCGCCCAGCGGGTCGCCGATGAGCTCGGAGCAGAAGCGGTTGACGTCGTCGTAGTTGCCCTCGATGCCGACCAGGTCGCCGCCGTACACCGCGGCCATGACGACCTTGCCCTGCTCCAGGTCGTGCGGGATGAACACGCAGGAGCGGAAGCCGGCGCGGGCGGCGGCGGCGCCGACGGCGCCGGCCAGGTTGCCGGTGGAGGAGCAGGAGAGGGTGGTGAAGCCGAAGGCGCGGGCGGCCTCGACGGCGATCGCGACGACGCGGTCCTTGAAGGAGTGCGTCGGGTTGCCGGAGTCGTCCTTGACGTAGAGCTTGCCGGTGACGCCCAGCTCCCTGGCCAGGTTCTCGGCGTCGACGAGCTTGGTGAAGCCGGGGTTCAGGTTCGGCTTCCCGGCCACGTCCGCGGGGACGGGCAGCAGCGGGGCGTAGCGCCAGATGTTGTTCGGGCCGGCCTCGATCTGCTTGCGGAGGGTCTCCGGGTCGCCGAGGGGCAGGTCGTACGCCACCTCCAGGGGCCCGAAACACTCCACGCAGGCGAAGATGGGGCCGAGGTCGAAGCGGGTCCCGCACTCGCGACAGGAGAGTCCGGCGGCGGGGCCGAGGTCGACCTGGGTGGGGGTAGCGTGCTGTGAAGCCATGATGGCGAGGCCCTTTCTCCTCATCTTCCCCATGGCGGACGTCGCCATGAGACGGAATTGGCACCTTCCCTAGCCGGGAGCCTCGCTGCGCGACGATGCGCACGAGACCGGCTGGAGGGTTGCCGGGGCTTCAACGGGCCGTGTCCCTCTGCCCCTCTGGATGAGCGGTATTCGATTGTCAGCGCGGCATCCGACCCCCGACATGCGATGGTCATCCGCGTTGTTCAAGACTGTAACCGAAGGGCCGGGAGGTGGAAGGTTCCGTCCGAACGGCGAGATAGAGATCACTGGGAACGATCACTGACGAGGGGATCCGGGGTGCTGGAAGAGGTGGAGCGCTGGCTGGCCAGCCGGTCCTGGTCGGCTGCCGACCGCCCGCTCGACCAGCTGGCCGCCGCCAAACGGGCGCGGGGCAGCCGGGTCAGCGTGGTGCTGCCCGCACTCGACGAGGAGGCCACGGTCGGGGAGATCGTCGAGGTCATCCGGCGCGAGCTGATGGACCCGGAGACCGGCACCCCGCTGGTGGACGAGCTGGTCGTGGTCGACTCGGGCTCCACCGATCGGACCGCCGAGGTGGCCGCGAAGGCCGGCGCGCGGGTGGTGCACCGGGACGACATCCTGCCGCGGATCCCGGCGCTGCCGGGCAAGGGCGAGGTGCTGTGGCGCTCGCTGCTGGTGACCTCGGGGGACATCGTCTGCTTCGTGGACGCGGACCTGCGGGACTTCGACGCCGCCTTCGTCTCGGGGATCGTCGGCCCGCTGCTGACCGATCCCGAGGTGCAGTTCGTCAAGGCGATGTACGACCGGCCGCTGGTCGGCGCCGGCGGGGTGCCGGACGCGGGCCCGGGCGGCGGTGCCGGGCAGGGCGGCCGGGTGACGGAGCTGGTGGCCCGCCCGCTGCTGAACCTGCACTGGCCTCGGCTGGCGGGGTTCGTCCAGCCGCTGGGCGGCGAGTACGCCGTACGCCGGTCGCTGCTGGAGCGGCTGCCGTTCCCCGTCGGGTACGGGGTGGAGCTGGGGCTGCTGGTGGACGCCCTGCACACGGTGGGCCTGGACGCGCTGGCCCAGGTGGACGTCGGGGTGCGCATCCACCGGCACCAGGACGGGCTGGCGCTGGGGCGGATGGCGGCCGCGATCTACCGGACCGCTCAGCTGCGGCTCTCGCGGGGCCATCTGGTCCGGCCGGAGCTGACGCAGTTCGTGCGCGGCGAGAGCGGGTTCGAGCCGCGGACGTACGCCGTGGACACGGAGGAGCGACCGCCGATGCGGGAGATCGAGGAGTACACACGTTTGAGCGGCCGCGAGGCGGGCTAGGTTCGCCGCATGGCTACCCAGGACGGTCTTCAGGATCCGCGGCCGGGTCCGCAGGTGCTCGTCGCGGCCAACCGCGGCCCCCTCTCCTACGCCCTCGCCGCCGATGGCACGCTCAGTGCCCGGCGCGGCGGGGGCGGTCTGGTCTCCGGCCTCTCGTCCGCCCTGTCCCGGCGCCCCGGCTCGCTCTGGGTCTGCGCCGCGCTGGGCGAGGGGGACCGGGAGGCGGTGCGGCGCGGGGTGTCCGAGGCGGGCGTGCGGATGCTCGCTGTCGACGAGGGGGTCTACCAGGACGCGTACAACGGCATCGCGAACTCGGTGCTGTGGTTCGTCCACCACATGCTGTACGAGATCCCGGTCGAGCCGGTCTTCGACGCGGAGTTCCGCCGTCAGTGGGATGCGTACGTGGCCTACAACCGCGCGTTCGCCGAGGCCCTGGCCGCGGAGGCGGGCCCGGGGGCGGCGGTGCTGGTCCAGGACTACCAGCTGGCGCTGGTGCCGGGGCAGCTGCGCGCGCTCCGGCCCGACCTGCGGATCGGCCACTTCACGCACACCCCGTGGGCGCCGCCCGAGTACCTGCGGATCCTGCCGGACGACGTCCGGGAGCAGCTGCTGCGCGGGATGCTGGGCGCGGACCGGGTGGGCTTCCACACCGAGCGGTGGGCGGCGGACTTCGCACGCTGTGCGGCGGAGCTGGGCGAGACGCCGGCGGTGTCGGTGCACCCGCTGGGCGTGGACGCCGAGGACCTGCGGACGCTGGCGCACCGGCCGGTGGTCGAGGAGCGGCTGGCCGAGCTGCGGGAGGTCGTCGGCGACCCGGAGCGGAAGACGGTCGTGCGGGTGGACCGGACGGAGCTGAGCAAGAACATCGTGCGGGGCCTGCTGGCCTACCGGGAGC
Organism: Streptomyces sp. NPDC101118; assembly: GCF_044759445.1. Lineage (NCBI taxonomy): Bacteria > Bacillati > Actinomycetota > Actinomycetes > Kitasatosporales > Streptomycetaceae > Streptomyces > Streptomyces sp. NPDC101118. Next base: position 77,780 of record NZ_JBIVZG010000007.1, on the reverse strand, counting down.
TGCTGCGCGAGCGGCCCGAGTGGCGGGGCCGGGTGGTGCACCTGGCCTTCGCGTACCCGTCGCGGCAGGACCTGGCCTCGTACCGCTCGTACACGGAGAGCGTGGGGCGGCTGGCGGAGGAGATCGAGGCGGAGTTCGGCACCCCCGACTGGCGGCCGGTGGTGACGTACGTGAAGGACGACTTCCCCCGCTCGCTGGCGGCGTACCGGCTGGCGGACGTGGCGCTGGTGAACCCGGTGCGGGACGGCATGAACCTGGTCGCGAAGGAGATCCCGGTGGTCTCGGACCGGGGCTGCGCGCTGGTGCTCTCGCGGGAGGCGGGGGCGTACGACGAGCTGGGCGAGGACGCGCTGGTGGTGAACCCGTACGACGTGTCGGCCACGGCGCGGGCGCTGCACGAGGCCCTGTCGATGGGCGACGCGGAGCGCACGGAACGCACGAAGCGGCTGGCTGCCGCCGGGTGCGCGGTCCCGCCGGTCCGCTGGTTCGAGGCCCAGCTCGCGGAGCTGTCCGCCTAGCCGGTCCCGTGCCGGGGGCGCTTCGTTGCCGGGGGCGCGGTGTGTGCCGGGTGCGGCGGCGTGGGGGGGCGGGCCGTTGCCGCTGCGCGGAGCCGTTTCCCCACCCCGCCCCTTCCCGAAACCGGGGCTCCGCCCCGGACCCCGCGCCTCAAACGCCGGCGAGGCTGAATACAGCCCCTCCGGCGTTTGAGGAGCGGGGGTCCGGGGGCGGAGCCCCCGAAAGGGTCCGGGCGCAGCCCGGGAAACGGAGAAAGGGCGGGGCGGGGAGAAAGCCCCGCAGGGCAACGGCCCGCACCCGGCAGACGGCCCGCACCGCACCCGGCACGGGACCGGCACCCCAACGGCACGGGACCCGCACCGCACCCGGCACGGGACCGCGCCCGGCACGGGACCGGCGCCCGGCACGGGACCCGCACGGACCGGAGGGGAACGGCCGGTGCCCCGGGCTCGCTGCGGGGCAGCGGGGCCGGGGCACCGGGGGGTATGACCAGGGAGCGGGGTCAGGAAGCGGCGGCGGCGGCGTCCGCCGCCTGTGCCTTCAGCGCCCGCTCGACGCCCGAGCGGGACTCGGACACCAGCCGCCGCAGCGCAGCATTCGGCTCCGCCGAAGCCAGCCACGCGTCCGTCGCGTCCAGCGTCGCCTGCGACACCTGCAGCGACGGGTAGAGACCGACCGCGATCTGCTGCGCGATCTCGTGGCTGCGGCTGTCCCACACGCCCTTGACCGCCGCGAAGAACTTCTCCGCGTACGGCGCGAGCAGCTCCCGCTGGTCGGACTGCACGAAGCCGCCGATCACCGCCTCCTGCACCGCGTTCGGCAGGTCGCCGGTCTCCACCACGGAGGCCCACGCCTCCGCCTTGGCCTCGGCGGTCGGACGCGCCGCGCGGGCCGTGGCCGCGTGCCGCTCGCCCGCCGCGGTCCGGTCCCGCTCCAGCTCGGCGGCGATGGCCTTCTCGTCGGCCCGGCCGGTGGCCGCCAGCCGCTCCAGGAAGGTCCAGCGCAGCTCGGTGTCGACGGCCAGGCCCTCGACGGACTCGGTGCCGTCCAGCAGCGCCGCCAGCAGGTCGAGCTGCTCGTCCGTACGGGCCGTGGCCGCGAACGCCCGCGCCCACGCCAGCTGGTGGTCGCTCGCCGGCTCGGCCGCGCGCAGGTGCTCCAGCGTGGCCGCGGTCCAGGCCGCCAGGCCCGTCTCGCGCCAGGCCGGGTCCGCGTACAGGTCGACGGCCAGCTTCACCTGGCGGTGCAGCGACTGCACCACGCCGATGTCCGACTCCTTGGCGATGCCCGAGAGGACCAGCGCCAGGTAGTCACGGGTGGCCAGCTCGCCGTCGCGGGTCATGTCCCAGGCCGAGGCCCAGCACAGCGCCCGCGGCAGCGAGGCCTCGAAGTCGCCCAGGTGCGCGGTGACGTTGGCCAGCGAGACCTCGTCCAGGCGGACCTTCGCGTACGACAGGTCGTCGTCGTTGAGCAGCACGACGTCCGGGCGGCGGTGCCCCACCAGTTCCGGGACCTCCGTCAGCTCGGCGGCCGCGATGTCCAGCTCGATCCGGCGGTCGCGCAGCAGCTTGCCGCTGGCGTCGTCCAGGTCGTAGCAGCCGATCGCGATGCGGTGCGGCCGCAGCACCGGCTCGCCCTGCGCGCCGGCCGGCAGCGCCGGGGCCTCCTGGCGCACCGCGAACGACGTGATCACGCCGTGCTCGTCGGTCTCGATCTCCGGGCGCAGGACGTTGATGCCCGCCGTCTCCAGCCACGCCTTCGACCAGGTCTTCAGGTCGCGGCCGGAGGTCTCCTCCAGCGCGCCCAGCAGGTCGGACAGGCGGGTGTTGCCGAAGGCGTGGGCCTTGAAGTAGGCCTGGACGCCCTTGAAGAACTCGTCCTGGCCGACGTACGCGACGAGCTGCTTGAGCACCGAGGCGCCCTTGGCGTACGTGATGCCGTCGAAGTTGACCAGCACGTCGTCCAGGTCACGGATGTCGGCCATGATCGGGTGCGTCGACGGGAGCTGGTCCTGCCGGTACGCCCAGGTCTTCATGGAGTTCGCGAAGGTGGTCCACGCGTGCGGCCACTTCGAGTCCGGCGCGTAGGCCTGGCAGGCGATCGAGGTGTACGTCGCGAACGACTCGTTCAGCCACAGGTCGTTCCACCACTCCATGGTGACCAGGTCGCCGAACCACATGTGCGCCAGCTCGTGCAGGATCGTCTCGGCCCGCACCTCGTAGGCCGCGTCCGTCACCTTCGAGCGGAAGACGTACTGGTCGCGGATGGTCACCGCGCCCGCGTTCTCCATCGCGCCCGCGTTGAACTCCGGCACGAAGAGCTGGTCGTACTTGGCGAACGGGTAGTCGTACGCGAACTTCTCCTGGAACCAGTCGAAGCCCTGCCGCGTGACCTCGAAGATCGCGTCGGAGTCCAGGAACTCGGCCAGCGACGGACGGCAGTAGATGCCCAGCGGCACGCTCTGCCCGTCCTTCTCGTAGGAGCTGTGCACCGAGTGGTACGGGCCGACGATCAGCGCGGTGATGTACGTCGAGATCCGCGGGGTCGGCTCGAAGACCCACACGTTGTCCGCCGGCTCGGGGGTCGGCGAGTTGGAGATGACCGTCCAGCCCTCGGGGGCCTTCACGGTGAACTGGAAGGTCGCCTTCAGGTCGGGCTGCTCGAAGGACGCGAACACGCGGCGGGCGTCCGGCACCTCGAACTGCGTGTAGAGGTAGGCCTGGTCGTCGACCGGGTCGACGAAGCGGTGCAGGCCCTCACCGGTGTTCGTGTACGCGCAGTCGGCGACGACCTTCAGCTCGTTCGGGCCCTCCGCCAGGTGCGGCAGCGAGATGCGGGAGTCCCGGAAGACCGCGGCGACGTCGAGCGACTTCCCGTTCAGGACGACCTCGTGCACGGCCGGCGCGACCAGGTCGATGAAGGTCGTCGCCCCCGCCTCGGCGGACGAGAAGCGCACGGTGGTCTCGGACCGGTAGGTCCCGCCCTCCTGCGCGCCGCTCAGGTCGAGACCGATCTCGTACGACTCGACGGTGAGCAGCTCAGCGCGCTGCTGCGCCTCTTCACGGGTCAGGTTCGTGCCAGGCACGCGTTCATCTCCTTCGATGGTTACGTTCCGGGCCATCCTTCCATGCCGTCATGCCCGCCCGCCTGCGGTAATCGGCCCGGGCGGCCCGGCCCTGAGCTGCGGGACCGTCCGGCCGCCCGCCCCTTCCGCGAACGCCACGTCGGATTCCCGCCGGACGGCGCCGGGCCCGGCGGGCAGGGTGGGGCGCATGGACCACTACACGGCACTTCCCATCCACCCGGCGGCCCTGCGCGAACTGCGGGACCGTGACGACGCGGGCCGGGCCTGCGTTCCGTACGGCGACCCCGAGGGCGGCTCGCCGCTGCGCTGCTGCCTGCGCCGCAGCGTGGCCGGCGAGGAGATCGCGCTCGTGTCGTACGCACCGCTGCGGCGGTGGGCGGCGGAGACCGGGGCGGCGCCCGGCGCGTACGACGAGCAGGGGCCCGTCTTCATCCACGCCGAGGACTGCGGGGGCCCCGGGCCGGAGGCGGGCCGGCACTACGCGCTCCCCGGCGCGCTGCGCACCGTACGCCGCTACGACGCGGCCGGGCGCATCGCGGGCGGCGGGCTGGTGGAACTGGGGGAGGACCCGGAGGCGGATCTGGACCGGGCCCTCGCCGAGGCCTTCGCCGACCCCGGGGTGGTCCTGGCCCACGTGCGCGCCGTCGAGTACGGCTGCTTCCAGTTCGAGGTGCGCAGGCACTGAACGCGGGGAGGGGGGGGCCCCCGGGGGGGGCCCCCCCCCCCCCGCGGGGGGGGCCGGGGGGGGGCCCCCCCCCCCCCCGGCCCCCCCCCCCCGCGCCCCCCCCCCGGTGGGCCGCGGGCCGGGGGGGGGGGTG